>NZ_CM011002.1:3762702-4068952 GCF_000158095.2 Roseibium alexandrii DFL-11
CTGGCTCGATGTCTTCAAAATCCGGTTCACTTAATCGAAAACTTTCCAGCCAGGACCGGTGCGACCGGACAAAGCCTTTTGGCATGCCAGTCGAGCCGGATGTGAACCCGGCATAAAACTCTGCGGTTTCCAAAGGTGGGTCAACCGGGCGCGAACTGCGCTCATCGTCTTGGGTCGCCACGGACCGAGCGAGACTCTCATCATCCAAACAGAATGCGGGCTGCACAGCCTTGAGCACAGTTTCTATCTGATGCCGCGGCCAGGAAGGGTCCATGACGAGGGCAGTGCGGCCTGAGCGTGCGCAAGCAAAGAAGCTGACGAGGATGTCAGTGGGGTCGGCCAACAAGAGCGCGATCTGTGCGCCTTCGGGAGAGTTGTCCCGAAGCAGCTGCTCTCTTTCCTGAACAGATGACAGGAACTCTTCCCATGAGAGGCCGCGCCCGCCAGTTTTCAACGCGGGCCCAGCCATGCTGGCCCGCGCCTTTTTTTCCAGGTGTTCGCCGATGTGGCCCATGCGGCGTGAGATCCTGCTTCGACCGGATCAGGACCGGGACAGAACAGCGCCCGGCAGGCCCCGCGCAATCGTCTGAGCAATGATTGCTGCGATTGCGACCTTGACGAGGTCACCTGGAATGTAAACCGCGCTACCGATGGCCGCTTTCGGCAGGGAAAGGCCTGTCATAAAGGAAATGCCAGGAATCCCGAAGGCGTAGACGACAAGAATTCCGCCAACGGCGCCGGCAACGGCCGCCGAAATCAAAACATTTGCGTTGGTTGTCACGCGCATGATCAAACCAGCCACGAAAGCGCCAACCGGCCAGCCAATCAGAAAGCCGACAGATGGACCGGCGAACACGCCGAGGCCGCCACGGCCCCCAGAGAGGAACGGTGCGCCAAGCGCAACCAGGAACAAGAACAAAAGCACCGCGAGGCCGCCGCGGATCGGTCCGAGCATGATGCCCGCCAGCATCACACCAAGCGTCTGCGCTGTAATCGGCACCCCGCCCAGCGCCGGAATTGCGACCGGCGGCAGCAAACCGAGGACGGCTATGAGGGCCGCATAAAAAGCAACGTGCACAAGTGAACGATCTGTCATGGGAGTCTATCCTTCTTTAACGTCGTTTTTGAGGGACATTTACTGTCCCAACTTTATTGTTTGTCTCTTGGGCCGCGGCGTTACCCGCCAACCGGTCTTCTCGTATATCGTCAAGGGCACCCATTATTTCTGGGTCAATCCTTGCGAACCGCCGCGCGCCGCCAGAGCTTCGGCAACATTGTCCGACATTTTAAGCGCCTGGAGCGCAAAGGGCGCAATCAACCTCCAAGACGACCTTTTACCCGTGCGCGCCTGGTATGCCTCCCGAAGGACGGCAAAGATCTCCATCAAATGCGGTGCAAACCGCAACACCAATGTGACACCCAGCGCGGGCTTACGCGCTGAAAACCCGGCCCATTCCAACGGTCGGAACATCGGCATCACGGCCGTCAGCATATCATCCATTCGCGTTGTCATCGAGACAAAGCTGGCGGCAAGGACCATTACACAAAGGCGCAAGATCGCGATGACACCGTCCATGACGGTTCCCGATAGCCAATGCAATGCCAGGATTGCTGCCAGAAAAATAGACAGTCCTTTGAGGAGCCGCAGGCGCTGAATGGCTCCGCGGCCGAGAGAACCATAGGCTGCGAGCACCAGGGCCAAGCAGACAAGAAAGATCCAGAGCATTTCCGTCTTGAAAAGCAAAAGGCTGCCGATCGCAACCGCGACCAGCTTGATCCCGGCCGGAAGGCGATGCGCCCAGCTGTCGCCTGAGAGGTAAACCGACATCATATCGCAGCTGCTTTCATGACGGTTCCAGACCGGCGTTCAATGTCGTCCCTATAGGCTGCAATCACCTTTGCTGCCGGTCCGTCCATTCGCAACTGCCCTTCCTCCAACCACAGCACCCGGTCGAACCCAGTCAGCAGAGTCAAATCGTGACTGACCATGACGATCCGTTGCGGCAGTGACATGAGCTTGTCGAATATCAGCCGGGATGCCAGCGCATCCAGGCTAGTCATCGGCTCATCCAAAACCAAGACAGCCGGTCTCATCACCAAAACTGCAAGAATGCAGACTATTTGCTTCTGCCCTCCCGACAATTCAGCAAAAGGTTTAGCGGCAAGGTGAAGGCATCCGTGGACTTCCAGGAACTCCAAAGCCTTGGCCCGGCTTTCGTCTTTCGAGGCGCCCAGTTGTGTCAGACCAAAGGCGATTTCTTCTTCCACTGTGGGGAAAATCGCCTGGTGATCCGGGTTCTGGAAAACGAAACCGACATGGCGCGGCAGTTCGGATCGGACGGAAGCTGCAACTGCGCCGAAGAGTGTGACGCGGCCTTCGTCAGCGAGATGAAGACCGTTTAAGAGGCGTGCGAAGCTGCTTTTTCCGGACCCGTTCAGCCCGATCACGCCGATCCGGTGCTCTTGCAAATCTAGGCTAAGGCCGGAGAGGATCTTTCGGTCGCCAAGTGTGAGACCCGCGTTTTCAAGCCGTGCATAGGGCGTAATGTCCGGATTGCAGCCGCCTGTCTGTTCTTTGTCTTTTTTGCGGGGCCAAAGCACCATGAAGTCCTATCGCAGAAATGCTGCAGCGGTTTTTTCTGACACAGCGTTCGCCCGCTTATGGTTTGGAACGTTCAGCTTGTCAAAAAACAGTCGATGATGCCCACATGAAAGCGCAGCGGCCTAACCGACGGGGCGGATCAAGTCCGGCGGCTCGGCAAAGGTTGAGATGGTGGTCTTGATGCGGTCAAGTGCCCAATCGAAGCGGTCTTCGTTTTCTTCGGATCCGAAGGTAAGCCGGATATAGGGTGCCGGTTTCTGCCCTTTTGCCTGAAAGTACCTTGAGGACAGCACCGAAATGCCCTGATGAGACAAGGCCGCCTGCAGCGCATCCGGATCCACGTCTTCCGGCAAGGCAAGCCATCCAAACACCTTGTGGCTGCCGCTTTGCAGAAAGTATGGCTCCAAAATCTTCCTGGCGCGGTCAAATCTCACACTGTTGGCGCGCCGCTTAACCCGGAGCGCCTTGCTCAGATGCCCCTCACGGACCCAACCGGAAATCAGCTCCGCCGTGATGGGCGATGCCATCCATGTGCTTTCGCCGATTTTGTTGCGAATTGAGTCTTCAAAGGGCGCTGGAACATGAACAAAGCCGATCCGGCTGCCAGGCGAACAAACCTTTGAGATACTGGCGATCGAGGCCGTCCGCTCCGGCGCAAGAGCGCCGAATGCCGGCAACGGATCGGCCAGAAACGGTGTGTAAGGATCGTCTTCTATGACCTTGAGGTCAAACTGACGGGCAACTTCAACAAGCCGCGTTCGCTCATCTATCGACATGGTGTGAGTGGTCGGGTTCTGCATGTTGGGCATCAGAAAAACGCCCTTCACGTGATGCATCCGAACCGCTTGAGCCAGCGCATCCGGATCCATTGCGCCAAGCCCTCCTCCGCCGCCGGTGAGCGCCGGAACCGGTATAGCTTTCAGCCCCTGAGCGGCCAAAGAACTAAAGATCGACGGATACGTGAATTGATCAACCGCCACGGCATCGCCCGGCAGAAACAGGGCCTGGCAGGTGACCTGAATGCCGTGCTGTGCGCCGCAAGTCACCGCGACCCGATCCGGATCCGCATCCAGTCCATAGTCCTTGAACACGAGAACGCCTGTTTCCCTGTGGGCCTTCAATCCTTCGGAGGGCACAAATCCGTTGAGGCGCTCAATTCCGACCGTTTTGGCCATGCGAACCAGCCCATCGGAAAGGCTGGGATTAAGAAACGGATAGGCAAAGTTCCGTGCCAGATCACACGTCTCCGGTTCCCCTTCTTTCGGGATCAGGGGGGAAACCTTCTGGCTTTCCGGCGCAACATATGTTCCGCGGCCAGTTTCGCCTTTGACCAGACGCCGGCGCTCCGCCTCTGCATAGGCACGGGTCACCGTTCCGAGCGTTATGCCGAGCTGATAGGCAAGTTCACGCTGTGGCGGAAGCCGGTCGCCCTGAGCCAGGCTCCCGGCCAGAATATCAGCTTCCAGCGCATCTGCGATCGCAAGATAAATTGGCCCGGAAGCCACCTCGATGTTTGGCACCCACATTGTCATGAGAACAATGTTATCATTGACCGATACAATATTTCAATACAGAGATTGCTCATACACTTTTGTACCGATTGTATCGAAATTGTACGAGGCTCTCGAAATGGACACCGCCACACTGATGGCCTTCGCGGTCTTTGTGATCATCATGACCGGCACCCCAGGGCCCGGAAACCTGGCTTTCCTTGCGATCGGAGCGAGTTCCGGGTACCGGACGGCATTTCCGGTCATTATTGCCTCACAGATCGGTTCGCTTCCTTTGAACCTGGCGGTCGCCTACGGGCTTGGTCACATCATGGCGCAGGGCGGAATTATGGTATCGGTGTTCAAAGCTTTAAGCCTGACTTATATGGCTTTTCTCGCCTGGCGGATCATTTCTCTGACCATCCGGCCCAAGGGCGAAGCCACCCTTCTGACCTTCTGGGAAGGATTGTTGATCCATCCTCTGAGCCCCAAGACATGGGCCATGAGTCTCGTCGCGTTCTCGACTTTCTTTGCAGGAAACGGTCTGGATCTCCATGCCAACGCTGCAATCCTTGCGACCGGCTTCCTTGTAGGCGGAATGGTGTTTCATTCGCTCTGGGCGCTGGTCGGTGTATCTATTCTGGCTCTGATTGGCGAAGGCCGGTTGATGCGTTCCATCACAGTTGCGATGGCGCTCACCATGCTCGCCGCAACTGTCTGGGCTCTGATGCTGTAAATGCACACCCGGCACCGATCTTCGGGGGCTGATAGCTTGGGAACGGTGCCGATTTACAAAAAACTACCAATAAAAAATTATATTTTTCGTGGTCCCATACGGTTTCGTTCCGATGTTTCACGGAGGTCGTTTCCGGTGGCGATACGGTCCTGGTTCTGGGTTGCGCTGTTGGTGGTCGGTATATTGCCGATCGGCCTTCCGACGCTTGGGCATCCGGCAGGGTCTGTGATCATCTTGGCGACCGATTACCCGCCCTTCGATATCGCAGAACCCGAAGATGACCGCCTCGGATTTGACCATGAGGTTGCCGTTGAAGCCTTCAAACGCAAAGGCATCACGGCAGAAGTTGTTTATGTCCCGTGGTCCCGAGCGGTCAGCGAAACCGAGGCTGGCAACTATCCCGGCCTTTTGACCTGCGCCCATACTGTTGAACGTGCCGAGCACTTTCTCTTCAGCGCGCCTATCAGCCAGGAAGCCTATGGCGTTTTCTACCGGACAGGGCATCCGGTCGAAAACATTCGGAGCATTGCAGACCTCACCGGCCAGCGTGTTGCCTCTGTTCTTGAATACGCTCCAAACGCGGGAATGGAGCGGCAAGGCGTGGAGTTGGTCAGCATCTCCACCGATACGGCCGGCTTCAAGATGCTTGAGCTCGAGCGTGTCGACTATTTTCACACCGGACAGGCGGCCGGTCAGCATCTCAAAAAGAAGCTTGGCTATCGCAATGAATTTGGTTTCCGGTCCTTCGTTGTCTGGGACTATTTCTTGTGTTTTTCACGAAAACACGCTGACTCTGAGGAGTTGAGACAGGTGTTCAATAAAGGCTTGGCGGAATTACGGGCTGACGGAACCTATGACAGCATCCACGCCCGGTACCGGTAATCCTTTCAGCGCTTAGCGGCGTTGCAGCCTGTCGAACTCACTGCGCCAGCCTTCTTCAAGGCTTCCAGGGCTTGGCCGAATGTCCTCAAGGCCGATGTCCCGTTTCAATGCCGCCGGCAAATCAGAGAGAACAGTGCGTTTGCGCGGATGGCCATACCATCCAGAAAACAATTTATGAATAAGCTCAATTAATACCAATCTAGAGCCAAGATTCGATTTCGCATATTTACAATTGGTAGAAGACATGAAAACCACCTGAAACCGTTGATGACTTAAGGATGTATCGCTTGTCGACTGTTGATTGACCAATGAAAAGACAATAGACATGCATAAGGAGTATTTATGAATGTCCGCCTCTTTGCCCCCATTATCCGCTGTCCGGGCGTTCGATGCCGTTTCAAGGCACCTCAGCTTCACAAAGGCAGGTGATGAACTTGGCATGACGCAGGCCGCGGTCAGCTATCAGATCAAACTTTTAGAAGAAAGACTCGGGTTTTCTTTGTTTGAGCGAAAACCCCGGAAGATTGAGCTGACGCCGCGCGGCCAACAGCTCGCAGATGGTGTGACCGACGCATTCGACCGGCTTCGCGGCACGTTTCACGACGTCCAGGAAGCAGAATCGTCCGAACTCGTGATCAGCAGCAACACGACGTTTGCCGTCACCTGGCTGTCGTCACGCCTATTCGAGTTTCAAATTCAAAACCCCACCATCGCCGTCCGGCTTGTTCCGTTCGGACCCTGGGAGAAACCGGCCTTTACTGATGGTGATCTAACAATCACCGCCTGCTATCAACCGCCGAAGGGATGCTATTATCACCAGCTGATCCAGGCCGAATTCACTCCGATGGTGTCCCCATTGCTTGCCGAAAAACTTGGCGGGATCCATGAACCGGCTGATCTCTTGAAGGCGCCAATAATCGATCCGGAAGACCATTGGTGGCAAACGTGGTTTGCTGATGCTGGCTTACCGGACGTGGATCTTAGCCAAAATCCGTCCAGCCGGATGGGCTCACAGGCACTGGAAGCCAACCGGGCCATTGCCGGGCAGGGGGTTGCCATTCTCACCCCATATTTCGTACGGGACGCTCTTGCGAACGGCCAGCTGATCCAACCTTTTGAATTGGTCTCGCGGATTGAAAGCGAATCCTGGAACCTGAGCTACCCGATGCAAAGCAAAAACAGCCGGAAAATCCGGCTGTTTCGGGATTGGCTTTTCTCCGAACTTGAAAAAGACGGCCGCAAGCTGCCATTCGGACGGGAGGCAGAAACCGTCTGATCTTCATGGTTACGGCGTAAAGACAATTGTCTTGTTGCCAACAATCATCACCCGGTTTTCAAGGTGGTATTTGACAGCGCGAGCGAGCACGCGGGATTCAATATCCCTGCCGCGCGCCACAAAATCATCTGCTGACAACGCGTGACTGACGCGCTCTGCGTCCTGTTCAATGATCGGGCCTTCGTCGAGATCCGGCGTCACATAGTGCCCGGTCGCCCCGATCATCTTCACACCACGCGCATGGGCCTGATGATACGGCTTGGCGCCCTTGAAACTCGGCAGGAAAGAGTGGTGAATGTTGATCACCTTGCCGAAGAGCCGCTTGGAGAGGTTGTCGGACAGAACCTGCATGTAGCGCGCCAGCACCACCAAATCCGCTCCGGTTTCCTTGACCAGCTTCAGGACTTTGTCCTCCTGCTCCGCCTTGTTTCCCTTGGTCACCGGCCAGTGATGGTAAGGAATGCCTTCATGATCCGCGGTGCGGGCGCTGTCCGGATGATTTGAGACGATGGCGACCACCTCGGCATCCAACCAGCCAACTCGGATCTGATAAAGAAGATGCAGCATCGCATGGTCAAACTTGGAGACCATGATGATCACTTTCGGCCGCTTGGCCGTGTCGACCAGCTTTGCTTTCATGTCAAAGCGGGCGATGACCGGATCAAGCGCCTTTTGAACGCTCTCCAAAGTTACACCTTCCGGCGCCAGCATGGCGATGCGGAGGAAAAACTGATTGGTGGCTCGATCCCAAAACTGATCACTCTCCGCGATATTCGCGCCGAAATCGGCCAATTCCGTTGTGACGGCTGCGACAATTCCCGGCTTGTCCGCGCATGAAAGCGTCAGGACGTAATGGTGTTCCGCCATATTTTCAGTCACTCCACTCTGTCGGGCCTTGCCCGAATGTGAGCCGCCCTGAAGGCGGTTCAGCCTCACAGAACGGAGATGTTTTTTTCTTCCAGGGCCGACACCAGATCACGGACCCGGTCAGCGTTATCCTTCGCAACTGCACCATCGCGGTTCCAAAGGCCGTTCTCAAATCCTACCCGGGCCTTGCCACCGTTCTCGATGGCATACACCAGACATTCTGTTTCCCGGTGCCCAAAGGCACACACACCCCAGTCGATCTCATGATCGCTCCGGCGCGCTTTCAACCTATCCAGAAAGGGGTGCAGATCTTCCGGCGCACTTTCCTGATTGTCCGCATAGCGGCCTAGAACCAGCAGCACCTGATGCGTAATGCCAGGAATACTGCCGTTTTCGACGAGTTCGAAGAACCGGTCGAGGTCCTCTGCACTGTAGAGGATGTGTTGAACAGATATTCCTTCCTTCAGGGCCCAGGAATAAAACTCTGCAGCCGTATCTATGTCATCGTCCGGCAGCATCTCGCGGACAGCAATCGACACCATTGACGGCCTTAACTCCTGGACCAGTTTGCGCTGGTCTTCCGGTGTGTATTTTCCAACAGCTTCGGTGGTGATTTGAACCTGCATTTGCGGCAATGCAGCATTCAATTCCGACAAGAGCGCCTGGTAAAGGTCTTTGTCCAGAACATGCCCGCCTGTTTCGTCGCGGACATGGGCATGTATTGCGCCCGCGCCGGCTTCGAAACAGGCGACAGCTGTCTCCACCGTTTCGGTGATCGACATCGGCAGCCTCGGATGATCCACCTTGGTACGCCGCGCGCCATTCGGCGCCACCATGATAAGTGGCAGCACCTGAGGTTTGGTATCAGGGCTCATGATCAGAAGACGGCCTTGAACGCAGTTTGCAATTTATCTGTAATCTCCGAGATGTGCTGATCTTCCATGATGAAGGGCGGCGCCAGCAAGATGTGATCACCTTTCACCCCGTCAATCGTGCCGCCCATCGGGTAACAGATCAGCCCGGCTTCGAACGCGGCCTTTTTCAGCGCCTTGTTCACCCCGCGCTTCGTGTCAAACGGCGTTTTACTCTCCCGGTCTTCAACAATTTCAATGCCGCGGAACAGGCCGCGTCCACGGATATCGCCAACATGGGGATGCTGTCCGAAAGCCTCTCTCAGGGTCGCATCCAGTTTGTCACCCAGAGGATGAACCTGATCGACCAGTCCACCGGTGAGCTTTTTCAGGACGGCAAGAGAGGCCGCGCACGCCGTCGGATGGCCAATATATGTGTGGCCGTGCTGGAAGAAACCGGACCCGTTCTCGATGGCCTCATAGATCTCCGAAGTACACAGCATGGCCCCAATCGGCTGATACCCCGCACCAAGGCCCTTGGCGATTGCAAGGATATCCGGAGCTATGTCGTCCTGCTCACAAGCAAACAGGCTGCCTGTACGCCCCATGCCGCACATCACTTCATCTAGGATGAGCAAAATCCCATAGTGATCGCAGATTTCCCGGATCCGCTTGAAGTAGCCTTCGACAGGCGTAACCGCACCTGCGGTTGCGCCGACGACCGGTTCGGCCACAAATGCCATGACGTTTTCCGCGCCAAGGCGCTGAATTTCGGTTTCAAGTTCATTGGCAACGCGCTGACCGTATTCGACGGCCGTTTCGTCGTCCGCCCGTCCGCGATACTCGTAACAGGGTGAAATGTGGGAGGTTTCGATCATTAACGGCGCGAAGGGTTCACGGCGCCACTGGTTACCACCCGTCGCCAGCGCCCCAAGCGTGTTGCCGTGATAGCTTTGCCGGCGGGCAATGACCCGGTGTCTGGATGTTTCGCCTTTTTCCAGAAAATACTGACGCGCCAGTTTCAGCGCGGCTTCCATTGCCTCCGAACCGCCGGAGACGAAATAAACACGATCCAGTTTGCCCGGTGCATGTTCGATCAGAAGATCAGCAAGCTGCTCTGCAGGTTCTGAGGTAAAAAACCCGGTATGCGCAAACGCAATGTGGTCGACCTGGCCCTTGATCGCCGCTGTCACGTCCGGATCGCTATGACCGAGACAAGACACCGCTGCTCCACCGGACCCATCAAAATATTTTTTTCCATTACTATCAATGATGTAACACCCATCACCACCAACGGCGACAGGGGTAGATGCTTTCGTATGACGCGGAAAAACGTGAGACATGAACACGAACCTCACCAAGGGTGTATCGCGCCGGAATGTGCGCTTGAGACATTTGTATCATGATTTTGCATTCTGTGAAACAAATGTTTCTTTATCACGTTAACCATCTCTTTCATTAAAATTTTAATCAAATTGTTGGCAGGTCTGGTGCGGGGGCAAACACTTAGAATTTGCAAGGCTGTTTGTTATGCGTCAGCGTTTTTTAGCCTGGATAATGTTTTTGGGATTGTCCGTTGTTTTGGTTGGATGTGGATCGGTTGCTGGTGTCACCGGCATGGGTTGGGCAACAGCCTCGCACAGTGCGATCGACTACAACGACTCCGCCTGGTGTGTGCCGAGAAAACTCAAAAAGGTCCTGAACAAGGTCGCCAAACGGTACGGGCCGGTGAAGGTGAATTCCACCAAACGCTGGTGGTTCGAGAATTGGCGCAAAGGTGGAGCCAAGAACTCCTACCATCTGAACTGCCAGGCGGTGGACTTCTCTGTTGGCGGCAACCCGTCCTCCGTATTGGCTTTCCTGAAATCCCAGTCTGCAGTTGGCGGTTACAAGTACTATTCGTCAGGGTTTTATCACATTGACACCGGGCCACGCCGCACCTGGTAACAAAACAAAAGGCTCCGGGGGATTGCCGCCGGAGCCTTGGTTCTTTCGCAGATCAAGTGAGTGCGTTACTTCATTTCACCCAACTCCAGCGCCATTTCCCAGGCAACAGCGTCAAACCCGATGAAATTCTTTTCAGCGCCTTCCACGATCGGGCGCTTAATGACGGATGGATTTTCGATCATGACGTCCAGCGCGCTTTTTGCATCGGTCACGCCCTCCTGGGTGGCTTCATCCAGCCGGCGCCAGGTCGTGCCGCGCTTGTTCAAAACCGCTTCCCAGCCGAAGTCGCCCACAAACTTGGCGAGCTTGTCGGCATCGATGCCGTCTTTCTTGTAGTCGTGAAAACTGTACTCCACCCCGGCTTCATCCAGAAACTTCCGCGCTTTCTTGACCGTATCGCAATTCTTGATGCCGTAGACCTTCATGATGCCTCTTACCGGTTTGAAGTTCATTTGGCGGCACAATTGCTTTTTGTTTTGAGTGTTTCAAGACCATCGCCCAACAATCCACGGCCAGCCCGGTTCCGTCTTGACGCGGGCGCTTCAAGCTGCACTGTCGTCAACTACGATCAGTCCACTTTTTCGCCAGGCGTTCAGACACTGTGACCGACCCCGCCACTCCATCAAAGGTACCCGCAACCGCTGCAGATGCGGCATGGCCCAACCCCGGGCACGGCAACTGGCGCCAACGGCTGCGCCTGTGGAGCGGTCTGGTCCTTTTCCTGTTTTGCCTCAGTCACTTTTCCAACCACGCAATGGGCATCATTTCCGTGAATGCGATGGAGAAAATGTCGCTCTGGCACTACTGGATCTGGCGCGGGCCGATCGGCGAAACCGTGTTGATCACGGCAGCACTCACCCATGTCGCGCTGGCGCTCTGGCGAACATCCAAGAGACGAACTTTGCGCATGCCGCCCTGGGAGTTCGCTCAGCTTGTACTTGGGCTTTACATCCCCTGGACGCTCATTCCGCATGTCATCACAACGATGGGTTTGGCGAAAGAATTCGGCTTTATCCCAAACTACCACCAGATGCTGACGATCCTTTGGCCGCAAAATGCCGTCATGCAATCCATACTTTTGCTGGTGGTTTGGACCCATGCGGTGATCGGGCTGCACTTCTGGCTGCGGCTCTACCCGTTCTACCACCGGATCAAGTACATGGCGCTGGCCGCCGCCATTGCATGGCCTGTGATGGCTCTTTGGGGCTTTGTCGAAGGCGCCCGGCGCCTCGCTTTGGCAAAAGACGTAACAGTCAAGGTCTCGGAAGATCAGTGGGTATGGCTCTACGCGCAGACCGACAATATCAGAGCCGTTGTGTTCGGTCTGATACTCTTGAGCCTGTTTGTCATTGTCGTCCGATATCTCGCAAGCCGTGTTTCTGCAGGCATTTCGATCTCTTATCCCGGCGGTTTGACCGTTCGGGCACAACCGGGTGCATCTCTTCTTGAGATCAGCCGCATGAACGGAATTCCCGTCGCTTCTGTTTGTGGAGGCCGTGCACGCTGTTCGACCTGCCGCGTCAAGGTTTTGAACGGACTGGATAGTTTGTCACAGCCAAACCCGGCGGAGACAACAGTCTTGAAGCGGATTGGCGTTCCGGAGGATGTCCGTCTGGCTTGCCAGATCCGGCCTGCGGCAAATCTGGAAATCCAACCCCTGGTGCCGGTGAAAGCAAACTTGGTACGGCAGGACCATGTTCAGGATGCTTACTATTGGGGCGTCGAACAGGATGTCGTCGTCATGTTCGTCGACCTCCGAAACTTCACCAGCATGACCGAGGCGCAACTTGCCTACGATGTCGTTTTTCTTCTGAACCAGTATCTTGACCGCGTTTCGGCAGTGATCCGGGCAGAAGGCGGGTATGTCGACAAGTTCATTGGTGATGGCGTCATGGCCATATTCGGGATGGAAACAGGTGCCGAGACAGGTGCCCGGCAAGCATTAATGGCCTGCCGTGGCATTGAGCAGGTTATGGAAGCACTGAACACCGAAAAAGGCCCGCAGTTCCGCGACACGATCCGTCTCGGTGTTGGCCTCCATCTTGGCCAGGCCATCCTGGGACGTATTGGTGCGGCTGGATCCGGCAAATCCGAAGGCGGATTGACAGCGCTTGGTGATGTTGTCAACACGGCCAGCAGGCTGGAATCTGAAAATAAGCCCAGGGGCAGCTTTCTCGTTGTTTCCAAGGACGTTATCGACGCGGCTCGCGCTACGGCACCTGACGATGCGCTCTGCGAAATCAACGTGCGCGGCAAGGAAAAACCACTACAAGTCTTTGCACTTGGGCAGATGAGTGGTTTATTGCTGCCCGGGGAAACGGGGGCGAAAAACCCCGTGTAGCAAGCTGGGGCGAATGTGCCAAAAACCTATACACCGCAGGAAATGCTGACGAAACTCGTGTCCTTCAACACGGTGTCGGATCGCAGCAATCTCGAGCTTATTTCATTCGTCGAAGAGTACCTTTCCAGTTACGGCATATCGTCCGTGCGCGTACCAGACGAAACGGGTGAAAAGGCTGCCTTGTTTGCCACTGTCGGGCCAAATGTCGATGGCGGTATCGTTTTGTCGGCACACACCGACGTCGTGCCCGTCGACGGACAGAACTGGACGTCGGATCCGTTCTCGGCATGGGAGGACGGCGGCCGCCTCTACGGGCGTGGCACCGCCGACATGAAAGGGTTTGCGGCAACGGTTCTGGCAAAAGTGCCGGATTTTCTGAGCGCAAACCTGTCCAAACCAATCCACATCGCACTGTCTTATGATGAAGAAGTGGGCTGTTTCGGCGCGCCGCCGATGATCAAGGCGATGCTGGTTGAGGGGCCGCATCCTTCCGCAGTGATCGTTGGCGAGCCGACGAACATGAAGGTGGTGACTGGACACAAGGGCATTGCCGTTCTGAAAACCCGGGTCCACGGACATCCCGTGCACTCCAGCCAGCTGCACCGCGGGGTGTCTGCTATTTCTGCTGCTGTAAAGCTGATTTCCTGGCTGGACGGACAGACCGAACAGAACAAGGCCAAAGCAGATCTGGAGTGTCCATTCGAGCCGCCCTACACGACCTTGCATTGCGGCACGATCCAGGGCGGAAAGGCTCACAACATCACGGCACAGAGCTGCGAATTCATGACAGATATCCGGTTGCTACCCGGCGAGAACCTGGAAGACTGGATTTCGGCATACCAGAATTATGCCGCAGACCTTGTTCTTCCTGACATGCAGGAGATCTCAAAGGATTGCCGGATTGATATCGATGTCCGTGCCATGGTTCCGGGCCTGTCTGAAGAAACCGACGGAACCGCCGAGCAATTGGTCCGCCGCCTGACGGGCGACAACGGCCGTCATGTCGTGGTCTACGCAACAGAAGGCGGTCAGTTTCAGGAACATGGTCTATCCACCGTGGTGTGTGGACCAGGCTCGATTGACCAGGCACATCAGGCTGACGAGTTCATCGAACTGGCTGAACTTGGTAAATGTGCCAATTTTCTGGATGACCTGTGCGAAAAAGTTTTGCGCTAAACAGAGAAATCCGATTTGATACATTCCGCCAACGCTGTCATGATTGGCACAATTTACGACTTTCTGGTCGTGAAGAAGAATCGAACCACAACGAGTTCATGTAAGCGCTGAAGAGCGCCGAAGAGGGGACTATGAATACCAAAACCAAATTGATTGCTGCTGCTGTGGCAACGTTTGGCGTGGCATCCGCTGCGCAGGCGGAAACATTGAAGTTTGCGTTTCAGGGGACATTGAACGCCCTTGACCCGTATAGCCTCAACGAAACCTTCACGCTGTCCGCCCTTGGCAACACGTATGAAGGTCTGACCCGCCGTGGTGCAGACCTGCAGATCGAGCCGGGCCTTGCCGAACGTTGGGAAGTTGTTGAGCCGAACCGCTGGCGCTTTTACCTTCGCCAAGGCGTCAAGTTCCACAATGGCAGCGACTTCACAGCTGAAGATGTCGCCTTTTCTGTCGACCGTGTCCGTTCTGAGGGCTCCGACTTGACCACCCGCGTTCCGGGTGATGCCACGGTAGAGATCGTCGATGACTACACCGTCGATTTTGTGCTGACCGGCCCGAACCCGATCCTGCACTATGAGTGGGACACGTTCTACATCATGGACAAGGAGTGGACCGAGGCCAACGACGCCGTCAAAGTCACCTCTGCTTCCGACACCACCCCGAACTATGCGGCCCTGAACGCGAACGGCACCGGCCCGTTCAAGCTTGTGAGCCACGAGCCGGGCGTGAAAACCGTTTATGAGAAAAACGACGGCTGGTGGGACAGTGCGACCCACAACCTGACCACCGTTGAATTCACCCCGATCGGATCCGATGCAACTCGCGTTGCAGCGCTTCTGTCCGGCGAGATGGATATGGTTTATCCGATCCCGATCCAGGACATCAAACGCATCAACGACAGCGACGGCACCGTTGCTCTGACCGGTCCGGAACTGCGCACGATCTTCCTCGGCATGGACCAGATGCGGGATGAGCTGCTCTATTCCGACGTCAAAGGCAAGAACCCGTTCAAGGATGACAAGGTTCGCAAGGCGTTCTACCAGGCCATCAACATTGAGGCGATCAAGCAGAAAGTGATGCGGAACCTTGCAACACCGTCCGCGATCATGATTTCCCCGTTCCTGTTCTCCAAGTCTGATGAGTTCGAGCGCTATCCGTATGACCCGCAGGCTGCAATGGATCTTCTTGCAGAAGCCGGGTATCCGGATGGGTTCTCTGTCGGCATGGACTGCCCGAACGATCGCTATGTCAACGACGAAGCCATCTGTCAGGCCGTTGCTGCGATGCTCGCCCGCGTTGGCGTCAAGGTGGACCTGAACGCCCAGCCGAAAGCGAAGTACTTCGCCAAGATCCTGGCCTCTGGTGGCTACGA
This sequence comes from Roseibium alexandrii DFL-11, assembly GCF_000158095.2. Lineage (NCBI taxonomy): Bacteria > Pseudomonadati > Pseudomonadota > Alphaproteobacteria > Hyphomicrobiales > Stappiaceae > Roseibium > Roseibium alexandrii. Next base: position 3,778,246 of record NZ_CM011002.1, read on the forward strand.
CACGTCGTTCTACCTTCTTGGCTGGACACCGGGCTCTTTCGACAGCTTCAACGTTCTGTCCAACCTGATGAACTGCCGCGATGAAGCTGGCAAAGGCTCTCCGTTCAACAACGGCGGCTGGTGCGACGCGAAAGTCGACGAGCTGACCCAGCAAATCCTGGTTGAAAACGATCCGGCGAAACGCGACGAAATGATCGCGGAAGCCTACAAGATCTCTCACGACAACGCCTACTACATCCCGCTGCACCAGCAAGGCCTGGCGTGGGGCGTTGCTGACAATATTGATCTTGTCCAGCGTGCGGACAACCAGTTCCACTTCCGCTTCGTCACCAAGAACTAAGCGGCCCTGCAAAAAAAATGAAGCGCCCCCGGTTCCGCCGGGGGCGCCTTTTCTTGAAAACGTAAAAGAGCCGAAATGATAGGTTTTGCAACACGTCGTTTGCTTCAAGCGATGATTGTCATGTTGGTGGTGGCGCTTCTTGCCTTCACCATGTTCCGTTTCGTCGGAGATCCGATCAACCAGATGGTCGGTATCGAGACATCCATTGAAGAACGTGAAGCACTGCGCGAGCGTTTGGGTCTGAACGACCCGATCCCGGTCCAGTTCGCCCGATTCATCGGCAATGCTGTGCAGTTCGACTTCGGCACATCCTATCAGTTCAAGCAGCCGGTTTCCGAGCTGTTTGCCAAACGTATTCCGGCAACGCTTGAGCTCAGTTTCGCATCCTTCATGTTTGCGCTGGTTGTCGGCATTCCTATGGGCATCTACGCCGGTCTCAACCGCGAATCGGCAATCTCAAAACTGTTTCTATCCGTATCGTTGATCGGCATATCGTTGCCCACCTTCTTCATCGGGATCTTGTTGATCTTCCTGTTCTCGGTCACTCTGCAATGGCTGCCAAGCTTCGGCCGCGGTGATGTCGTGCAAGTTGGCTCCTGGTGGACCACCGGCTTCCTCACCGTCTCAGGCCTGAAAGCACTGATCCTGCCGGCGGTCACACTCGGCATGTACCAGATGACCCTCATCATGCGGTTGATCCGGGCGGAAATGCTGGAAGTCATCCGGACCGATTACATCAAGTTCGCTCGCGCCCGCGGCTTGCCGGACCGGCTGGTCCACTTCCGTCACGCGCTGAAGAACACCATGGTTCCCGTGATTACGATCACCGGTCTTCAGCTCGGGTCCATCATCGCATTTGCCACCATTACGGAGACCGTCTTCCAGTGGCCTGGTATGGGTTTGATGTTCCTGCAGGCGGTTCAGAACGTCGATATTCCGATCATGTCGGCCTATCTGCTGCTGACTGCTTTCCTGTTCGTCGCGATCAATTTCATCGTCGACATTCTCTATTTCTTCATCGATCCGCGTCTGCGGGTCGGACGGCCATAAGGAGACTTGACCATGGCTGATGTCTCCACACCGAATAGCGAGCCGAAAGGCCGCCTCGCACGCATCATCGACAGCGACCTGTTCCACTCCTTCCTACGCTCGAAGGTCACCGTGGTTGCCGCTGTGATGACACTGATCCTGTTTCTGGTCGCATTCCTTGCGCCCTGGGTCGCGCCCCACAATCCGTTTGATCTGGCCACGATTTCCATTCTGGACGCCCGCGTTCCACCGGTCTGGATGGAGTTTGCTGATCCCCGCTTCCTGCTCGGCACCGATGATCAGGGCCGGGATCTGTTGTCCGGGATCTTCTACGGCATGCGGATTTCGCTCATTGTCGGTTTCTGTTCGGTCATCTCTGCTGCCATCATCGGCATCACTGCAGGCCTCGTCGCCGGTTATATGGGCGGACGTGTCGATGCGATCATCATGCGGATCGCCGATGTCCAGTTGACTTTCCCGGCCATCTTGATCGCGCTTCTGATTGACGGTGTCGCAGCCGGCATCTTCGGCGGGATCGACCGCGAGATCTTCGCCTTCTACATCCTGATCGTAGCGCTCGCGCTGTCGTTCTGGGTTCAGTACGCCCGGACGGTTCGCGGGTCCACGATGGTGGAAAAGAACAAGGAATATGTTCAGGCAGCCCGCGTGATCGGCATTCCCTCGGTCATCATCATGGTGCGCCACATCCTGCCGAACGTGATGGGTCCGGTTCTGGTTATTGCGACCATCAACCTGGCGCTGGCGATCGTGACAGAATCCAGCCTATCGTTCCTCGGCGTCGGCATGCCGCCTACCCAGCCGTCCCTCGGCACACTGATCGCGATCGGCAACGACTTCCTCTATTCCGGGGAATGGTGGATCGCGATTTTCCCGGGCATTGCGCTTGCTCTGCTGGTTTTGAACGTCAACTTGTTGGGCGACTGGCTGCGTGACGCCCTCAACCCGAAACTGCGCTGAGGTGCCTCCCGTGAACGTCCTAGATATCAAAGACCTTCGGGTCGAGTTCCCAGGCCGCAAATCGGTTTTTGTTGCGGTTGAAGGGGTGAGCTTGAAAGTGGATGCCGGCAAGATCCTCGGTGTTGTCGGGGAATCAGGCGCTGGCAAGTCCACTGTCGGCAACGCCGTGATCGGACTTCTGCAGGAGCCCGGTCACATTGCCGGCGGCGAAGTTTATCTGCACGGTCAGCGGATCGACGAGTTGCCCTACAAGAAGATGCGTCAGCTGCGGGGCCGCAAGATCGGCATGATCTTCCAGGATCCGCTGACCTCATTGGATCCTTTGCAAACGGTTGAATCCCAGCTCGTTGAGACAATCCGCACGCACCTGCCGCTTTCTGGAAAGGAAGCACAGCAGCGGGCGATAGAATTGATCGATGCGGTCGGCATTCCCAATCCGGCTGAGCGGATCAAACAGTATCCGCACCAGTTCTCAGGCGGCATGCGCCAGCGCGTTGTGATCGCGCTCGCACTTTGCGCCGAGCCGGAGCTGGTGATTGCCGATGAGCCAACCACGGCGCTAGATGTGTCCATTCAGGCGCAAATCCTGGAGCTGATGAAAAAGCTCTGTGAAGAGCGGAACGTTGCAATGCTCGTGATCACTCACGACATGGGCGTGATCGCAGACATTACCGACCATGTTGCGGTGATGTATCACGGTGAGCTGGTGGAGTACGGGGAAACCACTCAGGTCCTCGGCGCTCCAAAGCACCCTTATACACAGAGCCTGATTTCCGCCGTTCCCCGGCCGGATATCAAGGTCGAGCGTTTCCCGGTGGTCAACTACATCGAGAAGGCCGGCACGCCGCAAAAACATATCGACATCTCCACCCACTGGCTCGGCAAGTCCCGGGACTATGAAAAGGTGACAGGACCTCTGGTCCAGATCCGCGATCTGGAGATGCGCTTTGAGACCAAAGGATCAATTTTCCCGTCGAAGCGGGAATACTTCCATGCGGTCAAAAAGGTCAGTTTCAATATTCACGAAGGCGAGACCTTCGGTGTGGTCGGTGAGAGTGGCTCGGGGAAATCCACCATCGCACGCGTGATTACCGGGCTTTACCACCCGAGCGGCGGGTCAATCCTCTTCGGCAAGACGGAACTGACATCACTGAAGAACCAGAAAGAAATTCTGGCGATGCGCCGGCAGATGCAGATGATCTTCCAGGATCCCTATTCGTCGCTCAATGCGCGGATGCGGGTTAAGGACATCATCGCCGAGCCGATCAAGTTCCACAAACTGGCCTCCAGCAATTCCGAAGTCCGCCAAATCGTAGATGATCTTCTGGATCACGTCGGTTTGGGAGCGGCCGCAGGCCAGAAATTCCCGCATGAGTTTTCTGGTGGTCAGCGCCAGCGGATCTCAATCGCACGGGCCCTCGCGACCCGTCCGCGTTTCTTGATTTGCGATGAACCGACGTCCGCGTTGGACGTGTCGATCCAGGCACAGATTCTCAATCTTCTGAAGGATCTTCAGGAAGAGCTCGGTCTGACAATGATGTTCATCAGTCACGACCTCGCAGTGATCCGCCAGATGTGTAACCGGATCGGCGTCATGCGCAACGGTGAGCTTTGCGAAGTCGCGGACTGCGATCAGCTGTTTGAGAACCCGCAGCACGAATATACGCAGCAGCTTCTCAATCTGATGCCGTCGATGGAACTGCTGTCCCGAGCCAATCTGGAAACAGCCTGATACCTCAACGATTTGCACTGTCCCGCCTTTTGCGGGGCAGTGTCTTTTTTCAGCTAACTGACTGTTTATGAGTCTTTTTTGAGATTCGCCTGAGTCGTCTACTTGACTCTGCAGACACCCCTGATTCCCGCTTTGCCGCCCAGCGATAGTCACAGTGGACTCCGGACCCGGCAATTCTTGCCGCCCCTGATATTAAGAATCTTCTATTTAGTGTATTTGGGGATACTCAATTCCCAATTAATCGTACTTCAAATCTTTGAGAGATTGCCTCAGCGTATTTTTTTGAATTCCAACCACATATTTTCAAGTATTTTTCAATTTTGAATTTAATTATAAGGACTTTATATTTTCCGTTCTAAATTTTTTCTATTTTTAATTTCCATATGGATTCACATGACCACTTTTTACTTTCCCCTTCGACATTACATTTCAACCCAATCGACCAAATCATTGGTATTCCTGCCAGGGAGCAAAGCTCTCCCCCGTCAGAGCTATCTGACCTCCAGATTGAAGCGCGGACCACCTGTACTGCATTTTCAAACCGAAGCGACACCCGGCGTCACGCGACCGGGAAAGCACAGGGAACGGGGATCATCATGCAACAGGCCGCAAAAAAGCCGGCTCTTTCACTGGAAGTCATCAGCAGGACGACATTGATCGCAATCGCATCAATTCTTCTCGCCGTAGCATCAGCGCATTCAGGCACAGAACCAAACACAGTGTCCGTCATCAGCCTCTGCGCCATGTCGGTTCTGTTCTCAGCCACCAGTCTGGCTTTCTGTCCCGAAGCTGCCGCGGGCCGCAGCTTGAACTATGCAACAGCGCTCGTTTGTGGAGGCCTGCTAATTGCAGATCCTTTCCTCCCATTCATTTTAGCCGGCGGCATCAACCCCCATGCCCCTGCGCTTTCCGCCGGAGTTATGATGATTCTGCGCGCCTTCGCTGTTTGGATCCTGCCACCGCGGGGCGAACGTACAGGCCTCAAAGAAGCTTTTGCGTCCAGCCAGCTCAGCCTTCTATGCGGCGTTCTTTGGCTTGGCGTGAATCCCGATAAAGCGCCGATTGCAACAGTTGTCTGCCTGGTGCTCTCCTGGCCCTATCTTGTTGATGGCATCAACGCCTTTGCAGACAAAGTCTATCTGGAAGCGGCCAAGGCCGCTGGGGTTCGGAGCCTTGGGAGTGCAGCGTTCAACAAGGTCGCATCAGCCCGCGATATCGTCATCGACAAGGCCGCAGTCATGTCCGGGCCGAACCTGGTGGTGACCAATGTCATGGCTTTCAACAATGAACCCAAAACACTGCTTGCCGTTGCCGCATCGGCTGAAAGCAGGAGCAATCATCCAGTCGCAGAAGCATTGCGCCAACTGGCGGTGCAATGGCGTGTCGACATCAAGCGGCCCGATCGCTTTGACCAAGCCCCCGGACTGGGCGCAGTCGCTTTGCTCGGCGGGCAAAGTGTAGTGATCGGCACGGCCAACCTTATGCAGAAGCACAAGATCGATAGCTTCACCGCCGACGCCATCGCCCGTTCGCTAGAAGCAGACGGCAAAACGGTTCTCAGGGTTGCTGTTGGTGGCCGTGTTGTTGGTGTCCTCGGCCTTGAAGGCACCTTGCGACAGGATGCAGGTGTTGCTGCCTTTGCGCTGCGCGCGGAAGGCCTCGTACCCTGGCTTTATAGCGGGGACAGTGAAAAGACACGCGAAGCCCTTGCCAACATGCTGGGCCTGGAACCGGTTGCAGATCCGCGTCCCGGCGAAAGCGCAGCGGAAGCGGCACACCGCTCTTTAGGCGATCAACATCCTTTGGTGCTGACCTTGTCGCAGGACCGGACATCTTTAGAGTTGAGATCCGTCCATGAGACCGCAGAAGATAACAGCGCGCCGCAAACGACGATCCTGGCTGTGAGCAACACCGAAGACATCGGGGCTTTCCCCGCACTGAAAGACCTTGCCATGCGACGCACGGCGCTCGCCGCCCACGCGCAGCGGTTTTTGTCGGGCCTGTCGATCTTGTGCGGGGTTTGCGGTGGTTCGCTGCTGCTCCCCATGTCGGCGGCCCCAGTTCTATTCCTTGTCAGCCTCATCGTCCTCTGGACTTTCGCGCGCTACTCGGTTGCGGACCGCAAACAGGAAACAAACGCAGGGAGCCTGATCGCGGCGGGTTGATCTAATGCGCTTTACAAGCCTGTTCGAGCGGGTATTTATCGGCTCACACCCTCTGCCGTGAGGGGAACAGAGGGTAAGGCGCCGATGACACATACCAAGACACCGAATTTCCGTTCTGCCGCTTGGTTCAACAACCCAGACAACCCGGGGATGACGGCGCTTTACATCGAACGCTATCTGAATTTCGGGATTACCCGCGAAGAACTACAGTCCGGAAAACCGATCATCGGTATCGCCCAGACAGGGTCGGATCTCTCACCGTGCAACCGCCACCACCTTGAGCTTGCCAAGCGTGTGCGCGAAGGCATTCGGGACGCTGGCGGGATCGCATTTGAATTCCCTGTCCATCCGATTCAGGAAACCGGACGGCGGCCAACAGCAACGCTCGACCGAAACCTTGCCTATCTCGGCCTCGTTGAATTGCTGCATGGATACCCGCTTGATGGGGTGGTTCTAACCATCGGCTGTGACAAGACAACACCGGCCTGTCTGATGGCCGCCGCAACGGTCAACATTCCGGCAATCGCCTTGTCTGTTGGTCCCATGCTCAACGGCTGGCACAAGGGTGAGCGCACAGGCTCGGGCACCATCGTCTGGAAAGCCCGGCAAATGCTGGCCGCGGGCGACATCGACTATGAAGGCTTCATGGATCTTGTCGCCTCATCCGCCCCCTCTGTTGGCTATTGCAACACGATGGGCACGGCAACGACCATGAATTCCCTCGCCGAAGCCCTTGGAATGCAGCTCCCGGGCGCGGCTGCCATTCCGGCGCCTTACCGGGAACGCGGCGCCATTTCCTATGAAACTGGCCGCCGAATCGTGGAAATGGCTTATGAGGATCTGAAACCGTCCGACATCATGACCCGGCAAGCCTTCGAAAACGCCATCGTCGTGAATTCGGCAATTGGCGGGTCTACAAACGCTCCAATCCATTTGAACGGCATCGCCCGGCATCTTGGGATCGAGCTCACGAATGACGATTGGCAGAAGATTGGTCATGACGTGCCGCTTCTGGTCAATCTTCAGCCTGCCGGCGCCTATTTGGGTGAAGATTACTTCCACGCGGGCGGTGTCCCGGCTGTTGTTGCCGAGCTACTCCGCCATCAACAGCTTCCGCACCCGGACACGCTGACCGCAAACGGGAAAACGATTGAGGCAAACTGCGCTGGCGTTGTCACAGATCTGCCCGATGTCATCAAACCGTTCGACGCGCCGATGTTGGAAAAGGCCGGATTCTTGAACTTGAAGGGCAACCTCTTCGACAGCGCGATCATGAAAACCAGTGTCATCTCTGATGAGTTCCGCAACCGCTATCTCTCAAATTCGAACGACCCGGACGCGTTTGAAGGCCGCGCGATCGTTTTCGAGGGACCGGAGGATTACCACCACCGGATTGACGATCCAGACCTGAAGATCGACGAAAACTGCATGCTGTTCGTTCGCGGAACAGGTCCAATCGGTTATCCGGGCGGGGCTGAGGTGGTGAACATGCAGCCACCTGCAGCCCTTATCAAACAGGGGATCACGGCCCTGCCATGCATCGGCGACGGCCGTCAGTCCGGAACATCAGGTTCTCCCTCGATCCTGAATGCAGCTCCCGAGGCCGCTGCAATGGGCGGATTGGCGTTGTTGCAAACCGGGGATCGTGTTCGGATCGATCTGAGAGCAGGATCAGCCAACATTCTCATATCGGATGAAGAACTGGTGCAGCGCCGCGCGCTGCTTGAAGAAAGCGGCGGGTTCGAAGTCGCAGAAAGCCAGACGCCCTGGCAGGAAATCCAGCGCAGCATGGTGGCCCAGTTCGACAAGGGCATGGTTTTGGAACCGGCTGTCAAATATCGGGACGTCGCGCACAAAGGTTTGCCACGGGACAATCACTAAGCGAAAAAGATATTGGTGAGTGCTGAAAACTCCCGAGGAAACTTACATCCTCGGAAAAACTGCCAATGAAACGATTTTTCAAAGATTCCCGCGCACTATGACCAGAACAGGGTCTTGTAGCGAGTAGGTTTCTTGGGCAGTCACACCAGCAAAACAGCATCGTCCACCGAGATGGACGCTACTCTGGATAAAGAGCAGCGCGCCACCGATCCGTCTGCTGATGAGCAGGTCACCATCGCTGCAAATACCAGCGGCATCGACCTCGACGGTGCCGTGGTGGACACCCGCGCCAAGCGGCCCAGCCGTACAGTTTTCGACTTCGATGATATTCCAGAAGTTGGCCCGGGCCGCCGCGCCACAGATATGCCGGTGGATGCGCCTGCAAAAGCACTTCAGAACCTTGCAACTGTTGGACTGGTGATCGCTTTGGCGACCGCCCTTTATGTCGTCGCCGGGGAAGGCATCAACCGCTTCTTCGGGGTCGGACTGGCATTCTTCGCAGGCGGATTGGCGGTTTGGCGGTTGTTTGCCGATGACATGCAGCGGTCTATCCAGTCCCTGCAACATAAGGACGAGAAAATCCGACGTCTCATGGCCCGCTGCGAGGAATTGGAAGACCAGGCCTGGGAGCTCGGTGAGTCCGACGAACGGCACGCCAGTATTCTTGGAACGCTCGGCGATGTGGTCATCCGGCGCGACCAAGCCGGCATGATAACCTATGCGAATTCCGCTGCGGACGATGTCTTTGGGAAAGATCATGAGCTGCAGCCTGGGCGGCTGATGCAGTTGCCGATCGCCAACAAGGTTGCGGGTGAGATATTCGATCTGGATGCGCCGGCAGAAAATAACGGCGGCATTGGTTTTGGGGACCTTAGGCTGCGCACCGCTCAAGGCGAACGCTGGTTTTCGCGGATCGATATTCCGGTCCGGGACACTGCAACCGACCGGCAGTTGGTCCAGACGGTCTTGCGCGATGTCACCGAGCGGCGCTTGATCGAAGAAGAGCTGCTCGCGGCCCGTCACTCTGCTGAAACCTCCAACGAAGCCAAATCCCGGTTTCTTGCGACAGTAAGCCATGAAATCCGCACGCCGCTGAATGGCGTTTTGGGCATGGCAGCGCTTTTGCGGGATACACGCCTGACCAAAGAACAGAGCGCCTATATCAAGGCACTGGAAACCTCCGGCGAAACCTTACTGCTTTTAATCGACGAAGTGCTCGATTTTTCAAAGGTTGAGGCCGGAAAGCTCGATATTCACGCCGCCCCGATCAAGGTTGGTGCATTGGCCGAAAGCGTGGTCGAACTGCTGGCGCCAAAAGCCCATGCGAAGCACCTCGAAATTGGCACGTTGATCGATTCCCGCCTGCCGGAACACGTGACGCTTGACGCAACCCGCGTGCGGCAGATCCTCTTCAATCTCATCGGAAACGGCGTGAAGTTCACCGATGATGGGGGTGTTGCCGTCGAGCTCCACGGCCGTCCGAACCTTGAAGGTGGCAGCTTCCTCGATCTGGTTGTGCGGGACACCGGCATCGGTTTTGCCGCCGACGAGGCGGAACGCCTGTTCCAGGAGTTTGAACAGGTCGATCATGGACCAGCCCGAAAGTTTGGCGGCACTGGCCTTGGCCTCGCCATCGCGCAGCGACTGGCACATCTCATGGGCGGCGGCATCAGTGCCCGCCCAGCTTCAGAAGGTGGTGCACTTTTTGAAGTTTCCCTGCCAATCCCGGAAGACCTGACCGAAACCACAGACCCGCGCCTGGAAAAGTTTTCCGGCAAGAAGATCGTTTTTGTCACCTCCAGCCGGATCGAGTGCCCCCTGATTGCCAAAAAGCTCGAGCAGTACGATGCGCAGGTTTCGGTTCTGGAACCAGGCAGCGACGGTCTGGATGAGGCGCTGATGACAGCAGAATTGCTTGTCGTGGACAATTCGGCGCTCTCCGACAGCGCCGGCTGGTTGGCTTCGGCACATTTGAGCGGATGCAAGGCACCGGCGGTCGTCTTGATCTCACCGCCGGAGCGTGACCGCCTGGAGCATTTGCGGGAAGCAGGCTACGCAGCTTATCTGATCCGTCCCGTGCGCATTGACACGCTTGTTCAGGTGTTCTCGGGCCTTTTAGACGCCGAGACCTCGGACCATGCCTGGGAAGTCAGTGCAGAACCTGTTCAAAACAGTTTCCTGTCCAATCGGGCCGCTGTGCCGGGCCGGCCGCTGAAATTGCTTGTCGCAGAGGACAATGACATCAACCGCCTGCTCAGCGAGGCCATGTTGCGTAAACTCGGCCACGTCCCGGTGTTAGTCGTGGACGGCGAAAAAGCTGTTGCAGAAGCGGCAAGCGGGACATTCGATGCAATTCTTATGGACCTCCACATGCCGGGTCTTGACGGGATCAGCGCCGTCAAGCAAATCCGTCGCGACGAGCGTGTTAGTGGGCGCCCTGAAGTGCCGGTTCTTATTGTCACGGCTGACGTGATGCAGGAAGCCCGAGATCAGGCTGCCGACGTTGGGGCCGCTGGCTATCTTACGAAACCACTGTCCGTAGACGACATTTCAGATGCTCTTGCGGAAATTGGACGGATGAAAGCTGCTGGCTGACCGGCCGGCTCCCGACAACGGTTCACGACCGGCAGATTTCCCAATAACCATCTTGTAATATAAGCTGGCCTTGAAAGACGCCGGGCTCAACCCAATGTCATGCAGATGTCGGAAAAGTATGGTCTACGGCTTTGTCAATCCAGAGCCAACCTAGATTCGCAATCTGAGCCGGCATAGGAAGACTGGCGGAGATCCAAGCGGTCAATGCAATGATCCGGCCCGGTTTTCGATAAGAAACAGACGAAGGGTGGACCGTCCATGATGCGCCAGAACCTATTTTCGCCTAGAAAACTGGTGCGGAAATTTACGCCTGCGATGCGCCCGCTGCCAGCTGTGCCGTACGGAGCCGTTCAGATGCCGGTCAAAACCGGCGAAACCCTTGGACGTATCGGATCCCTCGAAGTGCGCATGGCGCGCAATTTCAAGGAAGTGAAAAAAGCCCAGCGCCTTCGTTATGAAGTGTTTTATGAAGAAATGTCCGCGGTCGCCGACGCACAGACTTTGGCGACACGGCGCGACGCCGATCCATTCGATGCCTATTGCGATCATCTTCTGGTCGTAGATCACGCCTCTCTCAAGCGAAACAAGCTCGGCCGTTTGAAGCCCGAAATCGTCGGCACCTACCGTGTTTTGCGCCAGGATGTTGCTGACCGGCATGGCGGATTCTACACATCCGCAGAATACGACATCCAGTCATTGATCGATGCCAATCCTGGCAAGCGGTTCATGGAACTCGGCCGGTCCTGCGTTCTGAAACCTTACCGGAACAAGAAAACCATCGAGCTGCTCTGGCACGGTCTTTGGTCTTACATTTTGCGGCACAAGATCGACGTCATGCTGGGCTGTGCGTCCATTGAAGGGACCAACCCCGACGCCATGGCGGACCAGCTGGGTTTTCTGCACCACAATTCACTCGCGCCGGAAGAGTGGCGGGTTCGCGCTATCGAGAACCGTTTCGTGGACATGAACCGGCGGCCCGCTGCCGACATCAATCAGAAAGAAGCCTTGCGGGCGCTGCCTCCGCTCATCAAGGGGTATCTCCGTCTGGGGGCCTTTGTCGGCGAGGGTGCGGTGATTGACCATCAGTTCGGGACGACCGACGTTTTGATTGTGATGCCGGTTTCGGAACTGAATACGCGGTATGTGAACTACTATGGCGCCGACGCGAGCCGCTACGCCAGCTAATCGGCCGTTTCCGCTCGAAACTCCATTCTGAACACCAATTTCCGGAAGGCTTAACGCCCCCTTAAATCGCCGCATTCTAGAATCATGACCGGGGAAAGCCGGAGTTTCCGGCAACTTGGTATGGGACGGAAATTGATGGCGCCACGGGCGAAACGCCAGGCACGGGTTGAGCCGACTTTCGGCCCATCCAGCAGCAGTCTGCTGGACCTGCGACTGCGCCCGGATGACCGTCCGAGCCGCCCAGCGGGCAAGAAACGCGCGAAGGCGAAGACCACATCCAAATCGAAGCCCAAGTCCAAATCCGGCAGCACCCCGAAGTCAAAGAAACCTTCATCCGCCAAATCGACCTCACAGCGCGGCAGTGCGAAATCGAGATCCGGAAACTCAAGAGGCAGAGGTGGCCGGTCCGGCGCCAAGCGCCGCAGCCAGAAAAGAAAAGCGCGTTCGTCGTTCATGCCCGCTCTGGGCAGACTCTTGAAACGCGGACTGTACTGGAGCGCTGTCCTTGGAATTTGGGCCGGCATCGCCGTCGTTTGTATTGTTGGCTACTATGCCGCCTATCTTCCACCAACATCCGAATGGCAGGTTCCCGCACGGCCGCCCAACGTGAAAATCGTTGCCGCCAACGGCCAGCTGATCGCAAACAGAGGCGATACAGGCGGCGAAGCCGTCCGTCTCGAACAGTTGCCGCCTTATTTGCCTAACGCGGTGATCGCGATTGAGGATCGCCGCTACCGATCCCATTTTGGCATCGATCCGATCGGCCTTGGCCGGGCCTTTGTCACAAACATCACGACAGGCCGGCTCGTGCAGGGCGGTTCGACGTTGACACAGCAGCTCGCAAAGAACCTGTTTCTGGAACCAGACCGCACCATCAAGCGGAAAATTCAGGAGCTGGTCCTCGCATTCTGGCTGGAAGCAGAATACTCCAAGGACGAGATTCTGGAGATGTATCTGAACCGGGTCTATCTTGGCTCAGGCGCTTACGGCGTTGATGCTGCCGCGCGGCGCTATTTCGGCAAGTCCGCCCGGTTGATGACAATTGCAGAATCGGCAACAATCGCCGGACTCTTAAAGGCGCCCTCCCGTTTCTCTCCAGCCGTAAACCCGGATCTTGCCGAAAACCGGGCACAACTCGTGCTCGCTGCCATGCACGAAGAGGGATACATCACCTCAGATGAGGCCAAAAATGCTTTGGCCGCCCCGGCCAAGGTCGTCCGCCGCTACACAACCGCCAGCGAAAATTATGCTGCTGATTGGGTAATGGACGTCCTGCCGCATTTCGTCGGTTCCATAGACAGCGACATCATCGTTGACACGACGATCGACCCGGACATCCAGCAAGCTGCAGAAGCCGCACTTCGCGCCGCCATCTCGGAAAACCGGCAAGCTTTGGGCGTGTCGCAGGGCGCGATTGTGACGATGGATACGGCCGGCGCGGTCAAGGCAATGGTTGGCGGTGCCGATTACTCCAAGAGCCAGTTCAACCGGGCGGTCTATGCAAAACGCCAGCCAGGCTCTGCGTTCAAGCCGTTTGTCTACTTGGCGGCTCTTGAAAACGGCATGACGCCGCAAACCGTCCGCCAGGATCAGCCGATCACAATTGGTGGCTGGTCGCCGAAAAACTATACGAAACAATATTATGGCCCTGTGACACTAACACGTGCACTGAGCCTGTCCCTCAACACGGTGGCCGCCCGGCTTGCTTATGAGGTCGGTGCGGGCAATGTTGCGTCGACTGCACGGCGCCTCGGCATCACATCGGATCTGAAAACAAACCTGTCTCTTTCGCTCGGCACGTCCGAAGTCACGCCCCTTGAAATAGCCGCCGCTTATGTCCCGTTTTCCAACGGTGGTTACGGGGTTCTGCCGCATATTATCCGGCGAATCAAAACCGTGGACGGCAAGACGATCTACTCTCGAACCGGCGACGGCCGGGGCCGCGTGGTTGACCGGCGCGATGTCGGCAACATGAACTTGATGATGTCGGAAACGCTTCTGACCGGAACCGGCCGGAAGGCCCGGCTGGAAGACGGCCGGCCGGCCGGCGGCAAGACCGGCACCAGTCAGGCGTTCCGTGATGCCTGGTTCATTGGCTACACGGGCAACATGACGACCGCCGTCTGGTTCGGCAACGACGACAATTCCCCAACCAAGAAGGCGTCAGGGGGCAAGATTGCTGCCGAAGTCTGGAAATCGGTGATGGATTCCGCACACAAAAGCCGCCCTGTGGCAGATCTGCCAGGCGTTCCAAGCCTGCCTGCGACTGTTTCTGCCCCCAAACGGCCAGTGGCTCCGCCATCCAGCGCCGGACCTGACAGCGGCCCTGTTCCACCGGCAGGTGTTGGCGATACAGGTGAACGGAAAGGACCACTCAACCTGTTGCGCAACCTCTTTGGCGGCGGTGGTTAGATTAGCGGATATTCTCCTGAACGCACGATGGTCCAGTGGCTCATCCGTAACCGTGCAGCCGGATCCCGTGTTCTTTGAGCCAGACGCGGGCTTCGGGTGTCTGCGGGGCAAGCTCTTCGCACAAGCGCCAAAACCGGTCCGAGTGGTTCATTTCCTTCAAATGCGCCACCTCATGGGCCGCCACGTAATCCAGAATATCCGGTGGTGCCAGGATAAGGCGCCAGGAGAAGGACAATCGGCCGTTGGACGCGCACGAGCCCCAGCGGCTTTTTGTGTCGCGAACACTGATCGCGGCGATCTTCTTGCCGATCTTTGCCGCGTGATCTTCGGCGCGTTGCGTCAAATCGGCCTTCGCCTGACCCTTCAACCAGGTGGTCACCTTCCTCGGCGCGTGCTCCTCAGTACCGGGCACGAGCAGAGCCGGGGTCCCGCACACAGCCTGTCCCGTCGAGACCAGGCCACGAAGTTGACCCGTCGGGACGATCAAATGCTCTTTACCCCGCAGCGGCACGAGGTCGCCGGGACGCAGCGCAACGTGGTCCGGTCGGCCTTCAAGCCGTTCAAGGAGCCAACCGATGTGCTGGCGGGCAAACCGCTCGGCCTTTTGTATATCACCACCTTTCGGCACCGTCAGAACCGGTCCGGAATGGTCCGCCGGCAAGCGTAAGAGATAGCGCTGCGCTCTTGGATTTGCGCGTAAGCGAATGCGCACCGGCGCGTCACCAGTGTCTATTTCGATGTGGTCCGGCAGTGCCGGTTTTCGGGCGCGCAATTTGGATCCCAAGGTTTTCAGTCGAATCATTGTGGGTGGATATTAAGCGAGAAAGCAGGTGGTTTAAACGGACGAAAGCGGCGCTTTTCAGGGCGCCGCTCTCGGTCTGACCGCCCGGGGATAAGGCGGCTCTGGGAGGAGGTATCAGACTTAGGCCGGGTTTGCTTCCGGCCCGGTGTTCGGACGGCCGCGGTTGGCCATGAAGCGATCGAACTCTTCCTGATCGCGCGCTCGGCGCAACTCAGTCAGGAACTCATCGAATTCATTACGCATGGCATCGATCTTCGCCCGTTCTTCTTCAAGGCGTTTCAGTTCACGCTCGCGATACTCATCGAACGCAACATTGCCTGTCCGGCTGTAAGAAGGCTTGTTCATGTTTTCAAATGCTCCTTTCAGCGGACTTCCACGCCATTGATCCCGCGCGTCGCGCGCCATTCCCTCAAATCTGTCGCCCCACAAAATGTAGGCCAACATGGCGAGGCCCAGCGGCCAGAACACCACGAACCCAAGCACCATCAGACCAATGGTGATCGGCGTCCAGGCAGGTTTAATCATGCAGCTTTTGGTCGTCGTCATTGTCCTATCCATTAAAGACATCCACGACCTTGAGGTGGGGATTGACGCAGCGCGCTTCAAGGATTTGTGATCCGGATTCAGGCGTTCCCGCACGCCAAACAAGAAAATCCCCACCGTTTCCGGCGGGGATTTCAATCTCGAAAAAATCAGCGCGGATTATTGCGTCAGCTCACCGTTTCAGACAGTTGACGCGCCTGCTCGATCCAATTGTCACGCGCCATACGGCCACGGAAATCCAGTTTGGAATCAAGCGCTTCAATCTGCTCATCAGTCAGCGAAGCGATCTGCCAGTAATGGAAGATGCCTGCCTCGTTGAGCGCTGCTTGCAGTTTGGGGCCGACACCGCTGATCGCGGTCAAATCGTCGGCGACACCTTTCGGCTTGGCCAACAGGATTTTTTCCAGCGGTGCCTTGGATGATGCGGCCGCAGACGCGGCTTTGGCAGGTGCAGCAGCCGGTTTTGACGCCGCAGGCGCCGATTTCTTGCCGCGCATATCTGCCCGGTTCGAACGGATGAAATCCATCACACGCGGTGCGATTTCTGCCCGCCAACGGGATCCGTTGAAGACACCGTAGTGGCCGACATTCGGCTGCTCGTAGTGCGCCTTCATGTCGTCTGCGAGATTGGTGCAGAGCGCATGCGCGGCTTTCGTCTGACCCCGGCCTGTGATGTCGTCCTTCTCACCTTCGACTGTGAGGAGAGCCGTGCGCGTAATCTTGGTGCAATCCACCAGGCGCCCATTGTGCATCATCGTGCCTTGGGGCAGCGAATGGTCGATGAAGACCGTTTCGACCGTTTGAAGGTAGAACTCCGCCGTCAAATCCATGACTGCGAGATATTCGTCATAGAACTCGCGGTGTTTTTCCGCGCTGTCGCCGTCGCCTTCCACCAGATGCTGGAAGAAGTCCTTATGCGCAGTCACATGGCGGTCGAGGTTCATGCTCATGAAACCGGACAACTGCAGGAAGCCCGGATAGACATCGCGCATAAAGCCCGGATGCGGGAAGGGCACCTTCATGATGACGTTGTTCTTGAACCAGTCGATCCCCTTGGAAACTGCGAGGTCATTCACGGCGGTCGGCGCAACGCGGGTGTCGATCGGTCCACCCATCAAGGTCATTGTGGACGGCACATATGGATCGTCCCGGTCTTCCATCACGGCAACTGCGGCCAGCACCGGAACCGAGGGTTGGCAAACGCCGAGCACATGAGCATCCGGGCCGAGGAAGTGCAGCATCGAAATGATGTAATCGATGTAGTCGTCCAAATCGAACTTGCCGTCCTGGATCGGAACCATCCGCGCGTCGATCCAGTCCGTGATGTAAACATCAGCGTTCGGCAACAACGCTTCGACAGTGCCACGGAGCAGTGTCGCGTAGTGCCCGGACATCGGCGAAACGATGAGTATTTTCGGATCGTTGCGCTGTGTGGTGACGCCGCGCTCAAAGCGGATCAAATCACAGAACGGCCGGCTCCATACAGCAGTTTCCCGCACAGGAACCCGGACACCGCCGACAACCGTGTCGTCAATGCCGAACTCCGGTTTGCCGTAGCGCCGTGTCGTGCGTTCCAGGACCTCACAGCTGGCGGCGATTTGCCGGCCCATGCTGGTGTGGGTCATCGGGTTCAGAGGATTTTGAAAATACAGTTTAGTCATGTCAGCCATTGCGCGCAGAGGCGCCATAGCCGCATGGTTCAGCTCGTAAAGATGATAAAAAGGCAAAGGGGCATCTCCTTTGTTCAGGTAGTTGCTACCCGCCGTTTTTATGAACTCAGAATACATGACGGTTGTTCCTGCACCACCTGTTGCATTGCAGCAGGATAGCCACGCCACTTGGCCCCGGCAATACTGGTAATTGGTAGGGACCCGGTCATTCTAGACCTTTTTTCGGCGTACGAATTATTTTGCCGCCAAAGCAGTTACCCGGTGATTAAGAAAGTTAGCTATTTAAATCAAAGTGATAAATGTATTAAAGCGCTCGAGAAAATCAGATCAAGCGGCCAAATCCGCGACCACGGCGTCCAGAACAAAAAATCCTTCCCGCGTCGCACGAACCCGGTTTTCCCCGAGTTCTTCCACCATTCCGTGTTCCAAAAGGTCGTTTAACCGCTTGGGATCGACGGATCGATGCGCAAACGCCTCATAGCGTTTTAGATCAATCCCTTCGGTCAACCGCAGTCCCATCAGCAGGAATTCGTCACCCTGCTCTTCTTCATTCAGGCCTGAGAACTCGATCATGCCGTGGCCGTTCTGCTCAACAGCCTCCAGCCAGGTTTCAGGGTGGCGCTCTACAGACGTCGCCATCCGGTTCACTCCGACGGATAAACGGCCATGGGCACCGGGACCAACGCCCACATAATCACCATAGCGCCAATAAACCAGATTATGACGGCACTCGGCGCCAGGCTTGGCGTGGTTGGACACCTCATAGGCCGGCAAGCCTTCAGCTTCCGTAACCTTTTGCGTCAACTCATAAAACTCTGCACCCAAGTCCTGATCCGGCATGGTCAGCTTGCCACCGTGATAGAGCGTATAGAAGGGTGTGCCTTCCTCAATCGTCAGCTGGTAGAGCGACAGGTGATCAGCCGCGAGCGCAATGGCGTCCTTCAGCTCGGCTTCCCACTGCGCCAAGGTCTGATTGGGCCGGGCATAGATCAGATCAAAGGACAAGCGCGGGAAAGTCGCCCGGGCCGTTTCGATTGCCCGGCGGGCCGTCGCAGCATCGTGTAGCCGGCCGAGCAGTTTCAAATCGGCGTCATGAAGAGACTGCACCCCCAAAGACACCCGGTTCACACCGGCTGCCCGGTAGCCTTTGAACCGCTCTGCTTCGACCGAGGTCGGATTGGCTTCCAGAGAGATTTCTACATTCGAGTCCATTGACCAGCGGTCTGAAATTGCTGTCAGAACCCGCTCGACCGTCGCCGGTTCCATCAGAGACGGGGTCCCGCCGCCCAAAAATACCGACTGGACCACCTTGCCTTGTGTCATCTCGGCAAAATGGTTCAATTCACGCTCGAAGGCCGCAGCAAAGCGGGCTTGATCGACTTGCTGGTGGCGCACGTGCGAATTGAAATCACAATACGGGCACTTGGCCGCACAAAACGGCCAATGCACATAAATGCCAAATCCCGCATCGGACGCCTGGGTCAGTGCCACGTCGATTATCCCTTCAAGCAAGCTTTTGCGAAGAGCTCGAAGGCGCGCGAGCGGTGCGACAAGGCAGGTGTATCCGGACCCCAGCCGTGTTTTTCATCGGACGTCATTTCGCCAAAGGTGCGCTCATGTCCGTCCGGCTGAAACACCGGATCGTAGCCAAAGCCTTGAGTGCCGCGCGGAGGCCAGACGATTTGGCCATCCACCTCGCCACGGAAGAACTCCTTGTGCCCATCCGGCCAGGCCAGACACAACACCGCGACAAACGAGCCGCGGCGGCGCTCCGGTGTCATTGCCCCGGCCGACTGGAGTTTTTCTTCCACAGTGCGCATCGCCATGGCGAAGTCTTTGTCAGGTCCCGCCCAGCGCGCGGAATAAATACCGGGATCACCGTTCAGCTCGGCAACACAGAAGCCACTGTCATCGGCCAAGGCCGGCAGATTGGCGGCCGTTGCGGACGCCACAGCCTTGATTTCGGCATTCGCTTCAAACGTTGTTCCGGTCTCTTCCGGCTCAGGAAGACCCAGATCCCCGGCAGAGACCACCTCAAACCCATAGGACTGCAGGAGCTCATTGATCTCACGCAGCTTGCCCTTGTTGTGGCTGGCAACAACCAGTTTTCCCGGTTCCAGTTTGCGGTGGCTCATTGTGGTCCGCCTTTACAGGATTGCCATTTTCTGAAGGTCGACCAAGCGTTTGATCCCTGCCTTTGCAAGGTTCATCAGCTGACCGAACTCATCTTCAGAGAACGGCTTGCCTTCTGCCGTGCCCTGAATCTCGACGATGCCGCCAGATCCGGTCATGACGAAGTTTGCATCGGTCTCGGCTGTGCTGTCTTCATCGTAGTCCAGATCAAGGACCGGTGTGCTTTCGTAAATTCCGCAGGAAATCGCGGCAATGTGATCTGTCAGGACATCCCCGGACACCATGTCCCGGGCTTTCATCCACTCAACACAGTCGCGCAAAGCCACCCAGGCTCCGGTGATTGCAGCGGTTCGCGTACCGCCATCAGCCTGGATCACGTCGCAATCGACTGAAATCTGGACTTCGCCCAGCGCCTGCAGATCCACCACGGCACGCAGGGAGCGGCCAATGAGGCGCTGGATTTCCTGAGTGCGGCCGGACTGTTTGCCAGCGCTCGCCTCACGGCGCATCCGGCTGCCGGTGGCACGTGGCAGCATGCCGTATTCGGCGGTGACCCAGCCCTTGTTCTGGCCGCGCAGCCACGGCGGGACACGCTCTTCCAGGCTTGCCGTGCACAGGACATGCGTATCGCCAAACTTCACCAGGCACGAGCCCTCGGCATGTTTGGATACGCCACGCTCCAGCGTGACAGCACGAAGTTCATCGGCAGCGCGTTTTGACGGACGCATGGCTCTCCCTTTCAACCCGTTATCAAGGCAAAACTCAAAGGTTCGCCTCGTTTGTTCACGGCCTTTTAGACCCCATTTCCCGGCGCCGTAAAGGCCAAGCTTCACCATTGGACCGTTTTGCGCCTA
The DNA here is from genome assembly GCF_000158095.2 of Roseibium alexandrii DFL-11. Taxonomy (NCBI): domain Bacteria; kingdom Pseudomonadati; phylum Pseudomonadota; class Alphaproteobacteria; order Hyphomicrobiales; family Stappiaceae; genus Roseibium; species Roseibium alexandrii. The sequence continues at coordinate 3,798,565 of NZ_CM011002.1, forward strand.
TATCTTGAAGATATGAGCGTTTGATCAACGCGTTTTTGGTGACCGTGACGGAGACAAACACCTTGAGCCTCAGCGACCTCGACAGAAGATCCCGGGAAATCTTCCGCTCGATCGTGGAATCCTATCTTGATACCGGAGAGCCTGTCGGCTCGCGCAACATTTCGCGCAACCCCAACATTTCTCTATCGCCAGCCTCGATCCGCAATGTGATGTCGGATCTGGAGCACATGGGCCTCCTGCATTCGCCGCATACCAGCGCCGGACGCCTTCCAACAGAAATAGGCCTAAGGTTTTTTGTCGACGCGCTTCTTGAGGTCGGCGATCTGACCCAGGACGAACGCCGCCAGATAGATATTCAGGTCAAGGCTTCCCAACAGGCCAATTCGGCGGAACAAGTCCTGACAGAGGCGAGCCAATTGCTGTCAGGCCTTTCGATGGGTGCCGGAGTTGTGCTGACGCACAAGTCCGACATGCGGCTGAAGCACATTGAGTTTGTCCGCATTGAACCGCTGAAGGCCCTCGCCATTCTGGTTGGAGAAGATGGATCGGTCGAAAACCGGGTCGTCGAGCTGCCACCTGATCTACCATCCTCCGCGCTCGTCGAGGCCTCGAACTATCTAAACTCGATGATTCAAGGGCGCACGATCAGCGAGATCCGGGCTGAGCTTGAAAAAGTGCGCGCGGCGGATCAGGCCGAGCTGAATCAACTCAGTCAAAAAGTCATTGATGCCGGCCTCGCCGTCTGGACCGGGGAAGACGGTGTCGCAGACCCCGGTACGCTGATTGTCCGCGGCCGGTCCAATCTGTTATCCGACCTGGATGCGGCCGAGGATCTGGAGCGGATCAAGCTTTTGTTCGACGATCTCGAGAACAAGAAGGATCTCATTCAGCTCCTAGGACTTGCCGAAAAAGGGGAAGGTGTCCGGATATTTATCGGATCGGAGAACAATCTCTTTTCCTTGTCCGGATCCTCCCTGGTGGTCTCGCCCTACCGGGACAGCAATCAGCGGATCGTCGGCGCGCTTGGCGTTATCGGGCCGACCCGATTGAACTATTCGAGAGTCATTCCAATGGTCGACTACACAGCGCGGCTTGTCAGCCGAATTCTAGGCTAGCGCTTGATCGAAACCATTATTTGCCCCCATCTAAGCAAAGAATTCGAAGGACAGGCCTCCTCAATATGCAGTCATTGTCGCCCGCTGAACTGGAACGCTACGCCCGCCATATTGTCCTTCAGGACATCGGCGGGGCCGGTCAGCAGAAACTGAAAGCCGCGAAGGTTCTGGTGATTGGCGCCGGCGGGCTGGGCGCGCCAGTCTTGCAGTATCTTGCCGCCGCCGGGGTCGGGACGCTTGGCATCGTGGATGACGACGCCGTCTCTCTGTCCAATCTGCAGCGGCAGGTGATCCACGATACCAACCAACTGGGCGAGCCGAAGGTTGCGAGCGCAGCAGAAGCGATTGCAAGGCTCAATCCGAATGTCGAGGTGAAACCGTTTCCGTTCCGGATCACAGGCCAAAACGCTTTGCAACTGATTTCCGCCTTTGATCTGGTGGTCGATGGATCAGACAACTTCGACACGCGCTATTTGGTGTCGGACGCCTGTTTTTTTGCCAAGAAACCGCTGGTCACCGCGGCTGTTGGCCAGTTTGATGGCTCCATCACCACCTTGCGGCCTTTCGAGAACGGAGAAGATGGCGCTGCCAATCCGACCTATCGCTGCCTCTTCCCTCAAAAGCCCCGGGCCGGATTGTTGCCGACTTGCGAACAGGCTGGTGTTCTTGGTGCACTGACAGGAATTCTCGGCACCATGCAGGCCATGGAAGTGTTGAAGGAACTCACCGGTACAGGCGAGGGGCTCACTGGCCGGCTGATGATGTTTGATGCGAAGGCCTTCCGGATGGAAACCATCCGCTACAAACGCTCGCCCAAAAACCCGCTCAATGGCGACAATCCGAAAGCCTGGGCCGAACTGCTGGAAGAGGGATAAATCCACCTGCCGTCCACTTGATCAGCGCCGATCAGACCCTTTCACGCTTAGCAAGCATCCTAACCAACAATCCGGACCTACCCATGCATCCAAAATTCGCTCCTTACCTTTTCGGCGCCATGCTGTCCGGGTCCATGTCGTTTCTTGTGTCCGGCATTGCGACATTCAGAGCGGTCGGCCCACATGCAGAATTTTTCAGTTTCTGGATTGAGTCCTGGCTGTTTGCCTGGGCGGTCGCGTTTCCCGCTGTCCTCGTTCTAGCGCCGATCGTGCGCGAAATTGTCGCGAAACTGGTAAAACAACCCGAAGAATGAACGGGGAAGCGATCCTCCTTTTGACAAACCCTTCCGCAGCGGCGATACCTCGAACCCATGTCGGATATCAAAGTAAAAATCTGCGGTCTGTCGACCGAAGACACCATGCAAGCAGCCCTTGATGCGGGTGCAGATATGGTTGGGCTGGTGTTCTTTCCCAAGAGCCCACGGCACGTAAACCTGTCTGATGCCTGCAAGCTGGCGGATATGGCGCGCGGCAAAGCCGACATCGTCGCCCTGACAGTCAATATGGATCTGGACGGATTGTCGCGGATCAACGAGCTGGTCGGGCCGGACTATTTCCAGTTTCACGGCAGCGAAGCCCCGGAATCCCTGGCGGCCGCCAAGGTGATGCATGGCAAGAAGATCATGAAAGCGATCTCCGTTTCCGATAAATCGGATCTGGAACAGGCGCTTTACTACTCTATTGTAGCTGATCGGATCCTTTTCGACGCCAAACCGCCTGCAGGGTCAGACATCCCGGGCGGCAATGGTGTTTCGTTTGACTGGGCACTTTTGGAAGATCTTGACCTGAAGAAGCCGTTCATGCTTTCGGGTGGATTGAATATGGACAACGTTGCCGAGGCAATCCGCCTGAGCGGAGCCAAGGAAATCGACCTGTCGTCCGGAGTAGAGCGCGAACGCGGCGTAAAGGATCCGGCATTGATCCGATCCTTCCTGGCGAAGGTAAAGAACACTCAGGCGGAAGCGGTTAAGGAGTAAACGCGTGAACGACATGGCGAACAGCATCCGGACTGGTCCGGACGATCGCGGGCATTTCGGCATCTTTGGTGGCCGATATGTCGCCGAGACCCTGATGCCGCTAATCCTGGATCTGGAAGCGCACTACAAGGCTGCCAAGAACGATCCGGACTTTTTGGCCGAAGTCAAAAACCTCAACACCCATTACACCGGCAGACCTTCGCCTCTGTATTTTGCAGAGCGGCTGACCGAGGAACTGGGCGGCGCGAAGATCTATTTCAAGCGGGATGAGCTGAACCACACCGGGTCTCACAAGATCAACAACTGCCTAGGCCAGATCCTGCTTGCCAAGCGCATGGGCAAGACCCGGATCATCGCAGAAACCGGCGCCGGGCAGCATGGCGTTGCCACAGCAACCGTTTGCGCGCGTTTTGGCCTGCCCTGTGTGGTTTACATGGGTGCGACCGACGTTGAGCGGCAAAAGCCGAACGTGTTCCGGATGAAGCTCCTGGGCGCGGAGATCGTCCCGGTCACCGCCGGCGCCGGTACGCTTAAAGACGCCATGAACGAGGCGCTCCGCGACTGGGTCACCAACGTTGACGATACCTATTACCTGATCGGGACCGCGGCTGGTCCGCACCCGTATCCGGAGTTGGTGCGCGACTTCCAGTCGGTGATCGGAAAGGAACTGCGCGAACAGATACTCGAAGCCGAAGGCCGTCTTCCGGACGTCCTCGTGGCAGCCGTTGGCGGCGGTTCCAATGCGATCGGCCTGTTCCATCCTTTCCTGGACGACAAGGACGTGAAAATCGTTGGCGTTGAAGCTGGCGGCCGTGGCCTGACCGGTGAAGAGCACTGCGCTTCGTTGAACGCCGGTAAGCCGGGCGTTCTTCATGGCAATCGCACGTATCTGATGCAGGATGACGACGGCCAGATCCTGGAGGGCCACTCGATTTCCGCTGGTCTCGACTATCCCGGGATCGGCCCGGAGCACTCCTGGCTGAAAGAAATCGGCCGCGCCGAATACATTCCGATCATGGATGATGAAGCCTTGGCCGCCTTCCAGATGCTGACCCGTGTCGAAGGCATCATCCCGGCGCTGGAACCCGCTCATGCCTTGGCACAGGTTGCAAAGATGGCTCCGCAGATGGACAAGGATCAGATCATTGTCATGAACCTTTGCGGCCGCGGCGACAAGGATGTATTCGCAGTCGGCGAGATGCTTGGCTTCGATCTTTAAGCTGCAACGAAAACAACAAAAAAGAAGCCGCACACCCTATGGTGCGCGGCTTTTATTTTGCGGGCGTTTCTGCGTCGAAAATCACTTCCAGCAGCAATTGTTGTCCACGCGAGTCCAGACGCTTGGCCTGGCGTACCAAACCGGGATCGGCAGCCGCCAGACGGGCCGACATCTTTGGTATCTGCGCAGGCGCATGGCCGCTGAGGTCGCGCATACGCCGCATGAGTTTCTCATGAAACGGCATTGGATCCGGCTCAAAGAGGGAGTGGGCCATTTTCGGCTCCTTTTGTTCTTGGCTATAGCAGGAACATAGGTGCACCAGGTGCACATTTCCAGTTCGAAAATTTGACGATGGGCTGACTTGCATCCAATGCATACCGGCCTGGGCCAGAAAGGGTTGACTGCCCAGGTCCGCCAATTCGGTAATGCTGCAATGCAAAACCGACGCTACTCACATCCATGCAATTGTTTACATTAGAGGAAACAAACCCAGCTTCTCGAAGACCTCAAAGGATGTTCCGATGGCTTTTCGTTCCGTTTCCAATTTCTTCGACCAAATCGGTCAAGCGCAACGCATGAGCGCCGACTACAATCGCATGCGCCAAATGTCGCCTGAGAGCCTGTCCCGGATGGGTGTTGAGCGCAACGACATCGCAAACCACCTCTACAACAAGTACTTCGGCGGCCGCTAAGCGCGCCAAATTGTCCTCATATGGCGCATCAAAGACCGTCAAGGCCCTTAGGAGGCCGCAAACAGCCGTTCTTTGATTGACATCCCCTTGCCCGCTCCCCTACATCGCTCTGATGATTGGCAGGCGGTGACAGCCTGCATCTGTGGCAAGAGGACAGCTGAATGACGGAAACGCGTATCGATCGACGGTTCAAGGTATGTGCCGACGCAGGCCGGCCGGCTCTGGTCACGTTCATAACCGCGGGCGATCCCGATCTCGAAACGTCACAAGCCATTCTCAATGCCCTTCCGGCAGCCGGAGCCGATGTGATCGAACTCGGCATGCCGTTTTCCGATCCGATGGCAGAAGGTATACCGATTCAACTTGCCAACCAGCGTGCACTTGCCGCCGGTCACACCATGGACAACACCTTGGACATGGTGCGGACTTTCCGTAAGCAAGATCAGGATACGCCGATCATCCTGATGGGCTACTTCAACCCGATCTATGTACGCGATCCGAAGAAATTCGTTCACGTCGCCAAGGAAGCCGGCGTAGACGGTTTCATCATCGTTGATGTACCGGCAGAAGCCGACGATGAGTTTTGCATACCGGCCCTGGAAGCCGGTTTGAACTTCATTCGCCTGGCCACCCCCACGACCGATGACAAACGCCTTCCGGCAGTTCTGGCCAACACCTCCGGTTTCGTCTATTACGTTTCCGTGACCGGTATTACCGGTGCGCAGATTGCCGATACGGGCCGTGTGACAGCGGCAGTCAACCGCATCAAGGGTCATACCGATCTGCCGGTTGCCGTCGGTTTTGGCGTTAAAACGGCCGATCAGGCTGCCGTCATCGGCAAGGACGCTGACGGTGTGGTTGTCGGTTCGGTTCTGGTGAATGCGGTCAAGGACAGCTTGGATGCTGACGGCAAGGCGACAGACAAAACCGTGCAAGCCGTTGCCGACGTGGTCGCAGATCTTGCGTCAGGTTGCGCGCGGGCCCGGGCTGCTTAAGGCACGATCAGCGGCTGTTTAGGCGAACCGCTTGAACAGCTAAAAGCTGATCGGTTTTATGGTGGTCGAGTATCTTGTCTGCATTCACCTGAATGCCGGATGCTCTAGGCCTTAAAAATGTACGTTTTCCGGCGGACATATCGCTCCGCTGTTGTGTAACTCGAGTAGACGGACGCGTTTGACGTGAACTGGATCAACTCTATTGTGCGCCCCAAGATCAGCGGTCTTTGGAAGAAGCGCGAGGTTCCGGAAAATCTCTGGATCAAATGCCCTGAGACCGGTGAAATGGTTTTTCACCGCGATCTGGAAGCAAACCTTTGGGTCATCCCGAGCTCCGGCCACCATATGCGGATGCCGGCGCGCAAGCGGCTCGAATCCCTTTTTGACGAGGGCAACTACACCCGCCTCGACGCCCCGGATGTCACCATCGATCCTTTGAAGTTCCGCGATAGCAAACGCTACACGGACCGCCTGAAGGATGCCCGGGCAAAGACCGGCGAAGAAGAAGCGATCCATGTTGCCCAGGGCAAGGTCAACGGCATGGACATGACCGCCGCCGTTCAGGACTTCGACTTTGTCGGCGGGTCCTTGGGCATGGCCGTTGGTGAGGCGATCCTCTCCGGCATGATGAAGGCCGTGGAAACCAAAACGCCCTTTGTTATGTTCACCGCATCGGGCGGAGCGCGCATGCAGGAAGGCATTTTGTCCTTGATGCAAATGCCGCGTACTACCGTCGGCATCCAGATGCTTCGCGAAGCCGGTCTTCCGTATATCGTTGTCCTCACAAACCCAACGACAGGTGGCGTTTCCGCGTCTTATGCGATGCTCGGCGACGTACACATTGCAGAGCCCGGCGCGATGATCGGTTTTGCCGGCCGCCGCGTGATTGAGCAAACTGTTCGCGAAAAGCTGCCGGACGATTTCCAGACAGCGGAATACCTTCTCGATCATGGCATGGTCGACATGGTGGTCACGCGTCAGGAAATGAAGGACACCCTTGCGCGGGTCTGCGGGATCTTGATGAAACGCGAAGTCGAGTTGCCGGCAATAATCGCCGACGAGACCGCACCTGCGGAGGTTTCAGAGACCGAAGAGGCGACAACTTCCGACGCCCAAGAGCCGAAGAAACAGCCTGAAGTCGCAGAATAACCTACAGAGTTGACTGACTTATGTCGGAAATCGACCAAGGTCAGTCAGTTCCGGGCGGTCATGGACCCTCCTGACCTGCTATCTCCAACAGGCGGGTAAAGCAGCCGCCAATGGACACACATGGGACCCTGCGGAGGGCGCCTTGGATCAAATCACAAGAATTCTAGACCGCCTTCTGGCCCTGCATCCGAAAGAGATCGACCTGTCTCTCGGACGCATGCATCGTTTGCTCGCAGCGCTTGGATCGCCTGAGAAGCGCCTCCCGCCGGTCATTCACATCGCCGGGACAAATGGTAAGGGTTCGGTGACCGCGACCCTGCGTGCAATTCTGGAAGCATCCGGAAAACGATGCCACGTCTATACTTCGCCCCATCTCGTCTCCTTCAATGAGCGCATTCGGCTCGGGAGCGGTGGCAAGTTCGTCTCCGACCCGGAGCTCTTCGATGCGCTCCAGCGGTGTGAGGAGGCCAATGGCGGTGAGGAAATCACTTTTTTCGAGATTACGACAGCGGCCGCTTTTTTGTTGTTCGCCGAACATCCCGCAGACGTCGTTTTGCTCGAGGTCGGCCTCGGCGGCCGTCTGGACGCCACAAATGTGATTGATGATCCGCTTGTCTCAGTCATAACGCCCGTATCGATGGATCATGAAAAATTCCTGGGCGATGACTTAAGCGTCATTGCTGCCGAAAAAGCCGGCATAATCAAACCCGAGCGCCCGGTAGTTTCCGCTGAACAGGATCCTGCAGCTCACATAGTTATCGAGCGTCAGGCTGCACGGTGCAGAGCCGCCCTCAAGGTGTGTGGTCAGGATTTTATCGCTCACCCGGATCAGGGCCGTATGGCTTATCAAGACGACGATGGTCTTCTGGACCTCGTGCAGCCAGTTCTCGGGGGCGGCCATCAGTATGCCAATTCCGCTCTTGCTCTGGCAGCTCTCAAAGCAGCAAACCTTCTGCCCGATATCGCCTCCATCGATGCGGGATTGAAATCCGTGAACTGGCCGGGGCGTCTCCAACCGCTCACCCATGGTCCGTTGGTGGACATGTGCCCGGACGGGTCGGAAATCTGGCTCGACGGCGGTCATAACCCAGGCGCTGGGGTCACCGTCGCTCAATTCATGGGAGAGCAGGAAGAGCGCGGACCGCGGCCGCTCTATCTGGTCGCCGGCATGCTGACAACAAAAGACCCCGTCGGCTTTTTCCGGCCCTTTGACGGACTTGTCCGTCATGTCGGAACTGTGCCGATCGCGACCACCAATACGGCACGCACGCCGGAAGACCTTGCAGATCTCGCCCGGTGTGCCGGTCTTGAAGCGACTCCATTTCCATCACTGGACGCAGCCCTTGCCGATGTGGCAGCTTGTGCCGCAAAAGATGGCGAGCCGCCGCGCATATTGATTTGCGGTTCGCTTTACTTGGCAGGTGAGGCACTGGCCCGGAACAAAATGGCGCCAGACTGATCTCACTCCTGATACAGGTACTCTGGAGGTTTGTTGATGATGGTTTCCGGTTTGGCATTCAAGCGGTTGGCGGCGTGCGCACTTTTTACCGGGTTGCTCACCGGACCAGCTCTGAGCCTGTCTGACCAATATGAAACCGCGCCAGAAGTGGCACCAGCGCAACTGCTTGACGGGAAAGAGGTTGGTCCGGGATATGCCGTGCTGCCGCCGGTCAGAAGCACGGGCTTTCTGCACGACTATGAGCTGCAAGCCGATCAGGGCATCGAAAAGGTCCTCGGCGACGGACTTTTGAAAATGCGGTTGTCGGAAATCAAGGCATTTGTCGCGCTGGAAAGCCTGAAGAACGATGCAAGTTTCCTGGATGGCCTGAAACAGTCTGCGCAAAAACCCGTCGAGTTTGTTGAAAGCACCATTCAGGATCCAGTCGGGACGGCCAAGAGTACCGTTTCAGGTGTGGGCCGGGTTTTCAGCCGGCTGGGCAAAGGCGTGGAATCCGCCGTAACCGGTCAGGGCGGTTCGGCCGCTGATATTGCCAAGTCGATCACCGGACAGGCGCAGGCACGGCGCGAGCTGGCTGTTCAACTCGGTGTCGACCCTTACACGTTGGACAAGGCCCTGTCGGCAAAGCTCGATGAGACGGCAAGCGTTACATCTGCCGGAAGCTGGACAGTCACTGCCATAACGGCACTCATTCCCGGTGGCGTCATTGTCAATGCCACCCGGGCCGCGGAAGACTTCCGTAACGTGATTGTCGACAGCACCGAAAGCGAACTGCGCGAGCGGACCCTTGATACCTTCCGAAAGGCAGGTATTTCGGAACGCAATATCATGAACATCGATGCCAACCCTCACTATACGGCCTCGGAAAAGGCCATTATCGCCTACCAGATGGCAGCGATGCCAAGCGTTCAGGGGCTTGATCTGATTGCCGAAGACGCCGCAGGCGTGAAAGACAGGGGCTTTGCGTATTTCCAGTTGCGCCGGATCGTGCTTTTGGAAACCTACCACCGCAAGATTTCCGGCTTGGGCCAGATCAGGGACGTTACTGGCCTCTTGGTCGCGATGCGGCGCGACGGCATGGCCGCCATCGTCATGCCCTATGACACCGTTGCCTGGACAGAACCAGCTGCAAAAACGTTTTCAGGCCTCCAGGAAGGCTTGAACCGGTTGCCCTTCCCGCCAACGGGCGTCGATTTTCTGATCACGGGGACTGTGACCGAGATGGCAGCCGAACGGATGACCGCTTTTGGTTGGGAAATCACCGGAAATTATCCGATGCCGGAAGGCCCGGTTCACTAAACCGCACCCTGTTATCTATTACCTCGGCAGAGCCTCCCCGGCCTTGAGCCGGGGGCACCTATTGAGGCCCCGGCGCAAGGAGAGGACAGCAACACAGGCCGTGTTTCCTCAAGAGAGAATGACTGAGTTTACAAACGCGATCAGGCACTTTTCAGCGTTTGAATCAAACGCACTCCAGAACCGGGCCCGAAAGGCCGGTTTCCCACCCCAGGATCGCGCGTTTGCGGGTCAAGCCCCAGTGGTAGCCCCCGAGTTTGCCGCCTTTGGCCAAGACCCGGTGGCAGGGCACGACGAAGGAAATCGGATTGCGCCCCACAGCGGTCCCGACGGCCCGGGACGCTTTCGGTTTGCCAAGGCAGGCCGCGATATCGGAGTAGGTGGTGGCCTTCCCCATCGGGATTTTCAAAAGCGTCTGCCACACCCGGATCTCAAAATCAGTCCCGATCATGACGATGTTGAGCGGTTGGTCTTCCTGCCACTTTTGTGGGTCAAACACCCGGCCTGCATATTTGGCTGTTTCTTCCGGGTCGTGATGGAAGCTTGCCGCTGGCCAACGCTCGCACATATCGCTGAGCGCGATGTCCTCTTCCCCGGAATCCGCAAATCCGAGACCGGCCAGGCCCTTGTCAGTGACCATGATCAGCACCTGGCCGAACGGCGAAGGATGAAAACCGTAGACGATCTTCAATCCGGCTCCACGATTGCGGTAATCCCCCGGGGTCATTGCTTCATGAGTGACAAAGAGGTCATGCAGCCGGGACGAGCCTGACAGGCCGACCTCATAAGAAGCATCCAAAACGCTTGCCGTATCGCGCAGCAACGCCTTGGCGTGATCCAGCGTAATCGCCTGAAGAAACTGCTTTGGTGTGAGTCCTGCCCAGCGCGCAAACACTCGCTGCAACTGGATCGGCTGCAAACCGGCTTCCTTCGCCAACAATTCAAGGGTCGGCTGATCCCGCCAATCTTCGGTGATCCGTTTCAATGTTTGGCGGACCACTGCATAGTTTTCAGCAGCTTCCTCACCGACAGAGATTGGCTTGGGGTCGGACGCCAATTGTGAAAGGTCGAGTGCCTTGGTCATGTCAAAACCATCGTTTCCTGTAATCTGACCAGACTATATCTCCCACGAGTAGGGACTTCGACCCGATTTGCGAGCCATTCTCACCCAAGCGCATCCTTGAAGTGATCGGCAGAGACGGCAGGGCCCTTTCGAGTGCTCAAAAGGATATTGGTTTCCGTTCCAGCAATCCCTTCAATCAGCCGGATCCGATGAAGAGCATCATCAAAAGCTTCCAGGTCTCTGGTGGCGATTTCCAGAACAAGGTCCCACTTGCCGTTCGTTGAGTGGATGGCGCGCACTTCGGTCATTGCCGCGAGTGCCTTGCTGACTGGATCGGTATTCCGCCCGTCAACATGAACAAGCGTGACAGCCCGGATCGGCAAGTCCCGCCAATCATCTCTCAGAACGGCTGTAAACCCAAGAATTTCGCCGGTTTCGATAAGCTTTTCCATGCGGGAGCGAACGGTCGCCCGGGAAACTTTCAAATCGGTTGCCAAATCGGAAACCGACCGGCGGCCATCGTGGCGCAGAAGCGAGATCAAACGTGTATCAAGATTGTCCATGCTATCATTCTGATAATTTCAATTTATCAAAATGATAGATCTCAGCACTATTTTGATCAAGTCTCTGGATTTACTCCGCCGCGTCAAATCAGCACTCTTTGCCCGAACAATCGCCATGGGTGCAGAGGCAGAAGACCTTGAAGCAAAATATCGTTCTTGTTGGAGCTCCGGTCGAAGAAGGCACCGGGCGGCGTGGCTGCCTCATGGGCCCTGATGCCTACCGGACAGCGGGACTCGCCGCGACCCTGGAAGCCCTTGGTCATTACGTCCTCGATGACGGCAATCTGCAACCGGTAACGGTGGATGATATCCGCCCGCCCAACGCGATCGTGAAAAATTTCGGCGCTTATGCCGGCTGGACACGATCGCTCTTCAAAAAAGCCTCCGACCTCGGAACCGGTGACAGTTTTCCGATCTACCTCGGCGGTGACCATTCCCTGGCAGCTGGAACCGTGGCCGGGCAGGCAAAGGCCGCAGCTGAAAAAGGCAGGCCCCTGTTTGTGCTCTGGCTCGACGCCCACTCGGATTTTCACACGCTGGAAAGCACGGACAGCGGCAATCTGCATGGAACACCGCTTGCGTTCGCTTGTGGCTTGCCAGGATTTGATGCCGTGCTTGGCACTCCCTTGACCCACCCGGTTTCGGCAAACCGGGTGGAAATCATGGGCGTGCGGTCCATTGATGAGGCTGAGCGAGACTTTCTCGTCCGCCATGGCGCAGGTGTTTCCGATATGCGCCGGATTGACGAAGAGGGGATCGGCAAACTCCTACACCCGTTCCTCAATCGCGTTCGCGCCGAAAATGGCCTGCTGCACGTCAGCCTCGATGTGGATTTCCTCGACCCGGACATTGCGCCAGCCGTCGGCACCACCGTTCCGGGTGGGGCGACATTCCGTGAAGCGCACTTGGTCATGGAAATGCTTCACGACAGCGGGCTGGTGACATCGCTCGACCTCGTTGAACTCAACCCCTTTTTGGATGACCGCGGCAAGACCGCCCGCTTGATGGTCGACCTGACCGGCAGCTTGTTCGGCCGCCGCGTCTTCGACCGTCCCACACGTAGCTATTGAGGACCCCATGACTGAGACCCTTCACAACCCGAACCCGTCCGACCTGGCTTACGTGCCTTTTGTTAGTGTCGACAACATGATGCGCAACGTTCGGGCCATCGGTGCCGAGACTTTCATGCGCGGCGTCGCCGACTATATCGAGCAGGATTTCCGCCGTTGGGAGAGCTTCGACAAGAAGCCGCGGATCCCGGCACATGCACCGCAAGGCGTGATCGAGTTGATGCCCGCGAGCGATGACGAATATTTCGGCTTCAAATACGTCAACGGCCACCCAGGCAACACACGCACAGGCATGCAAACCGTAACCGGCTTTGGTGTGCTGTCGCACATGTCGACCGGCTATCCGGTGCTGTTTACGGAAATGACGATCCTGACCGCGCTGCGGACAGCTGCCAATTCTGCGCTCGCGGCGAAATATCTGGCGCCAAAGAACTCAAAAACCATGGCGATCATCGGAAATGGCGCACAGTCTGATTTCCAGTGTCTGGCTTTCAAGGACATGCTCGGCATCACCGATATCCGCGCCTATGACATTGAACCGGCGGCCAGCCTGCGGCTTGCGCGAAACCTCGCGCACTCCGGACTGAATGTGACGATCTGCAAAACGCCGGAAGACGCTATTGAAGGCGCTGAAATCATCACAACCGTAACCGCTGACAAACGGTATGCCACGATCCTGACCGACAACATGGTGGGGTCTGGCGTCCATATCAATGCGATTGGCGGCGACTGCCCGGGCAAGACAGAATTGCACAAGGACATCCTGCTCCGGTCCGATATTTTCGTGGAACTGCCCGAACAAACCCGCGAAGAGGGTGAACTTCAGCAACTTGACGCCGATCATCCCGTAACAGAGCTATGGAAAGTCTATGCCGGCAAGGCGGAAGGCAGAACCTCTGACACTCAGATCACACTGTTCGACAGCGTCGGCTTTGCCATCGAGGACTTTTCCGCCCTTCGGTATGTGAATGACCTGCTGCCAAGCACCGGCCACTTCGAAAAGCTGGATCTTCTCGCAGACCCCGACGACCCGCGCGATCTCTACGGCATGGTCCTGCGTTCAGACGCCAGCAACGGCGACGATCGGGCGGCCTGAAGCGGCTTCTTCAGATGATTGAGTAGCCACCGCTTCACAAGGACTTCTTGTTGTCAAAGGGCGGCCGCAATCTCGGCAACCACCGCATTCGCCGCCGCCTTCGGATCTTCGGCCTTTGAAATCGGGCGGCCAATGACGAGATAATCGCTGCCTGCTGTGATCGCATCAGCCGGTGTCATCACACGGCGCTGATCGCCCGCAGCGATGCCCGCCGGCCGAATCCCCGGTGTGACGATCACAAGCTCATCTCCCAGGATCTTGCGCATGTTTTCAGCCTCGGTCGGCGCGCAGACGATGCCGCCCATCCCGGCACGTTTAGCATCTCTGGCGCGCACCTCAACGACATCCGCAATCGGCCCGGTGTACCCGGCAGCGACAAGATCCGCCTCATCCATCGAGGTCAAAACCGTCACTCCAAGGATACACAGATCCGGATTGCCTTCTTCCATCAGACCCTTCAGCGCAGCACGCATGGTCTTCGGATAGGCATGCACCGTCATGAAGGTCATGCCCATCTTGGCAACGTTGCGCACCGCCTTTGTGATCGTATTGTCGATATCGTGGAGTTTCACGTCCAGAAAGATCTTGTGGCCACTTTCGGCAAGTTCACGGGCGAACTCGAGACCGCCGGCAAACTGCAGTTCCATGCCGATCTTGTAGACGCCAACCGCACCTTCCGTTTGTTTGACCAGCGCCTCCGCCTCAGCGACGGTCGGAACATCCAGCGGCAGCATCAAGCGCTCGAGCGCTGTTTTCGGGGAAAAGCGGCTTGTCGGCATGGGGAACTCCTCGAGGCAAATTTCCCCGTACCTAACACCAAGGATATCGCCGCACTACCGAATATCGTGGGCCCCTTGTGAGCTCTCCTCACAAACGATGTCACAAACGGGCAATACTGACCCGCTTTCGGGCAGCGCACAAATGAAGCAAACGGTCGTGTTTTCAGCTATTTTCTTAAGTGGTTCAGGCTGCTACAACTGCGCCGCCGGTCAGCTTTGTCGGCTCAAGAGGAGATAGCCTTTCATGCGCACAGCGAGCGTATCGCGCGACACCAAGGAAACCAAAATTTCGGTCGAGATCAATCTGGACGGAACGGGCGCCTATCACGTCCAGACCGGCGTCGGGTTCTTCGACCATATGCTGGAACAACTGGCGCGCCATTCGCTGATCGACATCAAGGTCCGCGCGGACGGCGACACGCATATTGATTTTCACCACACGGTCGAAGATACCGGCATTGCCCTCGGTCAGGCCCTGTCCAAGGCAATCGGAGATATGGCCGGAATTACGCGGTACGCGGACACGCACCTTGCCATGGACGAGGCACTCACACGCTGCGCGCTGGATGTGTCCGGCCGCCCTTTCCTTGTCTGGGACGTAACCTTTGACCGCGACAAGGTCGGCGACTTCGACACAGAGCTGTTTGAAGAATTCTTCCGCGCATTTGCTACGAATGGCGGTCTGACGCTTCACATTGCCAATCTTTATGGATCAAACTGTCACCATATCGCTGAAACCTGCTTCAAGGCCGTGGCCCGGGCGCTCCGCAAGGCCGTGGAGATCGACCCGCGTCAGGCAGACCGCGTCCCGACCACCAAAGGCCAGCTCGGCGGCTAAAGCTGACAACTTCGAAGAACGGATCGGCACATGACCAGCTATGTCGTGATGGCACCGCCCGAATTTGAATCACTGAATGGCGACCCGGAAATCACCGGCCGGATGCAATTCGTGCCGGACAAGTTTTCGCCGCTTGCCTTCCTGTTTTCCATTCCGTGGATCCTTTTTCATCGGATGTGGCTGGTGTTGCTCGGCTATCTGGCTGTCACCCTGGTGATCGAGATCGCCGCGCTGTCATTGGGCGGGGCCGCAATGGGCATCGCAGCCTTTGCGATTGCCATCCTCTTCGGGTTTGAGGCCCAGGCGCTACGCTGCTGGTCCTTGGAGCGCAAGGGATGGCAAATGGTCGGTGTTGCCGAAGGGAACGGCAAGGAAGAAGCTGAAATCCGTTTCTTCGCCAACCGCATGAACAAAGAACAGACCCCAACACCAAGAGACCAGCAGACCAAACAGCCCGCCACCAATCAGATCATCCCAAGGATCGGAAGCGAGCAAGTTGTTGGCCTGACCCTTGGTCCGGAGACCCGTCAATGACAATTGCGATCATCGATTACGGTTCGGGCAATTTGCGCTCGGCCGAAAAGGCATTCGAGCGCGCGGCCCGCGCTCATGCCCATGTTCCCGATGTGATCGTCACCGCCGATCCAGACAGGGTGCGCGCGGCAGACCGGATTGTGCTGCCCGGTGTCGGGGCCTTTGCCGACTGTAAACGCGGCCTTTGGGCGGTCGACGGCATGCCGGACGCCCTCGAAGAAGCCGTTCACAAACAGGGCAAGCCGTTTTTCGGGATCTGTGTCGGCATGCAGTTGATGGCAAGCCGCGGCCTGGAATTTGAGACCATCGACGGTTTTGACTGGATCTCGGGCGATGTCACCGAAATGAAACCAGCTGATCAGACCCTCAAAATCCCGCACATGGGCTGGAACACCATCGATGTAAGCTCCGATAGCCACCCAGTTTTCAAGGGGATCGAAACCGGACCGAACGGTCTGCATGCCTATTTCGTGCACTCTTATCATTTTTCCTGCGCCAACGACGCGGACCGGCTGGCAACTTTCGATTATGCCGGAACGTTCACGGCAATGGTCGCCAGAGACAACATGATCGGTACACAGTTCCACCCGGAAAAAAGCCAGCGGCTCGGCCTTGAGCTGATCGCCAATTTTCTGGACTGGACACCTTAAACAAAACGGGGAGAAAACAATGGCCAAGGGATATTGGGTTGCACGGGTCGACGTACGGGATCCGGATGGCTATCCGGCATACGTGGAAACGGCAAAGCCTGCGTTTGAACGCTTCGGCGCGAATTTCCTCGCCCGTGGAGGCAAAACCGACGCCATCGAAGGCCAAGGCCGCGCCCGGAACGTCATAATTGAATTTCCAAGCTTCCAACACGCGGTCGATTGCTATAACTCGCCGGAATATCAGGAAGCGGTCAAGATCCGCCAGAAAGTAGCCGATGGCGAGATCGTCATCGTGGAAGGAATGTAAGACAAGATGATCCTGTTTCCCGCCATCGACCTGAAAGACGGCCAGTGTGTGCGCCTCAAGCTTGGCGACATGGATCAGGCGACTGTGTTCAATGACGACCCGGCCGCTCAAGCCAAAGCCTTCGAGGACCAGGGGTTCAAGTGGCTCCATGTGGTCGATCTAAACGGCGCCTTTGCCGGTGAAAGCGTCAACGGTGCCGCGGTCGATGCCATTCTGGCGTCTACGAAAAACCCGGTTCAGCTGGGCGGCGGGATCCGGACCCTGGAGCACATCGAAGCCTGGCTGGAGAAGGGTATCTCGCGGGTCATTCTTGGCACGGTCGCCGTGCGCGACCCGGATCTGGTGAAGGAAGCTTGCAAAAAATTTCCTGGCAAGGTTGCCGTCGGAATTGATGCCAAGGGCGGCTATGTCGCCGTTGAAGGCTGGGCGGAAACATCTGAACTAACAGCTGTCAACTTGGCAAAGCAGTTCGAGGATGCCGGCGTTTCGGCTATCATCTACACGGATATCGACCGGGACGGCATCTTGAAGGGCCTTAATATCCCGTCGACCCTGGAGCTTGCAAAGGCCGTCTCCATTCCGGTGATTGCTTCGGGCGGCCTTGCGTCGATCGACGACATTCACCGTCTTCTGGAGCCGGATTGCGCCATTCTGGAAGGGGCAATCTCCGGCCGCGCACTCTATGATGGCCGTCTTGATCCCAAGGAGGCGATGGATCTGATCCGCGCCAGCCGGAGCTGAAAATCATGACCCTCAAATCCCGTGTCATTCCCTGCCTGGACGTGAAAGACGGCCGTGTCGTCAAGGGCGTCAATTTCGTGGATCTGGTAGATGCTGGAGATCCGGTGGAAGCGGCCAAGGCCTATGACGCGGCCGGGGCGGACGAGCTTTGCTTTCTGGATATTACGGCAAGCCATGAAGGCCGGGACACGATTTATGACGTTGTCCGGCGAACCGCAGAGGCGTGCTTCATGCCGGTGACTGTCGGCGGCGGTGTGCGCACCGTGGAAGACATCCGCAAGCTTCTGATCGCCGGAGCGGACAAGGTTTCGATCAACACGGCTGCGGTCAAAAATCCGGAATTCGTGAAGGAAGCCGCCGAGAAATTTGGCGCTCAGTGCATTGTCGTCTCCATCGACGCAAAGCAGATCAATGAACCGGGTGAGCCAGACAAATTCGAGATCTTCACCCATGGCGGCCGCACCCCGACTGGGATTGATGCCATCGAGTTTGCCAAGAAAGTGGTTGCCCTCGGCGCAGGCGAGCTGCTGGTGACCTCGATGGACCGCGACGGTACCAAGTCCGGCTACAATCTGGCGCTGACCCGAGCGATTGCCGACGCTGTCCCTGTGCCGGTGATTGCCTCCGGTGGTGTCGGCACTCTGGATCACATGGTGGAAGGCATCCGGGACGGTCACGCGACCGCAGTACTTGCTGCATCCATTTTCCATTTCGGCGAATACACCATTCATGAAGCCAAACAGCACATGGCAGATGCCGGTGTCGCAATGCGGATGGACGGCTGATTGCCGCATTTGAGCTGCCGCAAGGACATAGACCAATGACGAAGTTCACACTGGAAGACCTCGACGCCATTATTGCGGCGCGCGCGCAGAGCTCGGATGAGATGTCCTATACGCGCACGCTGATCGACAAGGGCGTTGCCAAATGCGCTCAAAAACTGGGGGAAGAAGCAGTGGAGGCGGCGATTGCGGCCGTCCAGGAAGACCGGAAGGAACTGACGTCGGAAGCTGCAGATCTTCTCTATCATCTGCTGGTGGTTCTGAATGTCTTAAATGTTCCGCTGGATGATGTCATGGCAGAGCTTGCCGGGCGCACGGGACAAACCGGTCTTGAAGAAAAAGCATCCCGCCAACAGGAATAGATCCTGATAGGCTGATGCCAACCGGCCACTGCAGCGGGGACGAAGGCACCATGGATCAGAAAGTCGCGACAGCGCTCGACATGGATTTGTCACCTTATAGGGTGTTCACCGAACGCCAGTGGTCTCGGCTGCGGGCTGACACGCCAATGACCCTGACTGCAAAGGAAGTCGCCCAGCTGCAGGGTCTGAATGCGCCAATCTCTATGGAGCAGGTGGAAGCGATCTATCTGCCACTCTCGCGCCTCTTGGCCTTTTACGCCGAATCGACCGTTGGTCTTCACCAGGCAACCCAGGACTTTCTCGGCACGCGGGATGGCAAAACCCCGTTCATTATCGGCGTTGCAGGCTCCGTTTCGGTCGGCAAGTCGACCACAAGCCGTGTCTTGCGGGAACTTCTGGCGCGCTGGCCTGCTAGCCCCAAAGTGGATCTAATTACAACGGACGGATTTCTTTTCCCGAACGCCATCCTGGAATCCGAAGGCCTGATGTCCAAAAAAGGGTTCCCGGAGAGCTTCGACCGGCCGCGCCTTTTAAAGTTCCTGTCAGATATCAAGGCTGGCAAACGCCATGTTCGCGCACCGGTTTATTCGCACTTCTATTATGATGTGATGCCGGGTCACGCGGTGACCGTCGACAAACCGGACATTTTGATTGTTGAGGGATTGAACGTCCTGCAAACACGTGAATTGCCACGGGACGGGCGGGCAGTTCCTTTCGTCTCGGATTTCTTTGATTTCTCCGTATATATGGACGCAGATGAAGAACTGCTGCGGCAATGGTACGTGGACCGGTTCATGCACCTTCGGGAAACCGCCTTCCGCGATCCGGGGTCGTATTTTCACAAGTTTTCACGCATCACGGACAAAGAGGCCGTGGAGACCGCAAACACGATCTGGTCGAACATCAACCTGGTAAACCTTCGGGAAAACATCCTGCCGACCCGGCCACGCGCCGATTTGATCCTGACCAAGAACTCCAGCCACCGGATCTCAAAAGTCGCGCTGCGCAAGATCTGATGAGCGCTTTGCGCAGATAGCAGATGCTCAAAAGAAAACCCGCGGAGTAGAATACTCCGCGGGTTTTTGATTTGCAGTTCGCTTGGACTTAAGCGGCGGAGCGCTGGCGGACTTCGCTCAAGAAGTTTGCAACCTGATCCCGCAACATGGTGGCGTTTTGTTCCAGCTGCTGCGCAGAAGACTCCACGTTGCCGGCAGTGTCACGGGTGTTCTCCGCAGCTGAGGCGACCGATTCAATGCTGGTCGTCACTTCCACAGTGCTGCGGGAGGCTTCCGTCGCATTGGTGGCGATTTCCTGGGTCGCAGCGCCCTGTTCTTCGACAGACGATGCGATGGATGAAGCGATCTCGTTCATGTTGTTGATGATCTCAGTAACCGAAGAGATCGCGGTTGCCGCATGACCGGTCTCATCCTGGATCGCGGTGATCTGGCTTGAGATTTCTTCGGTCGCCTTGGAAGTTTGAGTTGCAAGCTCCTTCACCTCGGCTGCAACAACTGCGAAGCCTTTGCCCGCTTCACCAGCGCGCGCTGCCTCGATCGTTGCATTCAACGCAAGCAAGTTGGTCTGTTCGGCAATGGCCTGGATGAGGGTGACGACTTCACCGATGCGGCCGGCTGCTTCCGACAAACCGTTCATGCGTTGGTTGGTGGCCGCAGCCTCATTGGCTGCCTTAGCGGCAATCTCACTGGAAGACTGCACCTGACGGCGAATCTCGTTGACCGATGCGGACAGTTCTTCAGCCGCTGCGGCCACGGTTTCCACGTTGTGTGCAGCTTGAGAAGATGCATTCGACACAAACCCGCTCTGTTCAGTGGTCTGAGCGGCAACGCCGGTCATGTCCGCAGAAGCCGACTGCAGTCTTTGAACAGAAGAATCGATGATGTTCATCATGTCGGTGATCTGACGATCAAATTCCGCGCTCAGTTGCTGGATTTCAGCACCCTTACGAGCGGCTTCTTCCTGGATGACATCCTGCTGGGTTTCCAGGTCACGGCGGGCTCCTTCGTTTTTAACGAAGACTTCCATTGCCGAGGCCATCTGTCCGATTTCGTCACCGCGGTCCGCGCCTTCAATGACAACGTCGACTTCACCATCTGCGAGACGGTTCATGTTCCCGGTGAGTTTAGTGAGCGGAACGACTGTTGCGCGAACGGCAAAGACTGCAATGCCCATTGCGATGAGTGCACCGATCACAGCCAATGCGATGATCACTGTTGCAGCGCTCCAATAAGCTGCGTCCAGATCATCCATGTAAACACCGGTGCCGAGCATCCAGCCCCATGGCTCAAATCCAGCACCCCAGCCATACTTGGCAATCGCGACTTCGCTGTTTGCACGCGGCCAGTAGTAGAGCAGAGACCCTCCGCCGGCTTTCGCGGACTTGATCAATTCCGCAACAATCTTCACACCTGTCTTGTCGGCAAAACCCATCATGTTTGTGCCGATCAGGGATGCTTTCGGATGAACAAGGTTGTTGCCTGCGTAGTCATAAACGAAGACGTAGTTCTCGCCTTCAAACCGCATGGCGCCAATAGCGGCCTTCGCGGCGGCCTGAGCATCTTCCTTGCTCATGGCGCCAGACGCTTCCTGCTCTTGGTAGTAGGCAGCGATCGTTGCTGCGCTGTTGGAAATGTCTTCAATCTTCGCGAGCTTCTGATCGAACATAGCCGAATAAAGGCTGTTCAAGCTGATGACACAGATCGCAATTGTGAAAAGAAGAATGGTGGCGATCGGTAGACTGATCTTCCAGGTGATTGGCCAGCGGGCGAATGACATTTCAGGTGATTCCCTCATTTAACTCCTGAGTGAAAGAAACACCGAACTGCTGACCAAAGGCTTAAAAGTTATGCATTTTCGCAAATAAAAAGGGCATTCATCGGTAGATCGACCTACCTGACATGCAGTTACTGCTCAATGACTACCTTTGATTGCTTATTTTTCTATCACAGCTTAACAGTAATCACCTTCTGGCACAAAAGACATCCCGCAAACCTGGCCGTGACCAGCTGGCGTTTTGGAGCTGACCTTTCAGCACATGCCCCTGGGCCTCGAAATAAAATGTATTCGCTCCTCCCTGACGCTGAAGGGTGACGGCACCATATCCCATTTCGGCAACCGTTGCCGTCTGACCATCCGGCGAGAAGACGACATTGAGATCAATGCCCGCCGTGCATAGATAGTCTGCCACATTGCCGCGCGCCGCCTGCTGCGGATAGGCCTGCGGAGAATTTAAACCTCCGACGCTTCCTGGGGGGACCGGACCTGCCGGCAATTGCCCTGGCTGGCCATCAAACGTGTTTCCAAAGCCGCCAGGCGCAGAGCCCGGCGCCCCTTGAACAACCACTTCGCGATAGGGTGTGCGGCTCACATAAATGCCCCGGCATTGGCCGTTGGCACCGCGCACGGTCCATGCGTGGGAGACGTAGGTTTGCTGCTCCAGGATCTGACCCGGCTCGAGCCGGGCATAGGGACGCTCACCGCCACGATAGTCGACCCAGTTCACCTCAATCACTTCAGCGCTTGAGTTGCGGAAGATGATTTCACCCGGCCTTTCAGCTTCTAAAGAGCGGACACGGCCCAGTTCAGAACATGCGAGGTCCGAGCTCGGATCCTGACCCGGTGCAAGCCCGTTGTCGGACACGATCTGCTGCGGAACCGCACATGTTGCAACAAACAGGCGGACTGGGTTCGCGCTTCCTCTCAAGGACACTGTGTAAGGCGGCAACCCTTCGACAGTGATCGACAGTTCCGATTGCTGGATCAACGCCTGCCACAAGGGATCAGTCATCTCCAGTGTCACTTGCGGGAGCGATACACCGGCTTCATTGACATTGGAGGACCCGAACGCGCTGTAGCTTGCGGAAAAATCACCTGCAACCAGCGAGACCGTCTGCGGCATGCCTTCGATCAATCCGGCCGGAGCCTGCTGGAACGTCACCGCAGCAAAGCCGGACTGCGTGCTGCATTGCGCCCGGAAGTCCCGGTCATCGGTTTGCGGCACTGAGTGCTGAAGAACAGACAGTGCCCCGGGTTGGCTGCCCGGCTCGGCGATCCACTCTCGTACTTCGGATGGGGTCAGAAGGACGGCCTGGGTATTGGCTTGTCCTGAATTACCGGTCTGATTGAGCCGGTCTTGCACCAGATTTTCCAAACCGCCCGGTAAAGCGGCTGTGTCAGTCTGGCCGTCCGGCACGGAAATTGGCGTTTCAACCTGTTCTAGTGGCTCCAGCCCCCCGGCCACAGGCTCCAGGGATCCGGAAGGCCCCGTGTCCACCGCAGAAAGATCAACCGGATCCGGGGATCCAGAGTTCTGGTTCGACTGAGGCGTTTCAGACGTGGCCGTAATTTGCTGCTCAGGAGCACTGGTGCTCGGCCCGGCTGCCACACCGGATCCCGCTCCGACAACCCGTGCAACGGCACCCGGCTTTTCGTTGCTGGTCACATCGACAAGCAAAGTGTTTCCGCTGCAGATGTTGGCATCCCTGTGCAGAACCCGGCTGTTTTCCAGTGTGATTTCAAGCTTGATATCGCAAGGAGGCAGCGTGTTGCTGCTGCCGATCGTGTCAATCACAACGCCCTTGTCATCCCGATTGATTATTGGCCGGTAGCGTTTGTTGAGGGTAACGGACCGGATGCCTGGCTCCGCCGGCTCCACATTGATGCGCAGGGTTTCCGGCGCAGATTGCGCGTTTGCACCATTGATCGCGCCGAGCGCGCCAAGACCAAGCAAGGTCACAAGACCTGTGCGGAACAAAATTGACATGTCAGTCCTGGCAGCCGGGCGCCGCATTGGCGATCTCCATGAGAGCGCGATGGGATAATCAGTAGCGATTACTTAGGCAAAGTGGCACCGAAAGGGCAAGCCTCCAGTGTTTCTTGCAAGCTTATCAAATAGCAGGATCTTACCGGGGAGCGCGCTTTGCAAGAATGCGCTGCAACGTGCGCCGGTGCATGTTGAGCCGCCGTGCGGTTTCAGACACGTTGCGGTCACACAGTTCATAGACGCGCTGGATATGCTCCCAACGCACTCGGTCTGCCGACATCGGATTTTCCGGTGGTTCAGCCTTGTCTTCCGGTTTCCGTGCCAGAGCAGCGATGATGTCATCGGGGTCCGCAGGCTTTGCCAGATAGTCGATTGCGCCCATTTTCACCGCGGTCACCGCAGTCGCGATGTTACCATATCCGGTTAGAATAATGGCGCGGGCATCAGGACGCCGGGCACGGATTTGCTGGATGACATCCAAACCGTTTCCGTCTTCCAGGCGCATGTCGACAATTGCAAACGCAGGAGCATTGTGGCTGATTTTGAAGACGGCATCCTGCAATCCGTCAGCCGTCTCCGTGCTGAAGCCACGTTTTTCCATGGCCCGGGCCAGTCTTTGCTGGAAAGGCTTGTCGTCATCAACGATGAGGAGGCTCTTGTCCTCAAGGCTTTCAATCGAAACAATCGGATCTGTCATACCGCACAACCATTTATTTCTATACGCGGTTACCGCCCGTCTGGATGAAACTTGGGCAATTATTGCCAAGGCGGAACTGCATTTTCTCTGGTTATGGGGCTAATCGGTCGTTTCGTCCACTCCTTGATGCCGTTCAAAGACCTCTCGCGGCCAACTGACGCGGATCATGGCGCCTCTGGACCCTGGTCCAAGATTGCCAAGCTGAACCCGGGCACCCGTCCGCTCCAGAAGTGTTTTGGCAATAAATATCCCAAGCCCCAAGCCGCCGGCCGTGCCCTTGCCCCGTGATTTTCCGCCACGAATTGATACATAAGGGTCGCCGATTTTGCTGAGAATCTCCTGTGCAAAGCCCGGTCCATCGTCTTCAATGGTCAAGCTCAGTGTCTTGTCGTCCCATGCGGCCGAAACGGTAACACTGGACTTGGCAAAATCGATCGCATTTTCAACGAGGTTCCCAAGACCATAACGGATCGCAGCGTTCCGAGTACCGATGGGTTCCGTGCCTTCTCCCTCCAGAACCGGGTGGATCGGCACTCCGGTTCCACGATACGGATCGATCACATCTTCAATCAGCTGCGACACCGGCATGCTCTGATAAGTCTTGTCCTCTTCACTTGAAAGGCTCGTCAATTGTTTGAGGATCGTGCGGCAGCGTTCTGCCTGCGATCGGATCAAGGCCACATCTTCGCCGCGGGGGTCTTCGGCATCAAATTCGTCGGAGAGTTCCTTGGCGACGAGATAAATCGTTGCCAAAGGCGTGCCGAGTTCGTGCGCCGCTGCCGTTGCCAGCCCGTCCAGAGCATTCAAATGCTGCTCGCGGGCCAAAACGAGTTCTGTCGCCGCCAAGGCATCGGCCATCTGACGGGCTTCCTCGGCAACGCGAAAGGCATAGATCGCCATGAACACAAGCGTCAAAACCAGCGCGACCCAGATGCCGACGGAATAGACCACGGGCAGACGGAACTCATTTCCTAGCGGCCAAGGCAGCGGGAAATGGTAGACCGCAAGAATGCTCGCGCACAGCGTTGCCAACGCGCCCAAAAGGACCGTGTGACGCGCCGACAAACCAGCCGCAGACACCATGACCGGCGCCATCAGCAAAAACGCAAAGGGATTGCCCAGCCCTCCGGTGAGGAAAAGCAGTCCGCTCATCTGCAGAATGTCGTAACCGAGCTGGATCACACCGCCGCGCTCTGATAGGCGCGTCACCGCAGGAGCTCTGATTTTCAAGAAGATATTGAGCCAAGCCGACATTGCGACGAGCGCAAAGGCAGGCACTGCCGGCAATGGATACCCAAGTCCCACATGGACTGCGAGCAAAGCGATGGTTTGACCGCCGATCGCCAGCCAGCGAAGGCGAACCAGCGTATCGAGTTTCAGATGCCTGTGTTGCAGGAGGACGGTGGAAGTCGGATCATCAGCCATCTGTCCCTTTTGATACGGTTTTCCGGGCCTGACAAGCCGCCATTCCCCACCCGGCCCTTGTGTCTGGCCCCTCTAAATGGTAGCCAGCCGGGGAATGGTGGTTGTAGGCAGACGCGGACCTGCAGCCAGTGGGGGCTGCAACGCCCTTTACCTTGAAACAGCACCGCGCAACGGAATTATACAACGATGACCGACACCAATGACGGCGGCGCAGCCCCGCAGGCGGAAGGCGCCGATGCTGCACCGGGCATGAACATCCTTGGCCAGTACATCAAGGATCTTTCTTTCGAAAACCCGAATGCACCGCGCTCCCTGATCCAGGGTGAACAGCCGAAGCTCGACATCAATGTCAATGTTGGCGCCCAACAGGTCGGCGACGACCAGTTCGAGGTGATCCTTACCCTGAATGCCAAGGCAGAACGCCCGGACATGGTGATGTTCAACGTTGAACTGGTCTATGCAGGACTGTTCAAGATCTCTGGCGTTCCTTCAGATCACATGCACCCGTTCGTAATGATCGAATGCCCGCGCATGCTGTTCCCGTTCGCTCGCAACATTCTGTCTGAAGCAACCCGCAACGGTGGTTTCCCGCCGCTGATGCTCGACCCGATCGATTTTGCGCAGCTTTACCGCCAGAACATGGCCAACCAGGCCGCAGATCAGCAGGCCGGCGAGCAAAAACCGAACTGAGCTTTTTCGCCATAAAAGACCAAAACCCGCACCGGCCTCACCGATGCGGGTTTTTTGTTGCTCGGGTAAGAACCCGTTCTAAGTCACATTGAACGCGGCGATGGCGGCCATGTTGACGATGTCGCTGTCCTTGGCCCCCAGCGGAACAATCTGGATCGACTTGTCAAACCCGACCAGAAGCGGGCCGATCACCGTTGCGCCTCCAAGCTCCTGCAGCATCTTTGTCGAGATGGAGGCAGAGTGGAAGGCCGGCATTACGAGAACATTCGCCGGTCCGGACAAACGGCAGAACGGGTAGGCCGCCATACGGTCCATATCGAGCGCAACGTCAGCAGCCATTTCCCCATCATATTCAAAATCAACCCGGCGCCGGTCGAGGATTTTGACGGCCTCGATGACCTTTTCAGACCGTTCACCACGCGGGTGTCCGAACGTGGAATAGGCAAGCATTGCAACACGCGGCTCATAGCCGAGTTTACGCGCAACATGCGCTGCTTCTTCGGCGATATCCGCCAGTTCTTCAGAATTCGGCATGTCAATCACGGCCGTATCGGCCACCAGAACGGTGCGCCCGCGAGCGAGCGCCAGGGAGACACCGATGACCCGATGACCCGGTTTTGGATCAATGGTTGCCCGGACCGTATCGAGCGCCACGGAATAGTTCCGCGTCAGACCGGTCACCATGGCGTCGGCATCACCGCGCGCCACCATGATCGCGCCCCAATAATTCCGGTCGTTGTTGACCATGCGCTGGCAGTCCCGCAGCAAGTATCCGCGCCGCTGCATACGGCCATAGAGGTATTGCGCATAGTCGGCGTTCCGGTCAGACAGACGCGCATTTTGAATACTGAGGCCTGGTCGGTTGATGTCGATCCCGGCGCGCTCAGCCATGGACTGGATTTCGTCTTCCCGGCCAATGAGGATAGCTTCTCCGAGACCCTGACTGACGAAACTTGTAGCCGCGCGGATGGTCGGCTCTTCCTCACCTTCGGCAAACACGACCCGTTTCGGTTGCTGGCGTACCTTGGAAAAGATCCGCTGCAAGGTGCCGGCGACCGGGTCACGTCGTGCCGAGAGCTGATGCTTGTAGGCTTCCATGTCGACAATCGGCCGCCGGGCAACGCCTGAATCCATTGCGGCCTGGGCGACGGCTGGCGGAATTGCATGAATGAGGCGCGGATCGAACGGAACTGGAATGATGTATTCCGGACCGAACTTCGGCCGATTACCGCGATAGGCGGCTGCGACTTCATCCGGCACTTCCTCGCGCGCAAGCTCGGCCAGGGCGTTGGCGCAGGCAACCTTCATGTCGTCGTTGATCGTGATTGCCTGAACATCCAGCGCCCCACGGAAGATGTACGGAAAGCCAAGGACGTTGTTCACCTGGTTTGGATAATCGGACCGGCCGGTCGCGACTATTGCATCATCACGTACTTCTGCGGCTTCCTCCGGTGTGATTTCCGGATCCGGATTGGCCATGGCGAAGATGACCGGGTTTGGCGCCATCACGCGCAGCATGTCCGGCGTCAGCGCGCCTTTCACTGACACGCCAAAGAAAACATCCGCGCCTTTTAGGGCGTCATACAGCGAACGGGCCTTGGTATCGACCGCATGAGCCGACTTCCATTGGTTCATGCCCTCTTCGCGGCCCTTATAGATCACACCCTTGGTATCGCAGAGCGTTACGTTCTCGTTGGGAATGCCCATCGCCTTGATCAGTTCGATACAGGCGATCCCGGCCGCACCCGCACCGTTACAAACGACTTTCGTGTCCTTCATGTCCCTTCCGGTGAGGTGAAGCGCATTGATCAGGCCGGCCGCGGCAATGATCGCCGTGCCATGCTGGTCGTCATGGAAGACGGGAATGTCCATCAATTCGCGCAGACGCTGCTCGATGATGAAGCAGTCCGGTGCCTTGATATCTTCCAGATTGATGCCGCCGAAAGAGGGCCCCATGTAGCGCACGGAGTTGATGAACTCATCGACATCCTGCGTGTCCAGTTCCAGATCGATCGAGTCAACATCGGCGAACCGCTTGAACAGAACCGACTTGCCCTCCATCACCGGCTTGGACGCCAAAGCACCGAGATTTCCAAGGCCCAGAATGGCGGACCCGTTGGAGATCACCGCCACCAGATTGCCCTTGGTGGTGTAGTCGTATGCCTTGCTCGGATCCTC
This sequence comes from Roseibium alexandrii DFL-11, assembly GCF_000158095.2. Lineage (NCBI taxonomy): Bacteria > Pseudomonadati > Pseudomonadota > Alphaproteobacteria > Hyphomicrobiales > Stappiaceae > Roseibium > Roseibium alexandrii. Next base: position 3,826,957 of record NZ_CM011002.1, read on the forward strand.
CGCGATCGCCCGCACCGGAACGGCCACACCCGGCGAGTAGGCGAGCGATAGATCACGCTGGGTCGCCATCGGCTTGGTCGGGGTGATTTCGAGTTTGCCGGGACGGCCTTGCTGGTGAAACTGCAGGGCTTCCTGATCTGTGAAACTGACGGATGTTTTGGAGGAAGTCTTGTCGGCGGACATTTTGCAGGCGTTTCCTTAAATTATCGGCGCGCTTCTGAAAGGCGGGGTATGACCTTATCGCCGGAGTATTGATGCCTCAACCCAGAGGATCTAATCCCTTATGCGGATCAAGGCTGACGGCAGTGTGAACGGTACGCCTAAGCGCCTATTCACAACAAACATCTCTTACCGGCGGCCAATGACGCGGTTCCGCGCTTCGGGAGCTTTCCCTTCAAAGCGCGTTGTTTTAGGTATCGGGGATGACCCAGACGACCGCGCAAAAACCGGCTCCGGCGGACACCAAAGTCACGCCGATGATGGCCCAGTTCATCGAAATCAAAACCGCCAACCCGGATAGTCTTTTATTCTATCGGATGGGCGATTTTTATGAGCTTTTTTTTGAAGATGCTGAAATCGCATCGCGGGCATTGGGCATCACGCTGACCAAACGCGGCAAGCATCAGGGCGAAGATATCCCGATGTGCGGCGTTCCGGTCCATGCCGCAGATGATTATTTGCAAAAACTGATCGCGCTGGGCCATCGCGTCTCCGTTTGCGAACAGACCGAAGATCCGGCGGAAGCGAAAAAACGCGGCTCGAAATCCGTTGTCCGGCGCGATGTGGTGCGTCTGGTGACGCCGGGTACACTGACAGAAGAACGGCTTCTTGATGCCGGAGCCAACAATTACCTGATGGCACTCACCCGGTTGAAGGGCGGATCGCTCGCGGGCGATGCGGTCTATGGTCTTGCCTGGATCGACATGTCGACCGGGTCGTTTCAGGTCTCCGAAACAGATCACCAGCGCCTTGCGGCCGATCTTGCACAAGTTGCCCCGCGAGAATTGATCCTTGCGGACAATCTTCTGCAGGAACAAGACGTCCGCCAGCTTGCAGAGCTCTCGGGCGGGGCTCTGTCGCCCGTACCGCGGGCCTTTTTCGACGGATCGACGGCCGCCGACCGTCTGGCGCATTATTTTGGCGTCAAAACCCTCGATGGCTTCGGCACCTTCAGCCGGGCCGAACTTTCAGCAGCTGCGGGCATTCTCTCCTACATCGAAAAAACACAGCTCGGCGAACGGCCGCCGCTCGATCCACCGGTGCGCGAGGCCGGTGCGGGACGGATGCTCATCGACCCTGCAACCCGCGCCAACCTCGAACTCTCCCGCACACTGTCTGGTGAAAAGCAGGGATCGCTGCTGTCCACAATCGATCGGACCGTCACTGGCGGTGGGTCCCGCCTTTTGGCGAGCCGGTTGGCCGGACCGTTGATCAATGTCGATGCCATTCAGCGGCGCCATGATGCGGTGGCATTCTTTCTCAACAACGAAATCATGCGCGAGGGCCTGCGCCAGACCTTGAAAGGCGCGCCGGATATGGCCCGCGCCTTGTCCCGGATTGCGCTGAATCGCGGAGGCCCGCGCGATATCCTGTCAATCGCGCAAGGGTTGGCCGCAGCACGCGCCGTTCTGGACCAGACCGGTACGACACCGTCTGAGATCCCGCCAGAAATCGCAGCGGCGCGCTCGAGCCTCGATCAGGCCCCGCACGAACTGGGAGCTGAGCTGGTGGCCGCCATCAAGGAAGAGCCACCCCTTTTGAAACGCGACGGCAACTTCGTTGCGACCGGATACAACGCCGACCTCGATGAATTGCGGGCGCTGCGCGATGAAAGCCGCAAGGTGATTGCCAAACTTCAGGCCGACTATGCGGAAGAACTCGGCCTGCGCTCTTTAAAGATCAAACACAACAACGTACTCGGCTGGTTCATCGAGGCGCCAACAGCACAAACCGAAAAGCTGACGGCAGATCCGGGACGGTTCATCCACCGGCAGACCATGGCGGGCGCCATGCGCTTCACCACAACGGAACTGGCCGATCTGGAATCCAAGATCGCCAGTGCCGGGGAGCGATCCCTCGCAATCGAGCTCGAAATTTTTGAACGCCTATCCCAGGCCATCATCGATGCCGGCGATGCGATCAAGGCCGCCGCGCAGGGCCTCAGCATTCTGGATGTGTCGGCTGCTTTGGCCAAACTTGCCCAGGATGAAAACTATGCCCGTCCACTTGTTGATGACAGCCGCGCCTTTGACATTAAAGCCGCCCGCCATCCGGTGGTTGAAGTTGCACTAAAAAAAGCGGGCGGGGAAAGTTTCGTTGCCAATGATGCCAATCTCGGGCCGGAAGCGGATGAAGACATCGGCCATATCTGGCTGATCACCGGTCCGAACATGGCCGGTAAATCGACCTTCCTGCGCCAGAACGCGCTGATCGCCGTCCTCGCCCAGATGGGCTCCTTCGTTCCGGCAGCCTCTGCGCATATCGGCATTGTCGACCGGCTGTTTTCCCGGGTCGGCGCGGCGGATGACCTGGCACGCGGGCGGTCAACCTTCATGGTCGAGATGGTGGAAACCGCCGCGATCCTCAATCAGGCGGGCGACCGCTCACTGGTCATTCTGGATGAAATTGGCCGGGGCACGGCGACCTTCGACGGGCTTTCCATCGCCTGGGCGACCATCGAACACCTGCATGAGGTCAACAGATCCCGGGCGCTGTTCGCGACCCACTATCACGAACTCACCGCGCTTTCGGCCAAACTGGAGCGGCTGTCGAACGCCACAGTGTCGGTGAAGGAATGGAACGGCGAGGTAATCTTCCTGCACGAGATCGTGCCGGGCGCCGCCGACCGGTCCTACGGCATTCAGGTCGCCAAGCTCGCCGGTCTTCCGGCAACGGTGGTTGAGCGCTCCAAGCAAGTGCTTTCGCAGCTGGAAGAACAGGACCGCAACGCACCGTCACAAAATCTGATCGACGAGCTGCCGCTCTTTGCAACCCTCGCCCCACCGCCCAGCGCCCCGGCCGCCGCGCGAGAGGCCGATCCAATCCACGAAGCGCTCGGCGAGTTCAACCCCGACGACATGACCCCGCGCGAAGCTTTGGAAGCGCTTTACAAACTGAAGGGATTGCAGGTCAAACAGGGGTAGGTGCGGAAGTACCCGCAGCAATCCTCAAGACACAGGATTCACCCCCATCACCTCCATCCATTATTGCCGGACGTGATCCGGCAATCCATGCCGCTTCGTGGCCATCCGATCAGCCGCGCTTGTGGCAAGGCCACGGCATGGATTACCCGGTCAAGCCGGGTAATGACGACGGAGAGAGAGGCACGGCACGAGCCTTTACAGCTGCATCTTTGGTAGAGTTGCATCCGTAAACTCTTCTTTTGCGATTTCTTATGATTTTTAAGGGAAGCACCGACTAGGACCATGACGAAACAGAGCGAAGCTGACGACATCATCTGGATGGTTCGGGGCCATTTATCTGATGCAAACAGCCGCGGATGGCAGCCCGCAGAGTTGTTCGAGGATAACAAAATACGTGCGGAAGAAATCCTTAAGGCTATCAGGCAAAGCAAAATTGGCTGGCAACTCTCGAAAGACCAATTTCCGAAGGACAATTATCCCCGGCCGGATAATTATCCGGCTACAGACAAACAATCCGTGCCACAGATTTTCTCCAGCGGGTTCACTTTCCTCTCCGAAGAGAGTGCGGATGTTGTTGGCCAGTTCGATCTGGGGGACGGCGCGCTCTATCCGACCCGCCTTTGGCGCTCGGACCGAATTACCCCAATGCCTGGACGCCATTTCTATCTGAATGTCGCGAGTAAAAAAGACGCATTCTTGCCCGAGCAATCGCTAGGCGCAAAAGACATTAGTCACGGAAAATGGCTTGTTCCCTTGCTTCCCCAGAAAGACACTGAGCTATGGTTCGCGGATATCGTGCTCAATGGGCCAGACCTGTGGTTTGACCCGACAATAATCGACAACTTCTTTATCAGCGACCGCCTCAAAAAGGCTCTGGATTCCGGCAAGCTGTCCAAGGACTGGATGCTTACGCGGTGTTCGGTTGCCGTTGATTGAGGAATATGTTGGTCCGGATTGCTCATGATTTTCCGGGTATCTCCAAAAAGTAAGATTGAGCACATAGTTGCTATACACTCGGACGTCATCCCCGGCGCAGTGACACGAAGACCGGGGATCCACTCGTTTGCAGAGCGCCCTTGAATTGCACTCAAAATCTGCAGCAAGCGGGTTTGCGAGTGGATCCCCGCTCGGGGCGGGGATGACCACAGAACAAACGGTCACGGACTGTGGCTGATCTGGTGGGCACGGCGAAAATCTCGCAGACCGATCAAATCCAACAGTCCTCCTATCCCGCCTGAACCGCCGACAAAATCTCGGCCAGAGCCTCTTCGTGGATCGGGACGCCGTCCTCGCCCAGCGCCTCAAGTAAGGTCCAGTCGCCATTGCCGGAAACGGCAAGGCAGAGGGTGGCTGCCGGGTGGCCGTCCCAGTGATAGAAATAAAGATCTCCCGCCAGAACGTTCTGAACATACCGCGCGATGCCGTTCCGCATACGCCTGTTTTCCTCCTCAATCGCAGAAAGTGTCTGCAGGGGAGACAACAGGGACGTTGCCGGAATGGGCGGCGGGGGAACCTCCCGGCTTCGGCCCGCCAGCATTGTCCAGTGTGCCAGCCACCATTGCAGTTTCTGGGGCGAGGCAATCAGTTTTAACGCCTTCAGGGCACCGGCACGCTCAGCCTCGGTCAGGTTTCTTAAACCCGACTGAACGATATGCAGAATGCGGGCGAAGGAGAGACCTTGGTCCAAAAGCACGCGGATTTGCAGCGTCTCAGGCCAGTCGGTCTGTTTCAGGATCCTGTCAGTCATCTCGTCCTTCATGCGGACCAGATCTTTCAAATCCTGGGATTCGCTTTTCTGGTTGAGCGCGGCCTTGAGGGCCCGATGTTCCAGAATGCCGGAGCCAGGCGGAACCTGTTCCAGTAGCGCAAGGAGAGACGGTTCCGGCGTTTGGCCAAGATACCGGGTGAGTACGACTTCACGTGTTGTTTCGTTAAGGGCTGTTGCGAGTTGCTGGCGTTGTTGCGGACGCGTACGTCCGGCAGCGCAAAAGAGTTCGAGCGTCAGCGATAACGTTCCAAGCCGTCCAAGTCCGGTTTGCTGATGGACCTTGCGCCACAGGCCCGGCGCACGGCGGAAGAGATCCAAGAGCAGCCATTGCTGGGCCCCGAACGGTGCGGAGAGCCGGGTCAGGCTCAGCGGCAGGGTCGCTATGTAATCCTGAAACGCCTTGTCCACGCCCGGTCCGGCCGCAATCCCGGTTCCAAGGGTCTTGGGATGATGGGAGAGGACACTTTTGAGTTCCGCTTTCCGGCCATAATCCGGAGCATCGAGAACCGGCCAATCGGGAAGGAAGTCTTCCGGTTCCCGGTTCTGTCGCTGGACCTTGCAGCCGAACGGCTGATCCCAATAAGCGTAGATGATCGCGTTTTCGCCCGACCGTTCCGCCAGACCTTCGCTGATCCAGTCGTAACTTGCATAGGTGGGCGGAAGCGTCCGCTCCGGTTTTTCATCCAACGCGAGCTGTTTCTGCTGGCCCGCCAAGTTTTCCATCATGGCCATGTTGCTCTCTCAAGCGCATCTGCACAGATGAAAACCTTGCGGAACCGTTCAAAAAACGGCAACGGACCGACCAAGCTCGTTTTCCGATATGCACAGGGCACCTGATGACTGGGCAAAAATTGCCGACTGCTCACGGGAACTCTTCGTTGAGCGCCTCCAAGCCAGTATTGGAGTAAAATTGTATTTTGCCTGATGACACCTCAGGCGTGCCGGGGTACGGTTTCAACATCTTTCCAGATGCCTGACCCTCCCAAAGGCGATTTCGTGTCCCGTTCCAGATTTTTGCCGCGGCAAGCAATGCTGATCATTGCGCTGCAGCTGACCAACAGTATGTGTGTGTCGTCGCTCGTCCCGATGATGGGATATTTCATCGTCGATGGGCTGGGCGCAGATCCATGGCAAATCGGGCTCTACACCGGACTTGTGGCACCGCTCACCTTGCTGACCAACCGATGGGCCGGCGAACGGCTGGACCGGGGAGTGTTGGTCCGTCCGCAGCTTTTTATTGCCGTAATCGCCTTCCTTGCCGTTGCCGGTCTCCTGACACAGACAACAGAACTCTGGCTTTTGCTGGCACTCGTCGCCCCCTTGATGAGCCTTTCCAACATGGGCTCGGGGATCATCTTCACCTACGGCCGCCTTTATGCAGATCGGGCCGGTGTCGATATCGGCAGAATGAATTCCTGGCTGCGCATGTCGGTTTCGCTTGCCTGGATGATAGGCCCGGCAGCCGCGTTTTCGATCGCAGCACAGTTCGGCTGTCAGGCTGCCTTTATCAGCGCCTTTGGGCTCGGTCTGGTGTATCTCGTGTTGTGGCATGTCGTGATGCCGAAAGGCTTTCGTGCGCCGCCCAAAGACACGTCATCCACCGACAAGGATCCCATCAACTGGGGTCTTATAATGGCGGGGGTGATCTGCCTTACCTTCGTCATTACCAATTCCCTGTTTGTCTCAGTGATGCCGCTTTACTTCATCGATCAAGTCGGCCTGCCTGGATTTACACCCGGTTTGTCGCTGTCGGTGAAATGCCTTCTGGAGGTCATCATCATTCTGGCATCCGTCCGCCTGGCAGAACGGTTTGGTGTCCGTACGATTCTGCTCTTTTCAGCAGGTCTTGCAGGCATCGACATGTTGTTGTTTGCGCAGGTGACTGAAGTCTGGCAGGTCGCGGCGGTCGCTGTTTTGGAAGGCGTTCATTATGGCCTCTTCGCCGGGGTGGCGATTACATTCGTGCAGAGCTTCGCACCTGACCGGCCCGGACGAGCGACAGCGGTTTACATGAACAGCCTGTTTTTAGGCGGTATGATCGGCAGCGTTTCAATGGGTTTCATCGCCTCGGCTGTCGATTATCGCGCTGTGCTGTTTGTCGCCTCGGCAGTATCTTTGGCAGGAATGGCCGTTTTGCTCGCCACCGCCCGGTTGAGGCCCTCTCCGGAAACAAAGCCGGTTCGAGGTGCCTTCTAAACGCCGCCGGCTTTCGCTGTTGCAAGGGCATTTGTCATAGCGCCAGCAAAGCTCGTGCGGTCTTCCGGGTTTAAGAAATTGCCGAGGTCAACGGTCTCTCCTCGGCTGGTGAGAGAGATCTTGGTCACACCTTCGTCCTCAATCTTGTCGACGGACAAGCGCACCCACATCGGATTAAACCGGTATTCAAGATTCCGTTTGCCAGGACCGACCTTGCGGACAAGGATTTCATAACGGGACAGGCGAATTTCTTCAAACTGCCGCGCGGAGGCGTAATTCAACCGGAACGCCAACCAGATCAAAGCCATGTCGAGGCCAAAGAACCCAAACACCGGCCAGGCCCCCATGCTCCAGAACACGGCACCGGCAACAAAACTGATAAGGCCCAGACAGAACATGAGGATCAGGAACCCGTTTGGCCCAAGCGACCGGTAGGGCGTCAGAACAGCTGTAAAAAACGGCCGGTCTTCGCTTTCCGTATTGTCAAAACGGCTCTGATCTGAATTGTTCCCGCTCATGGGAGAGGATTATAGAGAGAAGATGACGCAAGCAAAGAGCCCAGCTTCCGCCAAACCGGCAAAACGCTCAGTCAAATCGGCGCAGGCCCGAAAAAAGGCGCCATCCGTCGATAACCCCGGCAAGGTTCTCAAACGGTCCCGCTATACGAAGGCGGAGACCTACGAAATTTTCAGGCGGTTTCATGCGGACAATCCAGAGCCTGAAGGGGAGCTGGATTATATCAACGCCTATACGTTGCTGGTCGCGGTGCTTCTGTCTGCCCAGGCGACTGATATCGGCGTCAACCGGGCTACCAAACATTTGTTTCAGATTGCGGACACACCGGAAAAAATGGTCACGCTGGGCGAAGACAAGGTGCGCGAGAAAATCCGGACTATCGGTCTTTTCAAGACCAAGGCCAAGAATGTCATCCTGATGTCGGAACAGCTGATCCGCGATCATGGCGGTGAAGTGCCGGAAGACCGGGAAGCGCTGGAAAAGCTCCCGGGCGTTGGCCGGAAAACAGCCAATGTTGTGCTCAATATCTTCTTTGGCCATCCGACCATCGCGGTCGACACGCATTTGTTCCGGCTCGGCAACCGGATCGGCATTGCACCAGGCAAGACGCCACTGGACGTCGAGAAGTCGATGGAAAAAGCGGTGCCGAAAGAGTTCTCCCTGCACGCTCACCATTGGCTGATCCTGCATGGACGGTACATCTGCAAGGCCCGCAAGCCAGAGTGCAAACGTTGCGTGATCTATGACCTTTGCAAAAGCCCGGAAAAAGAAAAGTTCGATGCCGTGCCGGATATCGCTGTTCGGACCAAAGCCATCATCGAGCGAGAAAAGGGCGGCTTATGTTGAAACCGGACGGCATGCCGCAAAGCCCAAGACTTCGTTTCCGATTGCCGGAACTCTCTGACGCTGCGTTTTATCAATCGCTGATGTCCGACCCAGACTACATTCGCTTTATCGCCGACCGCGGCATCACTAGCATCGAAGCCGCACGCGCTTACATCGACGAAAAAGTGCTGCCGGATTTTGAGGAAAACGAGGGTGTCGGACTTTGGATCATTGCAGAAAAAGACAGCGATGACCCTGTAGGTCTCTGCGGCCTAGTTGTGCGGGACGGGCTGGACATGCCGGACCTCGGCTATGCGTTCCACAAAGACCATCGAGGCAAGGGGTATGCCCAGGAGGCAGCCAAAGCCATCATTGCGTTTGCCCGGTCTGAGCTCGGGTTATCGCAGCTCTGCGCAATCACGCATCCGGAAAACGCGCGGTCTTCGGCTCTTTTGATGAAAATCGGATTTCAGCCAAACGGCCAAAAGTCCTTGCCCAAGATTGAAGGGATCGCTGACTACTTCGTCGCGGATCTTCAAAGTCTGTCTTGAAAGAAGTGAGGCTTAGGGCTTTTTGCGCAAGCGCACGACGACATCGACGTGCACAACTTCCATGCCTTCGGGAATATCCGGCAATACACCAATGCCGACACCCTCACCGGGAATATCGATCACCTTGTTCTCGCCTTCGATAAAGAAATGATGGTGGTCTGAGACCTTGGTATCGAAATAGGTCTTGTTGCCTTCAATCGCGACTTCGCGAAGAAGACCAGCTTCAGTGAATTGGTGCAGCGTATTGTAGACCGTTGCCAGAGACACCGGGACATCGGCAGCAACAGCTTCTTCGTGCAAGAGTTCAGCAGACAGGTGCCGGTCGCCCTTGGAATACAGAAGTTCGGCCAATGAGACACGTTGACGGGTCGGCCGAAGGCCTGCGTCCCGGAGCATATCGGTCACATCTTTCCCGGCTGTTTCAGTCACGATCTCTATTGCCATTCAGATCCGGTCCAAGTCTTTTTCACCATGTACAGCGTATGCATATCACGCTGATGAGCTCTTCCACGTGCGCTTAAAAGCCACGTACTGGCTTATATCTGCCATTTCTTGCACCTTACATGCAAGTTTTTAACGCGGAGCTACTTTCTCCGCCACCTATAAAATTCGTGCAGCGCAGCATTCAATAAGTTCGAAAAACCGCGGAAAAAGGGGCAAACTTCACGCGTACGACATCTTTCGGTCATGGTTCCCCTGTGTTAGGAAGGCGCCACAATCGAAACGAAAACAAACCCATAACAAGGCTCTTTCCAAAAAAGAGGCTTGGCCAAAAAGACGGAAAGTGAATGACCGAGCGCCGCTCCAGCTACGACTACGAAGCTCTTCTCGCCTGCGGCCGCGGCGAGCTGTTTGGCCCCGGCAATGCACAATTGCCTCTCCCGCCGATGTTGATGTTCGACCGGATTACGGAAATTTCCGAAACCGGCGGCGAATTTGACAAGGGCTACATTCGGGCAGAATTCGATATCAAGCCGGATCTTTGGTTCTTTCCGTGCCATTTCCAAGGCAATCCGATCATGCCGGGCTGTCTGGGGTTGGACGCCCTATGGCAACTGACTGGTTTTCATCTGGGCTGGCAGGGATTACCGGGCAAAGGCATGGCGCTCTCCACCGGTGAAATCAAATTCAAAGGCATGGTCACGCCGGAAACCAAGCTCGTCGAATATGGCGTTGATTTCAAACGCGTCATGAAGGGCCGCTTGGTTCTGGGCATTGCAGACGGCTGGCTAAAAGCTGACGGCGAGCAAATCTACAAGGCAAAAGATCTGCGCGTGGGCCTCTCCACCGCCTAAACTCCGGTTCTGCGGAGCAAGAAAAGTTCTAGCCGGCGCTCCTAAAAAAGGGATGCGCCGGTTCATCCATTCTGAGGGCCGGACCAAAGGGTCAAAACAAAGCCCATCGAAACGTTAGGAGACCGCAATGAGACGCGTTGTCGTCACCGGGATCGGAATCGTGTCATCCATCGGTTCCAATGCACAAGAAGTTCTGGCAAGCCTCCGGGAAGGAAAATCCGGGATCAGCTTTGCACCAGACTATGCCGAGCATGGCTTCCGCAGCCAGGTTCACGGTATGCCGAACATTGACATTCCCGAGCTGATCGACAAGCGCCAGCTGCGGTTCATGGGCGACGGTGCGGCTTACAATTACATCTCCATGCAGCAGGCAATCGCAGACAGCGGGTTGGAGGAGAGTGATGTTTCCAACGAGCGCTCGGGCCTGATCATGGGCTCCGGCGGTCCGTCCACGAAGAACCTGTTCCAGGCGCACAAGATCGTCATCGAAAAGGGTTCTCCGAAGCGCATGGGCCCGTTCATGGTGACCCGCGGCATGAGCTCAACCAACTCGGCCTGCCTTGCGACCCCGTTCAAGATCAAGGGCATCAACTATTCCATCACCTCGGCCTGTTCGACGTCCGCGCACTGCATCGGTGCTGCAACGGAACAGATCCAGTTCGGCAAGCAGGACGTGATGTTTGCAGGCGGCGGCGAGGAACTCGACTGGACCCTGTCCTGCCTGTTTGACGCTATGGGCGCCATGTCCTCCAAATACAACGACACTCCGCAAACCGCCTCGCGCGCCTATGATGCGACCCGCGATGGCTTTGTCATAGCCGGCGGCGGCGGTGTCGTGGTTCTGGAAGAACTGGAACACGCCAAGGCACGCGGCGCGAAAATCTACGCAGAAGTCACCGGCTACGCGGCCAACTCTGACGGTTACGACATGGTGGCCCCATCCGGTGAGGGCGGTGAGCGCTGCATGCGGATCGCAACGAGCACGCTGGGCGACCGCAAGGTTGACTACATCAACTCACACGGCACCTCGACACCGGTCGGTGATGTCGGTGAGATCGAGGCAATTCGTCGCGTCTTCGGTGAAAACCAGCCGCCGGTTTCCTCCACCAAGTCCCTGACCGGCCACAGCCTTGGCGCGACCGGTGTTCAGGAAGCGATCTACTGCCTGCTCATGATGCAGAACGACTTCATCACGGCCTCGGCGAACGTCAATGAACTCGACCCGGCCCTGAAGCCGGAAGAGATCGTGACGACACGCGTCGACAATGCCGGTCTCGACACAGTCCTGTCCAACAGCTTCGGCTTCGGCGGCACAAACGCATCGCTTGCGATGTCGCGTTATCACGGCTGAGGAGCGGTAAATGTCTGATTTGATGAAGGGCAAACGCGGCCTGATTATGGGCGTTGCCAACGATCACTCCATTGCCTGGGGTATTGCAAAAACATTGGCTGAGCATGGCGCAGAGCTCGCCTTCACCTATCAAGGTGAAGCTTTTGGCCGGCGCACAAAGCCGCTTGCCGAAAGTGTTGGGTCTAGCTTGATGCTTCCGTGTGATGTGGAAGACATCGACAGTGTCGATGCTGTTTTTGCAAAGCTGAAGGAAGAGTGGGGCACCATCGACTTCCTGGTTCATGCGATCGGCTTTTCCGACAAGAATGAGCTGAAGGGTAAATATGCCGACACCACTCGAGATAATTTTTCCCGAACCATGGTGATCTCTTGCTTCTCCTTCACAGAAATCACCAAGCGCGCAGCCGAATTGATGCCAGATGGAGGCTCCATCATCACGCTGACTTATGGCGGCGCCACGAAGGTGATGCCGAACTACAACGTCATGGGTGTTGCAAAGGCGGCTCTGGAGTCTTCCGTCCGCTATCTTGCCGCTGATTATGGATCGCAGAACATCCGCGTGAATGCCATTTCTGCCGGTCCGGTGCGCACATTGGCCGGTTCTGGCGTTTCCGACGCCCGGTTGATGTTCAACTTCCAGAAGCGCAATTCGCCGCTTCAGCGCACTGTTTCCCTGGATGAGATTGGTGGAACTGGTCTGTACCTTCTGTCGAATTTGTCCGGCGGTGTGACCGGCGAAGTACACTTTGTCGACAGCGGCTACAATATCATGTCCATGCCGCACTTGGACGAACTGAAAGCCCAGGAAAGCCGGGTGGACTGATTCGCACAATTTCCGAACAAAAAAAGGCGGCCGATTGGCCGCCTTTTTCATAAGAAAGGGATCAAAACTCAGTCCTCGATCAACTCGTCTGGATACACACCGAAAAGGCGTGTCTGATCGAGCCAGCCATTGAATTCTTCGCCGCTCACCCGGCACCAGCCGCCTGCACATTCGCCAACGGCTGTCAGAACAAAAGGCTCCAGTTCGGCAACGATATCGGCATCGGACTGTGAGCGGGCACGCAGCGGCGTCCGGTTGTCCCTTTCCCAAGGCGTAACCAAGGCCGTGCGCCGTCCGGAAAGCAAGGAATGAAATACCCATCCCTGTTTGCCTTCCCAGTCGCGGATGCGCCGCCAGTTTTCAAATTCCTGAATGATTTCCACGGGCAGGCCGGACTGAACGAAAGTCCAGGAGATGTCATGTTCGCGGGACGGTCCGAGACGGACGTTCACCCGGTCAGACTTCAAACTGACAAAACGGGGAACAGGCAAACCGGTTGCGCCGGTGGTTGTGCCTTGAGCAAAGACAGGCGGTGCCATTGACGTGCTACCAGTAATCACCCCGAGAGTAAGCAGGAAAAACGCAGTCGCGATCGAACGGGCCATATTGTCGGTAAGTCCAATTGTTATCGAACGGTTGTTTAAGGCACACCACTACAGAAAAGTGGACGCGAAAACCAGTAGGCCAGAATCAGCTTATCTGTTTGGCTGAGGAATGCATCCAATCCCTTGTTTCTGACGGATCATCTGGTAAGGAAAAGGGAGTGGTGTCATCCGCTTGCGCTCCGCGTAGCGTCAAGGTGAATCCGTTGGGGTTAAGGATTCCTCAACGAAGCCCGAAAGGCAGTTAGTATGGCGAAAAAGAAGCCTGTCGTCGTTGTGACCCGGAAACTTCCGGATGTGGTCGAAACCCGGATGCGCGAATTGTTTGAAACGCGTCTCAATGAAAGTGACAGGCCCTTCAGCCAAGCAGAACTTGTGGAAGCCGTACGGACCGCCGATGTTCTGGTTCCAACGGTCACCGACCGGATCGACTCATCCGTCCTGTCCCAGGCCGGAGAGAACCTAAAACTGATCGCCAACTTCGGGAATGGTGTCGACAACATCGACGTGGTTACGGCCAACAACCGCGGCATCAATGTCACCAACACACCGGGGGTTCTGACCGAAGACACGGCCGACATGACAATGGCGCTAATGCTCGCCGTGCCGCGCCGTCTATCAGCCGGTATCCACGCGCTAGAAAGTGGTGACTGGGCCGGTTGGTCGCCAACCTGGATGCTGGGCCACCGGATCTGGGGCAAGCGCCTCGGCATTATCGGCATGGGACGCATTGGTCAGGCGGTCGCGCGCCGTGCGAAAGCCTTTGGCATGTCGATCCACTACCACAACCGCCGGCGCGTTCCAGGCAGTATTGAGGAAGAGCTCGAGGCAACCTACTGGGAAAGCCTCGATCAGATGCTGGCGCGCATGGATGTGGTTTCGATCCACTGTCCGCATACGCCCGGCACTTTCCACCTTCTCTCTGCCCGCCGCCTGAAGCTTTTGAAAAAAGACGCTTACGTGGTGAACACCGCTCGCGGCGAAGTGATTGACGAAAACGCCCTAATCCGGATGCTGGAAGCGGGCGAACTCGCAGGTGCAGGCCTCGACGTGTTCGAACATGAGCCGGCGGTCAATCCCAAGCTCGTCAAACTCGACAATGTTGTGCTCTTGCCGCATATGGGCTCGGCCACGATCGAAGGCCGCATCGAAATGGGCGAGAAGGTCATCATCAACATAAAGACATTTATGGACGGACACCGTCCGCCGGACCGCGTCCTGCCGTCGATGCTCTGAAGTAATTGAAAATTCACGACCAACCCCGGCCAAGCGCCGGGGTTTTTTATTATGGAATCTGCACTTTGCAGACGTTTGTCCAACAGCCCGTATCGGGTCCAAGGACGACAGACTCTTAATGCGGGTTTGAAGTCCAGCTTATCCGACGTATTTCTTCCAAAGCGCGCTGTCGCCCATACCAGCTACAAAGGCCTTGTGAGCAGCGAATTCCTCGCCTCTCAAAAGAGCGCTAAGTGGAGTGGGACGGGGGCGGGCCTTGAAGGAACCGAGTTCTCCGGGTTCTGATCCTGCGTCTCCCGAACCAATCAGTCCATCCTCTTCATCCGGGTCCAGGATCAGCGCGCGCTGTTTTCCGCCGATCATTTCCAGATAGACTTCGGCGAGGATCTCCGCATCGAGCAACGCGCCGTGTTTGACACGCTTGGAATTGTCGATGCCATACCTGGAGCAGAGCGCGTCGAGCGAGTTCGGGCCAGAGGGGTGCTTGCGCCGGGCGATCTCGAGTGTATCGATCACCTGGGTGTTCGAGATGGTCCGTCGGCCGCAGCGTTCCAGCTCCATATTAATGAAGCCCATGTCGAAGGCCGCATTATGGATCACCAACGTGCCATCGCCTACAAATTCCAGAAATTCGTCAGCGACTTGTTCAAATAACGGCTTGTCCGACAAAAACTCTTCAGAAAGGCCGTGAACCTTAAAAGCCCCTTCCGGCATGTCCCGCTGCGGGTTGATATAGACGTGATAGGCGTTGCCGGTCGGAACGTGATTGATCAATTCCACACCGCCGATTTCAACCAGCCTGTCACCACCGCGCGGATTAAGACCCGTCGTTTCCGTATCGAATGAGATTTCCCGCATGGTTCCGCCTATTTTCCACCTGTCCCATCTGCGCAAGCAGGCAGCCCTGACGCAAGATCAGCGTCAGGTTTTCCCCGGTCTTCAGCGGAAAAAGCAGCGCAAACCGTTAGCCAATTGCGGCCGAGGCTTTCAAGACAGCCAGGACTGACCGGCGTGCAGCGTCCATTCCAAATCCAGTGTCGATCAGAAAATGCGCGCGCTTGCGCTTTTCAGCGTCCGGCATTTGTTTCGAAAGGATCGCGTTGAACCGGTCTTCGGTCATTCCCGGCCGGTCTAGGACACGCGCTCTTTGGACATCTGCATCCGCCGTTACAACCACGACACCGTCAACTCGTTTGTCGCCACCGGTTTCAAACAACAGCGGAATGTCCAGCACCACCACCCGGTGGCGGTCAGCTTTGGCTTTTTCAAAAAAGGCCAATTCTTCTTCGCGCACCAAGGGGTGCACGATGGCCTCCAACCGCTTCATGGCTTCCGGTTTTCCAAGGACATGCGGGGAGAGCAGGGTTCGATCGACGGTCCCGTCAACCACGGTTCCGGGAAAAGCTGCTTCGATCAATGGTGCCGCGCGTCCTGAATAGAGCGCGTGCACTGTCGCGTCTGAATCGTGGACGGGCACACCCAGTTCAGCAAACATCTTGGCGGTCGTCGATTTTCCCATCCCAATGGAACCGGTCAATCCAAGCTTGATCACGGTGTCACCCCGAGATCCGCCAGAACCAGATCGCGCAATTCCTTATCGACCTCGGGCCGAACGCCAAACCAACGCTCAAATCCGGGCACGGCCTGGTGAAGCAGCATGCCCAGGCCATCGACCGTTTTGTTGCCCCGTTTTTGGGCCTGTTTGAGAAGATCGGTTTCCAAAGGCACATAGACAATGTCTGTCACAAGTGCGGACACCGGCAACGGTTCAAGATCAATTTTCAGCGATGCTTTTCCTGTCATGCCAAGCGCCGTCGTGTTCACCAAGAGATCTGTTTCTCCAAGAAGTGTCCCCAACTTGTCCCAAGCGTACGCCTTCGTTTTTGAACCAAACTGATACTCAAGAACCTTCGCTTTTTCAAAGGTTCGATTGACAATATGCACTGCTGTGAATCCACGGGAGAGCAGAGCCCATATGATGGCCCGGGCCGCGCCGCCGGCGCCCATAACCACTGCTGTCCCGTTAGAAGGATCCCAACCGGGCGCCAACTGATCCAGATTTCCCAGAAAGCCCAGCCCATCGGTGTTTGCACCACACAAGGCCCCAGTCTCATCCAGCCAGAGTGTGTTGGCGGCACCCATGGCTTTGGCCGCATCATCCAGATGTGCACAGGCGGCGGCGGCGACCTCCTTGTGCGGCACTGTCACATTCGCGCCGATCAATCCGGAGGCGGCAAAATCCTCGTAAAATGCATCAGCTCTTTCTGGTGTCACCGACACCCGGCCATACTCTCCATCAAGGCCGTGTTTCTTGAGCCAATATCCATGCACGAGCGGAGACCGAGATTGATCGACCGGAAAGCCCGTGATCGCGGCTTTTCTGGTCTCCCCACTCATGCCTCGATCACTCCGAGTTCCCGCAGCTGCGCCAACAGCGGCAGCATCGGTAAACCGAGGATCGTGAAATAGTCACCATCAATCTTTTCAAAGAGTTGGAGACCTAACCCTTCCAGCTGATAAGCACCGACACTCGACAAAACGTCGTCGCCCGCCTCAGCCAGATAGTGGCCGACGAATGCCGGCGACAATGTGCGCATGGTCAAACGTGCCGTCGACACGTGCCGCCAAATCACTTCACCATCCTTGGAGATCACGCCAGCTGACAGGAGTTCATGAGTTTTTCCGGAAAATGCAAGCAATTGCCGGCGGGCCGCTTCCATATCGTCCGGTTTGGTCCGGCGCTCGCCTTCAAACGCAAGGATCTGATCTGCACCGATCACCAGTTCGCCCGAGCGGCGCGCACTGACGTCATTTGCCTTTGCTTCCGCCAGAACACTGGCCAAGTCTTCCGGTGGGAACCCGGCTTTCAGGAGCGGAGCCTCCACGGCGCGTTCGTCCACATTTGCCGGATCGACATCGATGGTCAGACCCGCATTTCTCATCAGTTCAGCGCGGATCTTGCTGCCGCTTGCCAAAACCAGTGCCATGATATCCTCTTGAAATGAAAAGCCCGGATTACTCCGATACTCCGTTTTCACGTGCTGTCTTGTAGTCTTTGAACAAAGTCAGTATTTCCGCAGCCGTTTCTTCAATCGACCGGCGCGTTACGTCAATCAGAGGCCAATTGTGTTCAGAACACAGACGCCGGGTCATGTTGATCTCTCGGGAAATCTCCTTTCGGTCAACATACTGATCGTTATAACTTTCTGAATTTAATGATAAAACCCTGTTCCGCCGAATCTGTTGGATCCGTTCCGCCGACGCGATCAAACCGATCACCATCGGATTCTTCAAGGATTTGACGCTTTCCGGGAGTGGAATGTCAGGCACCAAAGGCACGTTTGCCGCCTTGATACCGCGGTTCGCAAGATAGATGCACGTCGGTGTTTTGGACGTTCGTGAAATTCCAAGGAGCACGATATCTGCCGATTCCAGATCGTCCCAGATCTGTCCGTCGTCATGCATCATAGTGTAGTTCAGCGCCTCCATCCGGCTGAAATACTCCGCATCCATTTCATGCTGCCCGCCTATTCTGTGGGTCTGCGTGACATTCAGATAGGATTGAAACACCGCGAAAACCGGATCGAGAATATTTACGAAAGGCGTACCCAGCTCCCGGCACTTTTGCTCCAGCCGTTGGGCAATTTCCTCGTCGACGAGCGTGTAGAGTACAATCCCCGGGGCTTTTTCGATTTCACTGATGACCCGATCCAACTGTTTTTGCGAGCGCACCAGCGGATAGACATGCTCGATTTCCTGAACATTCTCATATTGGACCGTGGCCGCCCGCGCGACCGTCATGAGAGTTTCACCGGTGGAATCCGAGACAAGGTGCAGATGGAAGTAGTGTCTCGTCTTATTCACGGTATCATCCCCAGGGGTGTTGATGAATTGGGTGTTATCGTCATTATTCTTTGCCTAGCACGTATTTATGCCCGCTCCGCCGATTTTATTAACAATGTCTAAACGCCGGGAAACTGAAACCGGAACGGTTGTGGGCTTTTGTGGATCAACATGAGGCCTGTGACATTTCGACAGGCTATCCACCAACGCCCAATTTCTTAACGAAAGGTAAACACTTTTCTAAATCGCTGTAATTGCGCGCGAAATTTTGTTATCGACTCCTGGGGAGGAGTTAGCGCGTGTTTGCTGCCGGATTTTTCCCTAAACAGATATCGGAGTGATGGATTGTGGATGAAAAAGGATCCCGGTAATCCACGCTCTAATAAAAGAAACAGATTCAAATATAGAATCTTATTAGTTTTGAAATGTGGGAAAGGCGCGACCGTATGAAGTCCAAAGACAGAGCCGTAATGCGGGTTCTCTCAGGAGAAAAGATCTGGCCACCCCCCATCTGGATGATGCGACAAGCTGGCCGCTATCTCCCCGAATACCGGGAAGTCAGAGCCAAGGCGAAAAACTTCCTCGATTTTTGTTACACTCCGGATCTTGCAACAGAGGTCACTCTCCAGCCGATCCGCCGGTATGGCTTTGATGCAAGCATTTTGTTCTCGGACATCTTCGTCGTACCCGACGCCATCGGATATCCGGTAAGGTTTGAAGAAGGCCGTGGACCGGTACTGGAACCTCTCTCAGCTGATTTGATCGATCGTCTTGAGCAGGACCGAGCCGAGGATCATCTCAAACCGGTCATAGAGACGGTTTCGCGACTTCGGGCGGAGCTGCCAGAGGAAACTACTCTTCTCGGCTTTTGTGGGGCTTGCTGGACGGTTGCCTGTTATTCGGTTGCCGGTCACACGACGCAGGATCAGGTGGCTGCCCGTGTTGGCGCTTACAAGGATCCGGATCTGATGCAGCGTTTCATTGATGAGTTGGTCACAGCGTCGATCTCCTATCTGATCCGGCAGCTGGATGCGGGCGCTGATGCACTTCAAATCTTTGATACCTGGGCAGGTGTTCTGGATGATACCGGGTTTCAGCGGTGGTGTATTGAACCGACGCGCAAGATTGTTGACGGTGTGAAAGCAGCCCGGCCGGATGCCAAGATCATCGGTTTCCCGAAAGCCTCATCCGCTCGCATGCAAGCCTACATCAAAGGCACTGGTGTAGATGCGGTTGGCTTCGACTGGACCGCACCGGACCATTTGGCTCTGGAGATCCAGAAACAGGTACCAATCCAGGGCAATCTGGATCCAATGCGCCTGGTCGCCGGCGGAAAGGCATTGGAAGACGGTGTTCAGCACATCCTGAAGACGTTTGACAAAGGACCGTTCATCTTCAATCTCGGCCATGGGGTGACGCCGGACGCGGATCCGGACAACGTTGCGCGGATGGTTGAGATGGTGAAACAGGGATAATCGATGGACCTTTATCTCTGGGTGAAGTCCCTTCACGTCATTTCCATCATCGCTTGGATGGCCGGTTTGCTCTATCTGCCGCGGCTGTTCGTTTATCACGTGGACGCAGAGGTTGGCTCTGTCCAATCGGAAACGTTCAAGGTAATGGAACGGCGGCTGCTGAAAGCCATTATGACACCGGCCATGATTGCATCATGGGTGTTTGGTCTTTGGACCGCTTACGAATTGAACGCCTGGAGCGACGGCTGGTTTCACGCCAAGCTTCTCCTTGTGTTCATCATGTCCGGGTTTCACGGACATCTGTCCAAATGCGTGAAGGCGTTTGCAGCCGATCAGAATACCCGGTCCACCCGCTATTTCCGGATGATCAATGAGATACCGACAGTGATCATGATTATCGTTGTCATTCTGGTGATTGTGAAACCATTCTGATTTCGGTCTGAAAAATGACGTTAAGAAAGGCGGCAATCGAACGGATGGCCGCCTTTTTTGGGTGCGATGCAACAATGCCCAAAGAACCGGCAGATTTCCTGTCTTGCGCTCGCCGATAAAACAACGTATCTTCGAGCCACTTCAATTTGGTGACGCTGCGTAGCTTAATATCCCGCGTTCACCGGCAATCTGGACACAGCTAGACGTCTTTCAGATTTTTCCGGCCCTCCCATCTTCCTGGGTCCGGAACGACCTTCCAAACCAATATCCTTATCAACGTTAAGACCCCAAACTCGATGCGGGAAATGAAACTCAAAGACCTAAAACAAAAAACACCGACCGAGCTCTTGCAAAAAGCGGAAGAGCTTGAAGTCGAAAACGCCAGCACCATGCGCAAGCAGGAGCTGATGTTCGCAATCCTGAAGAACCTTGCTGCTCAAGACGTAGAGATCATCGGCGAAGGTGTTGTTGAAGTCCTGCAGGATGGTTTTGGCTTCCTGCGGTCGCCAGACGCCAATTACCTGCCGGGTCCAGACGACATCTATGTGTCTCCGTCTCAAATCCGGCGGTTCTCACTGCGGACAGGGGATACTGTCGAAGGCCAGATCCGGAGCCCGAAAGAGGGCGAACGGTATTTTGCGCTTTTGAAAGTCAACACGATCAATTTTGAAGACCCGGACAAGGCCCGGCACAAGGTTCACTTTGACAACCTGACGCCGCTGTATCCGGATGAAAAGTTCAAGATGGAGATCGAAGATCCGACGATTAAGGATCTGTCCTCCAGGGTGATCGATCTGGTTGCTCCGCTTGGTAAGGGCCAGCGTGCATTGATCACGGCGCCGCCGCGGACTGGTAAGACCGTCTTCCTGCAGAATATTGCAAAGTCGATCACCAACAATCATCCTGAATGCTATTTGATCGTTCTTTTGATCGATGAGCGTCCGGAAGAGGTGACGGACATGCAACGGACGGTCGACGGCGAAGTGGTCTCGTCCACATTTGACGAACCGGCCTCCCGCCACGTTCAGGTCGCCGAAATGGTGATCGAGAAGGCAAAGCGTCTCACTGAACATGGCCGTGACGTTGTTATCCTGCTGGATTCCATCACTCGCCTTGGCCGCGCCTACAACACGGTTGTGCCGTCTTCCGGTAAGGTTCTGACCGGTGGTGTTGATGCCAATGCGCTGCAACGTCCAAAACGCTTCTTTGGTGCGGCTCGTAACATCGAAGAGGGTGGCTCGCTCACCATCATAGCCACGGCGCTGATCGATACCGGCAGTCGGATGGATGAAGTTATCTTCGAAGAGTTCAAGGGAACGGGTAACTCCGAAATCATCCTTGATCGCAAAATCTCCGACAAGCGTGTTTATCCTGCGATTGATATTCAGCGGTCCGGTACACGTAAGGAAGAACTGCTGGTTCCACCGGAGCGTCTCAAGAAGACATTCGTTCTGCGCCGGATCCTCAATCCGATGGGAACGGTGGACGCGGTCGAATTCCTACTCGACAAGCTGAAGCAGACAAAGTCGAACGACGACTTCTTCGACAGCATGAACACCTGATCGTTTCATCCAACGATCATTGTTACCGGTGGAGGCGTGATCCAGATTGGGTCACGCCTTTACCTTTTGTTAAGACCTGTTTCACGTGAATCCAGTTTTAGATTCGGACCCGTTTTATGACCCAAGACATTCTCCTGGAAACGGAGCGGTTAATCTGCCGCAGTTGGCAGGATGCCGATCTCGAACCATTTGCCCAAATGTGCGCTGACCCTGAGGTCATGCGGTATTTTCCCGAGCCGCTCACCTACGATCAAACCACCGCTTTGATTGATAAGGCGAAGGCAAAGCAAGAACAGGATGGCTTTTGTTTCGTGCCAGTGGAAACCAAAGAGACATCGGAGTTTCTTGGGTTTGTCGGCTTGAGTATTCCCGCATACCCCAAGCCGCTTCCATTTGATCCATGCGTGGAAATTGGCTGGCGTTTGAAGCGTTCAGCCTGGGGAAAGGGTTACGCAAGTGAAGCCGCATTAGCTTGGCTTCGATTCGGTTTTGAAACCATAGGTCTTGACGAAATTGTTTCTTTCACCTCAGAAACGAACATTCCTTCTCAAAAGGTTATGGCGCGTGTCGGTATGGGTCGGGATCCGGCAGATGACTTTCTCCACCCGATGCTTTCAGATACCGATGTGCTTGCACTCCATGTTTTGTACCGTCTAGACCGCGAGACTTGGGCTAGCCGTCGGATGTGACCAATGCAGTTGAGCCGGAACTTTTGTGCTTCAGAGATTCACGTGAAACACACATCCACAGGGTGGGGCGGCTTTTCAGAAACTTGATACCGGAATTGACGATCCGAAAATTGTTTCACGTGAATCCGAACTGAATCGGGTACGGATTGTTTTTTGGATAAGGCTCCGTAGTTGGGAAGACTGTGATGAGAGCCTCATAATCCCTGTCCTGAGTTGGTCATCTGTGTGACAGACATAGCCGCTTGATTCACGTGAAACAGAAAAGTCTATCTATCGTTCTCACGACCTAGTTTGATTCGGCTGTGCAACGTCTCTCTGTTCCAAATCTGGAGAGTTGATAAAACTGAGTTCCGATCAGGAACCAGGGCCACGACCATCTTTCGAACGCACGTGCTTCTTGTTAAAGAGGCAGCAGAATACCTCTGAAACGGAAAGTATTATGGCTGACACGATCTATGCGTTGTCGAGTGGTGCAGTGCCTTCGGGGGTCGCTGTAATCCGCGTCTCCGGTCCTGAAGCCAGAACCGCTACAGTGGCGCTGTGCGGTAGGATACCCGCGCCACGAAAGACCATGCTTTCCAGGCTTCGCGATCCGGCTTCCCAAGAGATCATTGATCAGGCGTTGGTCCTTTTCTTTGAGGGGCCTGCAAGTTTCACCGGTGAAGATGTTGTCGAGTTTCAGTGCCATGGCGGCCGCGCTGTCGTTGCTGCGATGCTTCGCATATTGGGCGAATTTCCAAACTGCCGCCCCGCCGAGCCCGGTGAGTTTACCCGCCGGGCCTTTGACCGGGGCCGGATGGATCTGACCGAGGTGGAGGGGCTCGCGGATCTGATTGCCGCTGAAACAGAAAGCCAGCGGAAACAGGCTGTCCGCCAAATGGGTGGCGCCCTTGGATCGCTTTATGAAGACTGGCGTAAGCGTCTCATACACATGCGGGCGATGATCGAAGCTGATTTCGATTTCGCCGATGAGGAGGATGTCCCCGGCAGTGTCGCGGATGAAGTCTGGAAAGAGGCCGCCACACTTCAAAGCGAAGTTACCCGTCACCTTGAACAATCCAGAAGCGGCGAGCGTTTGCGATCCGGCTTGCAAGTGGTTTTGATGGGGGCTCCCAACGCAGGCAAGTCGAGCTTGCTGAATGCGATCGCCGGCCGGGATGTGGCCATCGTCACCGAGGAAGCGGGAACGACCAGGGATGTGATCGAGGTGCATCTTGATCTTGGCGGGTATCCGGTCACCCTTGTGGACACCGCAGGCCTTCGGGAGACAGATGGTATTGTCGAGCGGGAAGGCATTCGCCGTGCAGAAGAGCGTGGACGTCAGGCGGACCTCGTTCTTTGGGCTGTTGAACCCGGTGGTGTTGAACCCGATCACCCGCAGGCAGGTCTTCCGGAGGATGTCGCCGACCGGGTTCCTGTCTGGACGGTGCGGACAAAGGCCGATCTTGAGACTCTTCCGGAACAAGACTCTTCCGGAATAACCGAGAAAATTCCTGCATCAAGCAAGTCCGATGAGGGAATGAAGGGTCTGTTTGATGCCCTGACACGTTTTGCAGAGGAAACGATTTCTGTTGGCGAGGCACCCCTGGCAACACGGGCAAGGCACCGCCATTACCTGAACGACTGTCTGTCTGGCCTGGGTCAGGCCGTATCCTCAGATCATTTGCCAACAGAACTCAGGGCCGAAGATCTGCGGCGGGCTGCGGACAGCCTGGGCCGGATCACGGGTCGGATTGATGTCGAGGATCTTCTCGATGTGATCTTTCGGGATTTCTGTATCGGGAAGTAGATTGTTTCACGTGAATCAATTCAGGGAAAGACTGGATCGGTTCAGAACCGGAATATGTTTCACGTGAATCATGTCCGCTTTTTGAAGCGTGGAGCGACCCTAGCTTCAGCATGGCTGCCTCCCAGTGTCGAAATCTCTTTTGACCTAAGGGGTAGGTCCGGCGTATAAAGGCGGCAACAAGACCGGCTTTTGCTGTGTCTGACACTCCGGCTCAGATCCGGATATGATCCCGAAATCAGAATGTGAATGGCCGGGCGCGCGGCAAAAAGAGCGACCCGGACAAGCGGTGAGACTATGAACGATCAGGTTCTATCGTTTGATGTTGTGGTAATTGGCGGCGGCCATGCCGGCTGCGAAGCAGCAGCTGCCTCGGCTCGCATGGGCGCTAAGACTGCGCTTGTAACGCACAAGTTCGAGACCATTGGCGTGATGTCCTGTAACCCGGCGATCGGAGGATTGGGGAAGGGCCATCTCGTTCGTGAGATCGATGCACTCGACGGCCTTATGGGACGCGTCGCTGATCAGGGCGGTATTCAGTTCCGAATGCTCAACCGCCGCAAAGGTCCAGCCGTCCGTGGTCCGAGAGCGCAAGCGGACCGGAAACTGTACAGGGAAGCAATGCAGCGTGAGATCGCCGCTGTAGAAAATCTCACCGTTGTGGAGGGCGAAGCTGAGCAGCTCCGGTTCTCTGGTGCAGATGCGAGATCCGTGACAGGCATCGTTCTTGCGTCTGGTCAGGTAATTGACTGCGGCGCGGTGGTTTTGACAAGCGGGACATTCCTGCGCGGGCTGATCCATATCGGCGACAGAA
Organism: Roseibium alexandrii DFL-11; assembly: GCF_000158095.2. NCBI lineage: Bacteria > Pseudomonadati > Pseudomonadota > Alphaproteobacteria > Hyphomicrobiales > Stappiaceae > Roseibium > Roseibium alexandrii. Next base: position 3,851,864 of record NZ_CM011002.1, read on the forward strand.
AGATCCCGGCTGGGCGGTCTGGTGAGGCGCCCGCAATGGGGCTGTCTCACTCGCTGGAACAGATTGGTTTTGACCTTGGCCGTTTGAAAACGGGTACGCCTGCGCGACTGGATGGCCGGACAATTCACTGGGATCGGCTGGAAGAGCAGCCGGGCGACGAAGAACCGATCCCGTTCTCTACGCTGACCGACAAGATTTCGATCCCTCAGATCCCGTGTCACATCACGCGGACGACGCCGGAAACACATCAGATAATCCGGGACAATCTTGATCGCTCTGCAATGTATTCCGGTGAGATCAAGGGCCGCGGTCCTCGCTATTGCCCATCCATTGAAGACAAAATCGTCCGCTTCGGCGATCGGGATGGCCACCAGATTTTCCTGGAGCCTGAGGGTCTCGATGATCACACGGTTTATCCAAACGGGATTTCCACCTCGTTGCCGGAAGATGCGCAGATTGCCTTCTTGCGGACTATCCCAGGGCTAGAGAACGTTGAGGTCATTCAGCCGGGATATGCCATCGAGTATGACCACGTCGACCCGCGCGAATTGCGGGCAACCCTGGAAGCCAAACGGTGTGCGGGTCTTTACCTCGCAGGTCAGATCAATGGAACGACCGGCTATGAAGAGGCGGGTGCTCAAGGTCTTGTGGCTGGTTTGAATGCCGCGTTGAAGGTCGCGGACAAGGCGCCGTTTATCGTTGACCGGTCCCAAGGCTATATCGGCGTTATGATCGATGATCTCATCACCCGCGGAATCACAGAACCCTATCGCATGTTTACCTCACGGGCGGAGTATAGGTTGTCGCTCAGAGCAGACAATGCGGATCAACGTTTGACGCCTCTTGGAATTGAGATCGGCTGCGTGTCTGATGACCGCCGTGCCGCCTATGAAGCGAAGATGGAAAAGATCTTGGCTGCGCGCGATTTGCTGCAGAGCCTGACGGTGACCCCGAACGAAGCGACAAAAAAGGGGTTGCCTGTCAATCAGGATGGCGTCCGCCGTTCCGCCTTCGATCTGTTATCCTATCCGAAAGTCACGTTTGATGGGCTGCAAATGGTTTGGCCGGAGCTCGGGCATATGGATCCTGCAGTTGTCGAGCAGGTTACAACGGATGCTCTTTATGCTGTTTACCTAGAGCGGCAGACGGCCGACATCGAAGCCTTGAAGCGCGATGAGGCTTTGGGAATCCCCGATGATTTCGATTACGAAGCGATTGTCGGGTTGTCCAATGAAGTCAAACAAAAGCTCGCGGACATTCGGCCTGCGACATTGGGGCAGGCGTCGCGCATGGATGGGATGACCCCTGCAGCTCTGACACTGATCCTCTCCCATTTGAAACGTCAGTCTCAGCGCGGGGCGGCCTGATGGGGCGCCCGGTGGTGTTGAATGGTTCTGGAGATGCTGTGTATAAGTTTGGGGATGTTTCACGTGAAACGTTGGATCGTCTCCAGATTTATGTGGATCTGGTTTTGAAGTGGCAACCCGCACAAAACCTCATTGCTCCGTCTACAATTCCGGATATCTGGACCCGCCATGTAGCGGATAGCCTGCAAACGCAGTGGAGTTATCCAGAGGCGAAGGTCTGGGTGGATATCGGAAGCGGCGGTGGGTTCCCGGGCGTTGTGACGGCGATCCTTCTGGCAGACGAGCCGGATGCCCATGTCCACATGATCGAGAGCAATCAGCGGAAGGCGGCGTTCCTTCGGACGGCTTTGAGAGAGACCGGATCGAAAGGGACTGTCCACGCGGGCCGGATCGAATCGGTTGCGGAAGGGTGGAGCCATGGCCCGGTGGATGCTGTTTCTGCCCGAGCCTTGGCCTCTTTGAATCTGCTTTTTGATCTTGCCGAGCCGTTTACGGCACAGGGGTCAAAGGCCGTTTTCCACAAAGGCCAGGATTTTCGTCGGGAACTCGATGAAGTGTCTGACTCTTGGCAGTTCGATCTGGTAGAAAAGGAAAGTGTTGTTGATCCTTTGAGCCGGATGCTCCTCTTTTCAAATATATCAGCCCGGTCAAAGTAGCCTGGAAGGTGTGGTGGTAATGAACATACTTCCCGAAATGCCGCGTGTGCTCGCACTCGCGAATCAAAAGGGCGGGGTTGGGAAAACCACCACGGCCATCAACCTCGGAACGGCGCTTGCCGCAATCGGGGAGAAAGTCCTCGTTATCGATCTTGATCCGCAGGGGAACGCTTCGACGGGTCTTGGGATCGAGCACCGGGACCGCGGCCTGTCGACTTATGAAATCCTGAGCGGCGACTGCGCGATGGACGAGGCGATCCGCGAAACCGCGGTTCAACGCTTGTGGGTGGCTCCGTCCACCATGGACCTTCTCGGCCTAGAGCTTGAAATTGCGTCTACCAGCGACCGGGCGTTCCGGCTGCGCAATGCGATCGAAAACCTGACGCATTCCCGGCTCTTCAAGGAAATTGGCTTTACCTACGTCCTTGTAGACTGCCCGCCGTCCTTGAACTTGCTCACGATCAACGCGCTGTCTGCAAGCCACTCGATCCTGGTTCCGCTGCAGTGCGAGTTCTTTGCGCTTGAAGGTTTGAGCCAGTTGCTGAGCACGGTCGAGCAGGTGAAATCTGCTTTGAACCCGGAGCTCAGCATCCACGGGATCGTTCTGACGATGTATGACAGCCGGAACAATCTCTCCAGTCAGGTCGTTGCGGATGTTCGCGAAACGATGGGCGAAGCCGTTTATGACACGATCATACCGCGCAACGTTCGGATCTCCGAGGCACCGTCCTATGGCAAACCGGCGCTGCTCTATGACCTGAAATGTGCGGGAAGTCAGGCGTATCTCCGCCTTGCTTCTGAAATCATTCAGCGGGAGCGGCAGCTGCGCAGCGTTGCAGCCTAAGAACCGGTTGAATCGGGTCCGAATTGACATGTTGGAAGGATCGGTCAGGCCACATATGAGTTGATCCTTCATAACTTATTGAAATAAAAAGAAAAAGGTGCGGAATGGCGGACAAGGACGTCAAAAACAAGCGGCTTGGCCGCGGTCTAGCAGCTCTCATTGGCGATTCAGCGCAAGAGGCATCTCCAGCACCTGAAAAAGTGGTTCGCGACAGCCGCAGGGTCCCGATTGAGCATATCGAGCCAAACCCGCGCAATCCGCGTAAGACTTTCACGGAAAAGGATCTGGCGGACCTTTCCGAATCTCTAAAAGCCAAAGGTATCGTGCAGCCGATCCTTGTTCGCCCTGCAGCCGGGAAAACGAACCGGTTTGAGATCATCGCCGGCGAGCGGCGCTGGCGGGCCGCGCAGCGGGCTGGGCTTCATGAAGCGCCGATCATTATCCGTGATGTCACGGATCAGGAAGCTCTGGAGCTGGCGATCATCGAGAACGTGCAGCGGGCGGATCTCAATCCGATCGAAGAAGCGATGGGTTATGAGCAGCTCACTGCCGATTTTAGCTACAGCCAGGGTGAGTTAGCCAAGGTTATCGGCAAAAGCCGGAGCCATGTTGCCAACACCATGCGGCTGTTGAAGCTGCCGAATTCAGTCAAAGACTATCTGGCTGAGGGGCTTTTGACGGCTGGTCATGCGCGGGCGCTGATTACGGTTGATGATCCGGCTGCCTTGGCCGAACTGATCGTTGAAAAGGGTCTGACGGTGCGCGATGCGGAAAAGCTCGCTCAGGACCCCGATGCACTGGCGAAGTTGAAGGGCGAAAAAACCCCGACCGAAAAGCTGCAAAAGGACGCCGATACGAAAGCTTTGGAAAAGCGGCTGGCAGACACGCTGGGACTGAAAGTCACCGTCGGTCACAAATCCGGTAAAGAGTCTGGCGATCTGAAGATCAAATACACGTCTTTGGAACAGCTCGATCAGATTTGCCGGCTGCTGGGCGTTGAAAACCGATGAGAACTGGCGTGAAAGACTTAAGTAATCAATGCCGGGATTTCCCGGCCTTTTCCTTTATGTCAGCGGCGTTGGCTGCGCGCGCGCGCGGCGCGGCCGACCGTCAGTAGGGCCTCTGAGAGGACCGGAACTCCCAAATTGTCGTTCAGACGGGACACCCGCGTAGCCTCACTCAGGATGCCCATTGCACGTTCCAAATCCTTAATGGTCCAAATTCGCAGCTGCTGACTGAATTTCGGTTTGCGGCTGAAGAAAATGGGCGGGCGCTGACCGTCGACGACTTGCTGGGCACTTTTCCCAGCGTCGATTTCGATTCGCATCCGATGTAAAGATTGGAAATGTTTGAGCGCCTGATTGGCAATCACCGAGGCTTTGGATCCGGCATCCGTCAGGCGCTCCAGGCCATGATCGAGTGTCGACAAATCGCCGCCAGCGGCTGCATCGATTAATTCAGATGTTTCAAATGCCGAAGCATCGCCGATGATGGCTTCCACGTCCTCGGTGTCAATCCGCTCTTTCTGCATGGCGTACAGACAGAGTTTCTTGAGTTCGCCCCGGCTGGCCATCCGATCGCCGCCCAAGAGGCTGTGAAGGGCGGCGCGGGCTTCGCGGGAGATGGTCAGGCCTGCTTCGCGTGTTTCTTCATCAATCAAGTGGTCAATGCCGCGGTCGTTGTCCGCATAACACGGCAACGCGACAGCCTTTTTATGTGGCTCGATCAGTTTGCGCAGACCAACACCTTTTTTGATGTCGCCGGCTTCCAGAACAACCAATGTTTGCCAATCATCCAGCTTTAAGACGGGATCGACCGACGGCACCAGGTTTTTACCGCCGGCATCCTTGACCCACACAATACGGCGGCCACCAAACAGCGGAACGGTAAGCACCTCATCGATCAGACGGCTGCTGTCCGAACTGAGTTCAGAGGCGTCAATTTTTATGAGGTTGAACGGATCACTGTCGCCTTCGGACGCCTTGGCAACAAGGCGGCTGGCACGTTCGGATACCAGACCGGTATCCGGGCCGAACACGAGGACTACGCCGCCGCCATCCGGGGGACTGGCGACGAACCGGTCAATCTCCGCGGCCTTGAGCGTGGACACGTGTGTTTAGCCTTTTCTTTATGAACCCTGATGGGTTGCGAAGTATCCGGCAATCCGGGCTGTGATGTCTTCTGCGACCGCCTTTGCAACACGTTCTTCTGCATCCCGTTGCGCCCTTAAGTTGGCGAAACGCTGGCTGGAGAAGTCATATGAGGCGGATTGGAAGGACCGTCCTGTCATCAGTGTCTTGTCGGTTTCAAGGTCACTCAGGACGAAAGACGCGTTCATGGTCAAAGTATAGGCCGACGGAACATCAGAGAACTGTTCGACTGCGACAGAAGCTGTGCTGGTGTCTTCCAGAACCTTCAATCGGTACTTCTTGGCCGGGGCAGTTGTGCCACGCTCAAAATTGAAGGTCAGTTCGTTGTAAAGTGTGCGGCCAGAGACATCGGTGCCGATGGATTCAATATCGATCGCTGCAAGATCGGAGGACACGGTTTGTGTCCCGCCGAAGCCTGTTGCTGTGGTGCCATAGAGCGGGCGGATCTGACATCCGCCTGCCAATGTACCAAAGGTCAAAAAGCCCGCCAGAGCAAGGTTTCTGGTAATCCGGCTCGATGTCAAAACTTGGTCAAACAACGACATTGACAATCCTTTGTGGCACAACGATCAGCTTCTTCGGTGATTTCCCGTCAAGCGCTTTTTGCACATAGTCCAGCGCCAAGGTAGCTGCTTCGACCTCCTCTTTGGAGGCCTCTTTTGAAATACTCAGCTCACCGCGCCGTTTGCCGTTAATCTGGATCGGATACGTCACTGTATCTTCAGCCAACAGCGAGGGATCTGCTTCCGGCCAGGCCGCTTCGGAGATCAGGCTGTCATGACCCAGCTCAGACCAGCATTCCTCAGCGAGGTGCGGCATCATGGGCGCCATCATCTGGACGAGGTAATCAACCGTTTCCCGAACCGCGTATTCCTTGCCCTGATCTTCCAGGCCCTCGTTGAACGCTTTGCTCAACGTATTGACCAACTCATAAAGGCGCGCAACGGCGCGGTTGAAGCCGAGGCCTTCCAGATCGTTGGAGACAGCAGCTAGGGTTTTGTGGGTCGCGCGGCGCAGGTCTTCGGCTTTTTGAGACATGGCCGGAACAGAGGAATTTCGCGGCTCTGTCTTTTCGGCGATTTCACCGATCAAACGCCATACGCGTTGAACAAAGCGCCACGCGCCCTGGACACCATCTTCGGTCCAGATGACATCGCGCTCGGGCGGGCTGTCTGACAACATGAACCAGCGGGCTGTGTCGGCGCCGTAAGTGTCGATGATGTCCGTCGGATCAACCGTGTTCTTCTTGGACTTCGACATCTTCTCGATGGAGCCGATGGAAACGTTTTCACCGCTGTCCAGCATGGACGCAACGCGCTGACCGTCCTTTTCCTCGATCTTGATTTCGGCCGGTGAGACCCACTCGCCATTGGAGCCGTCTCCACCGCGCCGGTAGGTCTCATGCGTAACCATGCCTTGCGTGAAGAGGCCCTTGAACGGCTCTTTCAGATCAAGCGCACCAACCTTTTGCATCGCCCGTGTGAAGAACCGCGAATACAGCAAGTGCAGGATCGCGTGCTCAATTCCGCCGATATACTGATCGACCGGAAGCCAATCGGTTGCAGCTTTCGGGTCGGTCGGCTGATCACAGTCAGGTGCGGTAAAACGCGCGAAATACCAGGACGAATCGACAAACGTATCCATCGTGTCGGTTTCACGTTTGGCCGGCTTGCCGCAATTCGGGCAAGTGGTGTCACGCCAAGTTGGATGGCGGTCCAGCGGATTGCCTGGCTTGTCGAAATTGATGTCGTCCGGCAGCTGCACTGGCAGATTTTCATCTTTTTCTGGAACAACGCCGCAGTCGTCACAATGGATGACCGGGATCGGACAGCCCCAGTAGCGCTGGCGGGAAATGCCCCAGTCGCGCAGGCGGTAATTCACCTGACGCTCGGCTTGCGGCCCATCGTCTACCTTGATGGCTTCCAACTTTTCCGCAACGGCGTTTTTCGCATCGGCAATCGTCATTCCGTTCATGAAGTCGGAGTTAAAGATCGTGCCGTCGTCGGTGTAGGCCTCGTCGCCAATTTCAAAAGTTGCCGGATCGGTATCTTTCGGCAGAACAACCGGTTTGACGCAGAGGCCGTATTTGCGGGCAAAATCCAGGTCACGCTGATCGTGTGCCGGACAGGCGAAGATGGCGCCTGTGCCGTAGTCCATCAGAATGAAATTGGCGACGTATACCGGCAACTCGATGGAAGCGTCCAACGGGTGCTTGACCTTGAGACCGGTATCGATGCCCTTCTTCTCAGCCTTTTCAATGGCTTCTTCTGACGTGCCGACGCGCCGGCATTCCTCGATGAAGTCCTTTAGCTCCGGATTGGTCTCCGCCAGCTTCACCGAAATCGGATGATCCGGAGACAGGCCCATGAAGGACGCGCCAAACAAAGTATCCGGCCGTGTGGTGAAGATTTCCAGCGTTGTGTCGCCCGTCGGGGCAGCCTCGATAAACTCAAAGCGGACACGCAGACCTTCTGATCGGCCGATCCAGTTCTTCTGCATCAGGCGGACTTTGTCCGGCCAGCGATCAAGTGTCTCGATCGCTTCCAGAAGGTCTTCCGAAAAATCGGAAATCTTGAAAAACCATTGGGTCAGCTCACGCTGCTCGACAAGCGCGCCGGAGCGCCAGCCGCGGCCATCGATCACCTGCTCGTTGGCAAGGACGGTCATGTCGACCGGGTCCCAGTTGACCTTAGCGTTTTTGCGGTAGACCAGACCGGCTTCCAAAAACTTCAGGAAAAGCGCCTGCTGCTGCTTGTAGTAGGCAACATCACAGGTCGCGAATTCACGGCTCCAGTCAAGAGACAGACCCATGATCTTGAGTTGTTCGCGCATGGTGGCGATGTTTTCATAGGTCCAGTCTTTCGGGTGGACCTTGTTCTGCATCGCAGCGTTTTCGGCCGGCATCCCGAAGGCATCCCAACCCATCGGGTGAAGGACGTTGAAACCCTTGGCACGTTTGAAGCGGGCTACCACATCACCCATGGCATAGTTGCGAACGTGGCCCATATGAATTCGGCCGGACGGGTACGGGAACATCTCAAGGACGTAGTATTTGTCGCGTGGATCGTCATTGTGGGTGACGAAGACGTCTTTGTCGTTCCAAGTCTTTTGCCAGCGCGCTTCTACTTCGCGCGCATTGTACCGTTCCGTTGCCATCAATTATTGCCGTTTGCTTGCCGCCGGACCCGGCGGATTTTTTGAATGTCTGACTGCGGGACAGTCACCAGAAATCGGTGCCGCGGTCAACATGCCTTGAGTGAACTATTGCTACCCTGCTGTTTAATGCGCAGAGCGGGGGCCGTAAAGCTATTGTGTTTGGGAATCTGGGCCACAAACAACGGGTTCAATGACCATTAGGCCCCACATGTTCACTTTCAGCATACGGCCCAATTTGGTGCTTTGGCTTCTTGAGCGCGGATCTGGCTCATCACGACCGCCAAAAGTTGGTTTCGGTTTTTAAGATTTTGAGTCTTCCCTTGTTGGGGTATCACCCTGCGTATATGTCAAAGAGTAAGTTCCATTCCTAAATCAGAGCAGTCTTCATGGCCCCCGTTGCAGATCAGCTTTCCAACGTTCTTTCAGACATTCGCAAGGCAGAAGCAGAGTATGGCAGGCCCGAAGGCGCTGTGACCTTGATCGCCGTGTCCAAGACGTTTGAGGCAGATGCCATCCGCCCGGCGTTGGAGGCAGGTCATCGGGTTTTCGGTGAAAACCGTGTTCAGGAAGCCATGGGAAAATGGCCGGAGCTGCGTGGATCCTATGACGGGATTGAATTGCATCTCATTGGCCCGTTGCAGTCCAACAAAGCGAAAGAAGCCGTAGCGACGTTCGATGTCATCCATACGGTGGACCGACAGAAAATCGCAAAAGCCCTCAAAGCTGAAATGGATAAGCAAGGCCGGGATCTGCCGTGCTTCATCCAGGTGAATACCGGAGAAGAACCGCAGAAGGCCGGAATACCGCCGAAAGAGGTCGATCAGTTCGTAAAGGAATGCAAGGACACGGTCGGTTTGAACATCGTCGGTCTGATGTGTATTCCGCCGGTTGATGAGGCCCCGGGGGAGCATTTTGCGCTTCTTCAGAAAATCGCTGCGCGCAACGGCCTGTCTCAGATCTCCATGGGTATGTCATCTGACTACGAGACTGCCGTTGGGTTTGGCGCAACCCATGTGCGTGTCGGATCCGCGATTTTCGGATCGCGGGATTATGCGTAAATCTGTGTCCGCCTTATTGCGGTCCGAAATTGCTACTTTTGACAATAATTTGACCGAGACGTGACTGCCGAAGCCCGGCGGTCACAACAATGCCCCAACAGTTCCTTTGAGCGGCCTTTTGGCCGTCCCGATCTCAAATCAGTGTTCTCTCGTTCCGGTTCACCGGCCGCAGGGGTCTGGTTGAGCGACGGAGCACAAAGACCAAAACTGGAGGTCATATCATGTCCAAGTCTCTCGCAGCTGCCGTGCTTTTCGGTGCCGTTACCGCTTCTTCAGCGGTATTTGCTCAGGGCATGTCTTTTGATGTTGTCGACAGCGACCGGGACGGATTTGTCAGCTTTGATGAAGTCACTGCCGTCATGCCGGATGTAACAGAGGATGCCTTCAAGGCAGCCGATGCAAACCAGGACAACCTGCTCGATCCGGCAGAATTCTCGGCTGTTCAGCCGTAACTGGCTTGGGTGGATCGTAGCTTTCGGACCGCGGAAGGTGCGCGGTCCGCCCAGTAGGGACCATCGCCGGGAGAGGTCACGCCGGCGATGGTTCTCTTTATTTTTTTATGTTCGATATCTGTATCCTGCCGGTTAGCCGAAAACCCCGGGAAGCTTATGTTGATTTCTACGGTCCTGTGCCTGCCGAGGCTGGTCTTTTTGGCCAAGTGGTCAAGGATTTGTTGACCAAAAATTTTTCGTTTGTCAGACTGCCTTCCATAATTGGGAGGAAATTATGAAACCATTTACGTGGGCTCTTGGAGCCGCGATGGCGCTTAGCATGACTGCCGGCTCATCCTTTGCAGCTGATACAACTCTGCGTATTTCGTTGCAGCTGCCGCTGACAAGCCACCTTGGTCAAAACCTTACCTTGTTCAAGGAAGAAGTGGAGAAGAACTCCAACGGTGATATAGCGGTCGAAATCTACGACTCCGCGCAGCTTTATAAAGACAAGGAAGTGCCCGCTGCCGTTGGGTCCGGCGCGATCGAGATGGGCGTGGCGTCCCTGACCCGATATGTCGGTGACATTCCAGCGGTCGATATTTTTTATCAGCCGTTTCTTTTTGATACCGAGGACAAGGTCCGCGCAGCTGTTGCTCCAGGTTCTCCTGTCCGCGGACCGCTCGATGAGGCGATCAAGGACACCGGATCAACTGTCCTGTGGTGGCAGGCCTATGGTGGTGCGATCATGCTGTCTCAGGACGGACCGATCAAAACGCCGGAAGACATGAAGGGTAAAAAAGTCCGTGTCTTCGGCAAGACCCTCAGCGATTTCGTGACCGCTGCGGGTGGCGCTCCAACGCTCATTTCCGGATCCGAACAATACCTCGCCTATCAGCGCGGCACAGTCGATGTCGGCATGACTGGCGTTTCCGGTGTCAAGTCCCGGAAGCTTTGGGAAGTCATGGACACCATTACCGTGACCAACCACGCGGACATCGAATTCATTGTCGTTGTGAACACGGATTTCTGGAATGGCCTGCCGGACGCTCACAAGGAAATCATTCAAGCTGCTGCTTTGACGGCCGAAAATGATGTTCGCGACCGGATGTCCCAGATCGAGGCGGATGCGTATGCAGCTGCGGAAGAAAACGGAATGTCCGTTTACAGGCCGACAGCTGAGGAAATCTCTGCCTGGAGAGCGGTCAGCCAACCGGTTTACGACGCTTATGGCGAAAAAGCCGGTGACCTTGGCAAGCAAGTCATGGATGCGGCGCAGAAGCTTTAGGACGTTTCGACGTGTATATCGTTGAAGCCTATGCGGCGGCCCTGATCCTCACGGTCGCCGCGCAAGCTGCGCCAGGTCCAAACCTGGTTGCCGTTGCAGCTGCCGCCTTGGGGCAAGGCCGCCGTGCGGCCGTTTACGTCACCTTTGGTGTGGCGTCCGGCGTTCTTGTCTGGGTTACGGCAGTTGCGTTCGGACTGGCTGTTTTACTGGATCTTTTTCCGGCTGTGCTGACAGCCATGAAGATCCTCGGCGGCTGTTATCTTCTTTATGTGGCTGCCAAGGCGGCGCGTTCGGTTTTATGGCCATCGTCTGGTGGGACGATCCGGGCTGCCGGTAAGAAAGCGTCTGATTTCAGAAACTGGCGGTTTGGCCTCTTCGTTGTGCTCAGCAATCCGAAAGCGGGTTTGATGTGGATTGCTGTTGCATCCTTTCTGTTTGGCCAGGGTTTAGAAGCACCAGCCGTTCTTGCTTTCGGGCCGCTTGGGGCCGTTTCAGCCTTCCTTGTCTATGGCGCTTACGCTCTGCTTTTTTCGACGGGCCGTATGACCCTGGCCTATCAAAAATTCCAACGTGGATTTGAGGCTGCATTCGCTGCTGCCTTCGGCACAATGGGCGCTGCTCTCATTCTTTCAGGATTGCGCGAAGCGCATCGGTAACAAAATGATTGTTTTCTCGAAGCTGACCCTCGCTCTTGCCTGGGTATCGGCACTCTTGTTTGTTCTGGCCGGCGGCATGCTTACCTTTGAGGTGACGGCCCGATATCTCTTTGTTGCGCCAACAATTTGGGCTGCGGAGTTGTCCCAGATGAGCCTCATTTGGGGCTCCATGATCGCAATGCCCTGGATCCTCGGCGCTGGGCGGCATATTGCCGTTGATGCGGTGACCAACCAGCTGGGTTTAACGGCGCAGCGGGTCTGTCAGGGCCTTGCGATGATCTTTGTCGCGGGGTTCAGCGCCATTGTGGCCTGGAAGGGTTTCGGGATTTTCTACGATTCCTTTGAGCGTGGCCGGACAACCGGGTCCATGCTGGATTTGCCCACATGGGTTACGGAACTCGCAATTCCGGTTGGCTTTGCACTCTTGTTCCTGCAGGCGCTGATTGAGCTTGGCAAAGCGGCCAAAGGGCCGGTTTCTCTAGGTGGAGCCGGACATTGACAACAATCCTTATTCTCTTAGCCCTTTTCACGCTGCTGCTCATCCGGGTACCTGTTGCCTTTACGCTTGGCGGACTTGGGTTGGCCCTGCTTTTGTTCGGCGGATTTTCACCTCTGATGGCGCCGCAGGCCATCCTGTCGACACTCGACGGGTTTATTCTGATTGCTGTGCCGTTGTTTTTGCTAATGTCCAATGTCTTGCTGAAAGGCGGGGTCGGAAAAGATCTCTTTGCCGCCGTGCATGCCTGGGTCGGGCATTGGCCGGGCGGATTGGCGGTAGCCACTATTGTCTCCTGCGGTATCTTTGCAGCGATCTCCGGATCGTCCGTTGCCACAGCGGCCACCATCGGCACGGTTGCGATCCCCGAGATGATCAGCCGGGGGTATGAGAAAAAATTCGTCTATGGGCTTCTCGCCGCCGGTGGCACGCTTGGGATCCTGATTCCGCCGTCGATCCCGATGATCGTATACGGCTTCGTCACTGAACAGTCGGTAATCGCGCTGTTTTTGGCGGGAATCGGCCCTGGCCTGTTGCTGGTCGCGCTCTTCATCGCATTTGCCATGATCTACGCCCGTTGGTTTGGCGGCTACACACCGGAACCGCCTACGAGCACCAAGGAGCGGATCTCCAGCACGATCCGCGCCCTGCCCTCCATGGTTCTGGCTGGCGTGGTGATCGGTGTTATCTATACTGGGATCGCCACACCGACCGAGGCCGCGGCCATTGGCTTTGCCGTCGCGCTTTTGATAACCGGCCTTTACCTCAGAACCCTCACCTGGCAGGGCTTCAAGGAAGCAGCTTTTGAGAGCATGGTGACCACCGTTGCGATCCTCTTGATTGTTGCCGGTGCCAAGGTCTTCGGCAAGGCGATTACGCTTTACCGGATCCCGCAGGAAATCTCGATGTTCATCGGTCAGAACATCGATACGCCGCTTACCTTCATTCTGGTGGTGTCGGTGGTGCTCTTGATCATGGGTTTGGTGTTCGAGGCGCTCTCCATGGTTTTGATCATGACCCCGGTTCTGTTGCCGGCGGCAATGGCCCTTGGCTTTGATCCCATCTGGTTCGGGGTCTATATGGTGGTCATGGTGGAATGTGCACTGATCACGCCGCCGGTCGGGCTCAATCTCTATGTCATCCAGTCGGTGGCGCGATCCAGTTTGGCGGATGTCTCACGTGGGGTTCTCCCCTTCCTGGCACTTATGCTGCTGAGCGTCGTCATACTGTACCTCTGGACTGATTTGGCCCTCTATATTCCGTTTAAACTCTAAGGACATTCCATGCCGTCTCAGGCTGACAAACTCCGCGCCCTTCTGGCGCAAGACAAACTCAATGTGATGCCCTGCTGCTTCGATGCGTTGTCAGCAAAGCTGATTGAACAAGCGGGTTTCGGGCTGACCTTCATGTCAGGTTTTGCCACTTCCGCGTCCCGCATCGGTCAGCCGGATCTGGGGTTGATGTCTTATGCCGAAGTCCTCGATCAGGCCCGTAACGTCACCGATGCGATCGAGATCCCACTGATTGCAGATGGGGATACAGGCTACGGCAACGCCATGAATGTACGCCGTACCGTCACCGGATTTGCCAAGGCGGGCGCTGCCGCCGTCATGATTGAGGATCAGCTCGCGCCAAAACGCTGCGGACACACGCCGGGCAAGGCAGTCGTCTCACGCGCAGAAGCCTTTGATCGGATCCGTGCCGCGCAAGATGCCAAGGATGCTGGCGCCGACATCCTGATCCTCGCCCGGACAGACGCCCGCCATGATCACGGGCTTACCGAAGCGATCGACCGTGCGGCAAAGTTCAAGGAGCTCGGAGCTGACATCCTTTTTGTCGAGGCGCCGAAGACTGTCTCAGAGATGCAAACCATCTGCCGCGAACTCCCAGGCCCAAAAATGGCTAATATCGTGGAAGGCGGCGAAACGCCGGAGCTCTCCCACAAGGAACTGGAAGACATAGGGTTTTCCATTGCGGCGTACCCTCTCACCCTGATGGCCAGTGCCATGCAGGCGATGATGGGGACTTTGGCCAAGCTGAAATCGGATGAAGATCGCACCCCGGATTTGATGAACTTTTCTGAACTCCGCGACCGGATCGGCTTCAATGATTATTACGAAGCGTCAGCGCACTACGAGACGTCCAAACGGGATTAGCATTTAGAGGGCCGGCGAATGCAAAGCCACACGTAGACCGGCCCTTTTGCGGGTTGGTTCGCCGCCTGATTGCTCGATCAGGCGGGTCTTGCGCATCTGCAATCAAACTCAGTTGAATTCAGCTCAACTCGGAATGCTTGACCTTGACGCGGAGCTGCGCCATTCACTGGACAGAATTTGGCAGTAGCCCCATTCCGGGAGACAACTGTGAGAGAACGAAGGCTGGCGGCGCGGCTTGAAAACGCGCAGGGCCAGCCTGACTTAGGAGAGACCCATGGCCAAGGCACGGACGCTTTACGACAAGATTTGGGACGACCACGCGGTCGACATGCAGCCGGACGGAACCGGTCTGCTCTATATTGACCGCCACCTGGTGCATGAAGTGACCAGCCCGCAGGCGTTTGAAGGTCTGCGCATGACCGGCCGCAAGGTCCGTCAGCCGGGCAAGACCCTTGCCGTGGTCGACCACAATGTGCCGACCACCGACCGCCGTCATGGAATTGACGATCCTGAGTCCGCTCTTCAAGTGGAAACCTTGGCCAAAAACGCGGCTGAGTTCGGTGTTGAGTATTACTCTGAGCTCGATATGCGTCAGGGCGTTGTCCATATCGTTGGCCCGGAGCAAGGCTTTACCCTGCCCGGCATGACCATTGTCTGCGGCGACAGCCACACGTCCACTCACGGCGCTTTTGGCTCGCTGGCCCACGGTATCGGTACGTCCGAGGTGGAGCATGTTCTGGCCACCCAGACCCTGATCCAGAAAAAAGCCAAGAACATGCTGGTGAAGGTCAACGGCCAAATCCCGGCCGGTGTCACGGCCAAGGACATCGTTCTGGCGATCATCGGCAAGATCGGAACGGCCGGCGGCACAGGTTACGTGATCGAGTATGCCGGTGAAGCCATTGAGTCCCTGTCAATCGAAGGCCGTATGACGGTCTGCAACATGTCGATCGAAGGCGGTGCACGCGCTGGTCTCATCGCGCCGGATGAAAAGACCTTCGAATACATCAAGGGTCGCCCAAAAGCGCCGAAAGGCGACGATTGGGACAAGGCGCTTGCCTATTGGAAGACCCTGCATACCGACGCAGATGCCTATTTCGACAAGGTTATCGAGCTGGATGCAGCCAATCTGCCGCCGATCGTGTCCTGGGGCTCGTCTCCGGAAGACGTTGTTTCCGTTGAAGGGGTTGTTCCGAATCCGAAGGAGATCGAAGACGAGAACCGCCGTCAATCAAAGTTCCGGGCTCTCGATTACATGGGCCTCGAGCCGGGCACGAAGATCACGGACATCAAGATCGACCGCGCCTTTATCGGATCTTGCACCAACGGCCGTATCGAAGACCTGCGCGCCGCTGCAGCTGTTATCGGCAACCACAAGGTCGCGTCGCACGTCAGCGCAATGGTTGTTCCAGGATCCGGTCTTGTGAAAGAACAGGCGGAAGAAGAAGGCCTCGACGTCATCTTCAAGGAAGCAGGCTTTGAGTGGCGTGAGCCGGGTTGCTCCATGTGTCTTGCGATGAACGCGGACAAGCTCGCTCCGGGTGAGCGCTGTGCGTCGACGTCCAACCGGAACTTCGAAGGCCGCCAGGGTCACAAGGGCCGCACCCATCTGGTTTCGCCGGCGATGGCTGCAGCGGCCGCGATTGCTGGTCATTTCGTCGACATTCGCGACTGGACGGCCAACTGATTCGTCATTGACCTTTTAGGAAAAAGTCAGGGGGCGCGTCAAAGCGCCCCTTTTGGTTTGCAAGAAAAAACTGTCACGGCTCAGTGAATTCATCCGCATTTCGCTAAGTGATTCAGAAAGTTGCCGGATTTTTTTCACGAGTCTTCGGCACCACCCGGCAGGGTGAATAAATGAAATCATTGGTCTTCACAAGACTGTCACCTCGGCACTACAATACTCGCGTCGCAAAGGGACATAATCTGCTGTCCGCCTGACTGGACACCAGACGTTCTGATGAAGCGTAAGGAGTGGAAGGTGACGATAGCGGTATCGCCGGGAGCTCATCCGGCGTTGGTGCTCAATGCGGATTACCGGCCTTTGAGCTACTACCCCTTGTCCTTGTGGAGTTGGCAGGACACCATCAAGGCTGTGTTTCTAGACCGGGTGAACATCGTTGCGGAATATGACGCGGCGGTCCGAAGTCCGAGCTTCGAATTCAAACTGCCCAGCGTCGTTTCCTTAAAAACCTTCGTCAAACCCAGCCGGCACCCCGCCTTTACTCGCTTCAACGTATTCCTTCGCGACAAGTTCCAGTGCCAGTATTGCGGCAGCAAAGAGGAACTCACCTTCGATCACTTGATCCCGCGCTCCAAAGGGGGCCTGACAACCTGGGAAAACGTGATCACTGCCTGCTCCCCGTGCAACTTGCGCAAATCCAACAAGTCCTGCGAACAGCTCAACATGTGGCCCATGCACATGCCGTTCCGGCCGACGATCCAGGATCTGCACAACAACGGCCGCGGCTTCCCGCCAAACTATCTGCACGAAAGCTGGATGGACTTCCTTTACTGGGATACAGAGCTGGACCCATAGGGTTGTCTCAGAGTTTTCAGCTTGCGATCTTTGAATGACTTCCATGTGTGTCGGGAGTTGAAGGGTGTGTACTTCCTCAAAATCACTCATGGATTCAGGCGTAAATCGTCGTTTGGCCTGGCAAATCAGAGAAGCGAGTTGACGTTTTGTGGCGGTTTGATTCGTAAAAAAAGCGTAAATACTTCAAAAATTCTAGTAGCATTTTAATTGTTTAGGTACTTTTCTTTAGTAGCTATTCCGTAACGTGCCTGAAGGGCATTCGTAGAAACGGGATTGCGTGGCTAAATGATAAAAGCCCTGATTTCAAAATTTAACCGAAATCAAGATGGTTCAATCCTGCCGATATTTGCGGGAATGGTGTTGGTGCTGGTCGTCATTGGGGGCGCAGCGATCGATATCTCCCGGGCGGTGAATGCACGGGAAAAGCTTGCGTACGCCATTGATGCTGCAGCGCTTTCTGTCGCAACGGATCTGTCAACGACTGTTCTTAGGGACAACCAGATCAAAACTCGGATCGAGAACTCATTCCGAGCAAATCTAAGCGATGCTGAGTTTCTGGACCAGGCGATCGACAATCTAGATTTCGATGTCGACAGCAATGCAGGCACCGTGACGGTGTCGTCTTCTGCCGGATTAAACAACTATTTTTTAAATATACCAGGATTTGGAAAAGATGGCCTGGGTCCTGATGTCTTCAACTTCGGCACCAGTGCGGAGGTGAACTACTCTCGGTTCGATGTCGAGCTTGCCCTGGTTGTTGACGTTACCGGGTCTATGGCAGGCGATATGGGTGCATTGAGAGATGCCGCAGAAGAGGTTGTTGATATCCTGATCGAGGACGATGCCTCAAACAGTGCCAGTAAAGTTCGGATTTCACTTGTTCCTTACTCCCAAGGCGTAAACCTTGGTTCTTATGCATCTACGGTCACCAACGGAAGTACGTCGTGGCGGAATTGCGTCAACGAGCGCGAAGGACAACAAAAATACACAGACGCGGTCTATAATTATGACGGTACAAACTCTGAGTACTTTCATGGCCTTCAGAGCTATTTCATTTGGGACTATGGGTCCTCTGAAAACTGGTCAAGCGCGAGAGATGACTGCCCGTCGAGCAGTTTGCAGCCTTTAACATCGGATAAAAACACTTTGATTTCCGATATCCGGAACTTAAGCTCGGGCGGCGGAACAGGAGGCCAAACAGGCGTTGCTTGGGGCTGGTACACTCTGTCGCCCAACTGGACGAGCCTTTGGCCCACTGACAGCGATCCGGAACCCTATGGCAACGGCACTCCGGATGATGATGTCAAAAAGTTTGCACTGATCATGACTGATGGTGATTTTAACGCTCAGTACGGCAAAGAAGAACGCACCACCTGTACTGGACGCGGCAGGAACCGCGTGTGCACAACCAATGAGTATTGGGTTGAGCGCTATCACAGATATTCAGATTACAATGACCCTCCGGCAACCCGTGCGCGGACCCTTTGCGATGCCATGAAAGCAGAAAATATCGAAATCTTCACAGTGTTTTTTGACACCGGTGGTTCAGCATTCGGTGATGATCTCATGTCATACTGCGCCAGCGGAAGCGACTATTATTATGAAGCCGATAACAAAGACGAGTTGATTACGGCATTCTCCAACATCGCAAAGCGGATTCAACAGATTTACTTGTCCCAGTAAAGTTTTATAGCTGCTGGATATGAAATAGGCCCGCTCATTGGCGGGCCATTTTGTGCTTATTGTCGACTGGCGTTTACGCCCGGTTCTGGCGGTTGTCGATGAGGTCATCGACCACAGCCGGGTCTGCCAGTGTCGAGGTGTCGCCGAGATTGTCGAAGCTGTCCTCGGCGATCTTGCGCAGGATGCGGCGCATGATCTTGCCCGAGCGCGTCTTCGGCAGGCCGGGTGAGAACTGGATGAGGTCCGGTGAGGCGATGGGGCCGATTTCTGCCCGGACATGTTTGACGAGTTCTTTTTTCAGCTCATCCGTTGGTTCTTCGCCTTCCATCAGCGTGACATAGGCATAAATGCCCTGCCCCTTGATGTCATGCGGATAGCCGACCACGGCGGCCTCTGAGACTTTCTCATGAGCAACCAGCGCGCTTTCCACTTCCGCTGTGCCCATGCGGTGGCCGGAGACGTTGATCACGTCATCGACGCGGCCAGTAATCCAGTAGTAGCCGTCCTCGTCCCGGCGGCAGCCGTCACCGGTAAAATAAAGGCCCTTGTATGTGGCGAAATAGGTCTGCACGAAGCGGTCGTGGTCGCCGTAAACCGTGCGCATTTGGCCCGGCCAGCTGTCGGTGATGACCAGGTTGCCCTCGGTTGCCCCTTCCAGGAACTTGCCTTCCGCATCAACGACGGCCGGCTGCACGCCGAAGAACGGACGGGTTGCAGATCCGGGCTTCAGGTCGGTCGCGCCTGGGAGCGGCGTGATCAGGATGCCGCCGGTTTCAGTCTGCCACCAAGTGTCTACAATCGGGCAGTTCTGCTTGCCGACGACGTTGTAATACCAGTTCCAGGCTTCCGGGTTGATAGGCTCACCGACCGAGCCAAGCAGGCGCAGCGAGGACAAATCTGACTTGTTTACGAAGTCGTCTCCAGCACCCATGAGCGCCCGGATCGCAGTTGGTGCCGTGTAGAAGATGTTGACCTTGTGCTTCTCGCAGACCTGCCAGAAGCGGCCGGCATCCGGATAGGTCGGCACGCCTTCGAACATCAGCGTGGTCGCGCCATTGGCGAGCGGACCATAGACGATGTAGCTGTGTCCGGTGACCCAGCCCACATCCGCCGTACACCAGTAGATGTCGCCATCCTGATAGTCGAAAACATATTGGTGGGTCATCGAGGCGTAGACGAGATATCCGCCCGTGGTGTGGACCACCCCCTTTGGCTGACCCGTGGATCCGGACGTGTAGAGAATGAAGAGCGGGTCTTCCGCATTCATTTCAACCGGATCGCAATGGTCAGACACGCGGTCGGCTTCGTCGTGGTACCAGACGTCCCGTCCGTCCTGCATGGAAATGTCGCCGCCAGTACGCTTGACCACGATCACGCTATCGACCGGTGCCTTCTCGACCGCCTTGTCGACATTGGCTTTCAGCGGCACCTTGCGGCCACCGCGTAGACCCTCGTCCGCGGTCACGATGCAGGTGCTTTTACAGCTTTCGATGCGTTGGGCCAGACTATCTGGAGAAAAGCCGCCAAACACGATCGAGTGAACCGCCCCGATCCGGGTGCAAGCCAGCATCGCATATGCCGCTTCCGGGATCATCGGCAGATAGAGGGTGACCCGGTCGCCTTTCTTGACGCCTTGGGCATGCAGCACGTTGGCGAACTTGTTCACCTCGTGATGCAGCTCCTTGTAGGTGATCACCTTGCTTTCAGACGGATCGTCACCTTCCCAGATGATGGCCGGCTGATCGCCGCGTGTCGCCAGATGCCGGTCGATACAGTTGGCCGAGACATTCAACGTGCCGTCTTCGAACCATTTGATCGAGACATTGTGGTAGTCGTAAGAGGTGTTCTTCACCTTGGTGAAAGGCTTGATCCAGTCAACACGCTTTCCGTGCTCGCCCCAGAAGCCATCCGGGTCGCTCACCGACTGCTGATACATTTCCAGATATTTGACGTTATCGACATGCGCCCGAGCGGCTACCTCCGCCGGAACGGGAAAAACAGATGCGGACATTTAAGACCTCCCAGAAACCCCGATTTGAACCGGCGGTCGCATTTGCTCTCCTCCCGCCAGTCTTATTTGCTGGTGGCCATTATGCGTATGGCCTTCCCCAGCGTCCATAACTTAACATTCGTACTTTCGTAGGCGCGACATTGGTATAGGGTCAGGGCTTGCTCATCTGATTGATCTGGCGCTAAAAACGGCGATGAGATGCAAGGAAAAGCGCGAGGAGCGGGCAGGTGCCCGGTCGAGCGTTTTGACGCCGCATATCGAAGCCGTTTTAGCGTCTATTGATTGGATGAATTTCTTCGGCAACTGCGTTGCAAAGCTTTGAAAACCAGAAGGTTTCCTGCAGCTTCGCGCCTCGTATCCGAAGCAACTCATTCCAACCAGTTCCATCATATGAGCAAGCCCTGGCCCTGCACGTTCAAATACGTAAGGATTTACGCTTGCGTCAGGCGATCACGAAGGGGGACAGCAAGCCGATCACCACTGCCTGAACCAGTAGAACCAGCAGCCAGTGGCCGCCATCAATTGCAGTCAGGGCCCACGGCTGGTTCTGGAAGCGATGGTTGATGATCTGAGTCGTCATTACGATCCCGATCCAGACCATGATGGCCGAGATGATGCCTGCACGGACTGTTACCTCGCCGGTGTGATAAATAATCCCGGCAAAAACGATGGCCATAACCACTTGGCATAAAAAGGCTATAATCATCGTGACCGAGTTCGGCCGTGTCTGTTCTTCGGTTAAGCCGGCGGCTTTCATCCAGGCTTTTCCAAGAACGCCGTACCAGATCGCGCCGATGATAAATGAGGCAACTGCTGCGCCTCCGGCTGCCAGCAGATTGATCCCATCGAACATCATGTTTGGACTCTCCCTAAAGCACTGCGATGCGCGCTTTTCGATTGGACAATGAAATCAATCAGACCGGAGATCAAGCGCACTGGATAGAAAAGTACCTGTCAAAAATGCGAGGCATCTGAAGCCAGAATCAAAGCTTTTGCCAGACCGTCAGGGTTCCAACATCTTCAAAACCGATCTGGCGATAGACGGGCAACAGCGCTGTGTCGGTCTCATAGGTGCAAATTGGCCGATGCGGGAACGGCTCGATGAGCGCATGGAGGGCTCCATAGAGCCAGCTCTTGCGATGGAAGATGTTGGAAATGCCGACGAAATCCTTGCCAGCGTGAGATGGACCGTAATTCAAGACAGCCCCGCCTTGTATCGCGTCGTCCCGCCTGATCGATACAAAATCAATGTCCGGAAACTCCAGCAGTTTTGGCGGAAAAAGCGTATGAAGTTTTTCGCTCTTATTCCACGCCGGAAGCCATTTACCGAGCGCCTCCGAGGTCTGTGCTTTTTGCCAGTCCGGCGGCGAACTGGGTTTTCGTGTGCCTTCTTGTGACCGGAACAGCCAGGTTCCGGTGAGAAGTTTCTCAAAACCGGACGTACGAAGATCAAGGCAATCGAAACTGTCCTTCACCGCCGCCTTGGAAGGGAGTGCGGAAAGCGCTGTTGTTAGATCCGCACTGTGCTCTGCGGCCAATGTGACAATGCTTGGAAACAGAGGGACTTGTTTATTGGAGGCCCGCCAGAAACCGTGGTGAAAACTTGTTTTTGCGCCGGCTGTTCTCAGAACGGCATCGCACCACAGCGCATTATTCCTTGCGCAAAGCTGAACCGTTTCCCCCGGTGTCAAAGCTATAGGCCGCCCTTTTCGATGATGAACTCTACGATCTTATCTACACCATCTCCGGCTCGCATGTTTGCGAAAACAAACGGCCGTGTTTTGCGCATCTTGGCTGCGTCCCGGTCCATGACTCTAAGATCTGCTCCGACATAAGGCGCAAGATCCGTCTTGTTGATGACCAGCAAGTCCGAGCGGGTGATGCCGGGACCGCCTTTTCGCGGAATTTCCTCACCCGCCGCCACATCGATGACATAGATCGTCAGATCCGCAAGCTCCGGTGAGAAAGTGGCCGCCAGATTATCGCCGCCCGATTCAATCAGGATCAGGTCGAGATCGGGGATTTTGTCATTGAGATCCTTGACCGCCGCCAGATTGATCGAGGCGTCTTCCCGGATGGCCGTATGCGGGCAGCCGCCGGTTTCCACGCCGCGGATCCGGTCGCTGGTCAGGGCCTGCGACCGCATCAGCGCTTCGGCATCTTCGCTCGTGTAAATGTCGTTGGTGATGACCGCGAGCGAATAGCGTTCGCGCATGGCCTTGCACAGTTTGTCCGTCAGCGTCGTTTTCCCGGCGCCGACTGGGCCGCCGATGCCGACGCGCAAGGGACCGTTTTGAGATTTCATGAGCGGAACAACCTCGAATATTGTGTTTCGTGCGCCATGGAGGCGATGTCGGCGAGAAAGGTGGAGGTGCCAAGGTCGTCAAGATCGGCGTCCATCGCTTCGGCGGCGATTTCTGAGATGACTGGTTCCAGTGCGGCCAGCACCCGTTGGCCTTCGTTTTGTCCAAGCGGTACGGCGCGGACAGCTGCCGAGATGAGATTGGCCGTAAAGGAGTGGAGAAAGGCCGTCAGGCTTGCGTCTTCCGGCAGCTCATGAGCTGCGCAGATCAGACCCAGCGCGACAGGATAGGGCCACTCGGTCAGGGGCGTTTCAGAATTTCCATTGGTCAAACTGCTGAAAACAGCTCCTGCTGTAGTTTGTGAGTTCGGCGGCCAGCTTGCGGTCACGGTGTCAATGAACGCCGTGCCTTGGGCGGATGTTTCCAGGTGCCGTTCCTTTGAGGGCTGAAGCGCGAGGCCAAGCTCTGCCAGTTCCCGGACGTCCTCGTGTGATCCGGCAAGCGCCGCCCGGTAGGTCTGGCTCATCAGGATTGCATCGCTGCGTCCGGCTCCGTGTGCCAGTATGTCCTTGAGCCAGATCCGGAGTTCTTCGGCGGAGCTGACACCGCCAGCGTGGATGACCTGTTCCAGCCCATGGGAATAGGTGAAGGCTCCAATCGGAAAGGCCGGGGAGAGGAACGTCAGCAGCCTGTAGAGCGCTGATTGGGTGACGGACCCTGTCATACTAAAGCCCCTACGGCTACAGCCTTCTCAAGCGTCATCCCCGATTCATGCGGGGATCCACTCGTTTGCAGAGCGATCGAACAAGAAATGCCCGAGCTGCGGCAAGCACAATCGCGAGTGGATCCCGGCTCGGGGGCCGGGATGACACATATAAAAAAGGTATGGAAAACATCAGCCATGGGAGTGCGTATGCCCATGATTGTGGCCATGACCGTGCGTCTGGCCGTGACCGTAGGCGCCGCCCTCCGGATCAAACGGGGCGCTCAAGGCGGTCAGCTTGGCGCCGAGCTTTTTGACCATGTCCTCAATCACGTGATCACGCCGGATACGCAGCGTATCGCCCATCAGTTGGGTCGGCAAATGCCGGTTGCCGAGATGCCAGGCGATCTTCACAAGATGTGCCGTGTTCTCGGCATGGATCTCGACCAGGTCTTCCGGTTCCGCCAGCACTTCGATGATCCTGCCGTCTTCCAGAACCAGGCCGTCCCCATGATGAAGATGAACCGCATTAGCCTCATCCAGAAGGAAAGGGAGGCCGTTGGCTGCCGTCATTGCCGCACGGCGGCGATGCCGGTCTTCGCGATCCAGTGTGATCGTATCTGCGGATTGGCCGGTCCATTCACCGGCCGGTTTGATGCTGGCAACCCGGATCATGAAGTCCTTCCTGTTAGATCAGCGGGCGTTTAATCGGGATCGATCTCGCGCCCAAAGCTGATCGCAATAAAAGTGGTCGAGCATCGGGCGTTTTCATCAAACGCCCGATGCTTTAGGCCGCTGCAGCCGCAACGACCTTGGCCATCATGGCCTTGTAGCCGGGGCGGTTTCGAAGGGCCTTGAAGTAGTCGTAGATGCGGCCTTCTTTCGGCAGGTCGAATTTGGCGGTCACGGCCCAGGCACCGCAATGGCCGAGGATGACGTCCGGCACAGTGAAGGTCTCACCCATGACATATGGCCCCTCACCCATGCGCGCGTCGAGGATCCGCAACCCTTCAGCGAATTCCGCCTTGCAGACCGGCTTTATCTCCGGAACGCGAAGCTCTTTCGGGTGAATGAAGCTGTTCTTGGCCGCCGTCCAGAGTGCTCCTTCCAGAACGTCGACCGCAAGTTGGGTGAAGCTGTCCTGAATGGCGCGCTCTTTGGTGCCGGCCGGAAAGGTGAATTTTCCATGCTTGTCAGCAAGATACTGGCAGATGGCGATTGATTCCGGGAGTATCAGATCGCCGTCGATCAGGACCGGTACTTTTCCGGCCGGATTGACCTCGCGAATGCCCTCTGATTGGGGCATCGCCGGGTCGATGTCATACGGTTCGCCCAGCTCCTCCAGAAGCCACATGACGCGCATCGCCCGTGTCTGCGGATAGCCAACAATCTTGTACATTTTTCTCTCCCTCTGCGTGTTTTCCGGGAGATTAGAACAGGAAGTAGCGCTGTGCCATGGGCAAAACGTCGGCTGGTTCGCAGGTCAGCAATTCACCGTCGGCACGCACCTCATAAGTCTCTGGATGCACCTCGACATGCGGGGTGGCGTCGTTCAGGACCATGGACTTCTTGGAGATGCCGCCGCGCACGTTTTTGACGGGCAGAACCAGACTGTCGAGACCGGCCTTGTCCTTGACGCCGTTGTCATAGGCGGCCTTGGACACGAACGTCACCCGGCTCTGGGTCATGGCCTTGCCGAACGCGCCGAACATCGGCCGGTAATGCACCGGTTGCGGTGTCGGGATCGAGGCATTCGGATCGCCCATGGGGGCGGCGGCAATCGTGCCGAGCTTCAGGATCATGTCCGGTTTGACGCCGAAGAATTTCGGGTCCCAAAGTACGAGATCCGCGAGCTTGCCGACTTCGACGGAACCGATGTGTTCGTCCAGCCCGTGGGCGATCGCCGGATTGATGGTGATTTTGGACATGTAGCGTTTGACGCGGAAATTGTCGTTCTCGCCGCTTTCATCACTGAGACGGCCGCGCTGGACCTTCATCTTGTGCGCCGTCTGCAAGGTGCGGATGATCACCTCGCCAACCCGGCCCATCGCCTGGCTGTCCGAGGCGATGATCGAGAAGGCGCCCATGTCATGCAGAATGTCTTCCGCCGCAATCGTTTCCTTGCGGATCCGGCTTTCGGCAAAGGCAACATCTTCAGGGATCGAGCTGTCGAGGTGGTGACAGACCATAAGCATGTCGAGATGCTCTTCCAGCGTGTTCACCGTATAGGGGCGCGTCGGGTTGGTCGAGGACGGCAGGACATTCGTTTCGCCGCAGACCTTGATGATGTCCGGAGCATGGCCGCCGCCAGCGCCTTCGGTATGGAAGGCGTGGATGGTGCGGTCCTTGAAAGCGGCCTTGGTGTTTTCGACGAAGCCGGATTCGTTCAGCGTGTCCGTGTGGATCATCACCTGGACATCGTATTCGTCCGCGACGGAGAGACACGTGTCGATGGCTGCCGGGGTGGTGCCCCAGTCCTCATGCAGTTTGAGTGCGGATGCACCGGCGAGGATCTGCTCTTCGAGCGCTGCCGGCAAAGACGCGTTGCCTTTCCCGGCAAAGGCAAGGTTCATCGGGAAGCTGTCGGCCGACTGCAGCATCCGGGTTATGTGCCAGGGGCCCGGCGTGCAAGTAGTGGCGTTGGTGCCGGTTGCCGGTCCCGTGCCGCCGCCGAGCATGGTGGTCACGCCGGACATCAGCGCATCGTCGATCTGCTGCGGACAGATGAAATGGATATGAACATCAAGCGCGCCAGCGGTCAGGATCTTGCCTTCCCCGGCAATGGCTTCTGTACCTGGTCCGACGATAATATCGACGCCCGGCTGGACATCTGGATTGCCGGCCTTGCCGATACCGACAATGCGGCCGTCCTTGAGGCCGACATCGGCTTTCACGATGCCCCAGTGATCAACAATCAGCGCATTGGTGATGACGGTATCGACTGCGCCTGCGGACCTTGGTTCCTGGCTTTGTCCCATGCCGTCGCGGATCACCTTGCCGCCGCCGAATTTCACCTCTTCGCCGTAGGTGGTGAAATCCTTCTCCACCTCGATGATGAGATCGGTATCGGCCAGCCGTAACCGGTCCCCGGTGGTTGGTCCGAACATGTCCGCATAGGCGGCGCGGGACATTTTATAAGCCATTCAGGTCTCCAATCAGCGATCAGAATGTAGTCTGTCAACCGCCATAGTCCTCGACCATGGCGTTCAAATCATCGATGCGCTGCATGGTCATCACGATCATGCAGTTGCGGTAGAGTTCATTGCCGCGGGTACCGCCTCTGAAGGGAAAACTGTAGGCGGTGCAGTCCTTGTCGCGGAAATCGGTCCAGGCCTCTTGCGCCGCTTTCAGGGCATTCGGACTACCCTTCAAATGCTCGGGCAGAGAGGTGTCGACTTCCGTCATCTTTTCCAGCGCGCGTTCATAAGCAGCCGTCAGGTCCTCGTTTGCCTGATCCAGCGCCTTTTCTGCGCAGTAGGTGCGTTCCGAATTATTCAGCGGGTAACCGCAATCAATTTTTTCGTCGGCGAGTGCCGGCGCGCATAGGCCCAAAAGAACGGCCGGTAAGACTGCTTGGCTCAAAATACGCATCAATTCCCAAGCCCCTGTGTCAGGTCTTTCAGCTGGGATGTGCGCTGGCGTGTCAGATCCGCCCGGCATTGCAACACCAGCATGGGCTCCATGGATCCGCCGCGGGCCAGAAAGCCATAGGATTCACACGCCTTATCGCGGAACGGGATCCAGGCGCGCTGGGCTGTTGTCAGCGTTTCAGCGGCTCCCTTGAGGTCGTCCGAAAGGTAGCTGTCGGTCTGCTTCATCGCGGCCATGGCTG
The DNA here is from genome assembly GCF_000158095.2 of Roseibium alexandrii DFL-11. Classification (NCBI taxonomy): domain Bacteria; kingdom Pseudomonadati; phylum Pseudomonadota; class Alphaproteobacteria; order Hyphomicrobiales; family Stappiaceae; genus Roseibium; species Roseibium alexandrii. Next base: position 3,879,193 of record NZ_CM011002.1, read on the forward strand.
TCTTGTACGCCGCATTCAGCTCCGCATCCGCCGCTTCCCAGTCCTTCTTGGCGCAAATGGTCATGTCCAACTGGGTTTGCGGTTCTTTGCAGTTAACATCCTGCGCCTGAACAGCAGGTGGCAATGCTGCACCGAAAGCAACAACTGCTAGACTGACAACAAGGAAACGCATTTGGCTTACCCTTTAAGCTTGCCCATGACTTTCTGATTGAAGCCATAGACCGTGCGGTCCCCGCGATAAGGAACAAGGGTCACGGACCGGGTTTGCCCCGGCTCAAATCGCACAGCCGTTCCGGCGGGTATGTCCAGGCGCATGCCCATGGCCGCATCCCGGTCGAAGGAGAGCCCGGGGTTTGTTTCGGCAAAATGATAGTGACTGCCCACCTGGATCGGCCGGTCGCCGGTGTTCGATACATCCAGCGACAGCGTCTCAAGTCCGGCGTTCAGCTCGATCTCACCGTCGGCTGCAAAGATCTCTCCCGGGATCATTGGTCCAGATCCTTTCTGCGCTTCATCCAGGCGAGCGTTGCGCCAATAGACAGACCGACGGCAAAGATGAGGAGCGTTTCAACAGTGAAATAGCTGGCCGCATCGGTGTGCGGGTGGGCGTGCTCCTGGATGCTGGGGTGAGCCAAGGCAGAGCCTGTAGAAAGTGCCAGCGCAGACGCCGTTGCAAAAATCCTGGTCATTATCAAATCTCCTTTGGCCAATTCAGCGGATCGGTTCGTGCACAGTCACAAGCTTTGTGCCATCCGGAAACGTTGCCTCGACCTGAACATCGTGGATCATTTCTGCGATCCCTTCCATGACTTGGTCGCGGGTGAGAACCTTGGCGCCTGCAGCCATCAGATCTGCGACGCTGCGCCCGTCCCGGGCTCCTTCGACGACGAAATCCGTGATTAGGGCAATAGCCTCAGGGTGGTTCAGCTTGACGCCGCGCTCAAGCCGCCGGCGGGCCACCATGGCTGCCATGGAGACCAGCAGCTTGTCTTTTTCCCTTGGTGTCAGGTTCACGGAAGTCCTCCAGAATTAACAGTACCAAACGCGCGGCAGGCGGGCCGACCGATAGGTTTCAAGAAAGGCCATCAAAGACAGTCTTAGAGCCCGGCTGTCGGTGGCAACAAAACGTAAGATGAGATGTCCGTTCCAGGCGCTTGCGGCCGCTTGAACGGAGCCAGATGAGGCGCTTTCCAGACAAATTCGGGCATTGTCCAGTCTGTCTTCGGCGTCAGGCGCGCAGTCCAACAGCGTTGCCATGGCCTTTGCGCCCTGGCCGGTTGCCGGACCGGAAAAGAAGTCGCTCGGGTCACCGTTCAGACGCAGATCGTCGGCGAAGACAAGCTTGCCGTCCCGGCGGATCCGCCAGCTGTCCTTGAAAAACACGCGGGTCAACTGCTCGCCCATCGCTGCGCGACCCAGAACAACACTTTCAAGGATGAGTAGCCGGGCGGAGCCGGTAAGCTCTGCAGTGATCCGGCGCGAAACGCTCGAGTTTTCAAACAGAATCGTCTCCTGGGGCAACCATTCCAGCGTGGCTTCCGCTCCGACAGACAGGTGACCTGTTACTTCTGCGGAAGTCCCGAGACTGCGGTAAGCGCGTTCGGCGGTCTGTGTTGTCACGATTGCGTGAGCATCCGCGCCGATTGCGATGTCATAGTCCATGCGATCGCCGCCGGTCAGACCACCGGCTGTGTTGATCAGGACGGCCGTCGCGGGTTCACCATAGACCTTGGGGAGGCGAACTTTCGCGGAGCCGCTTTGGAAGAGATCTTTCAACCGGGTTTGGCCAGCCGTATTCACGAAGCCGACGCGTGCAGTGCCACGCACCCGCTGCATTGCAGGCGCGGTTTTTCCAATTTCCGATGCTGTTGCAGCATCATACATCCTGGAAGCCTCCCCGCTTCTGACCTGTCTCGTTCTTCTTTCTACCGTGCCCGCTCTATGTTTGATTGTCCACGGTCAGGCGAAACCGGCATCCTGTCGTTTCCAACATTAGCAACAACCGGGCCAATACAGCTCTTGGATAAAACTGGCGGCAAGTAGCCTTCAAAGTGCTGATAAATCGAAACTATTCTTGTTTTCAGGTAGCTGATCTGCACAAAAAATATGCGGTTGCTCAAAAGATTGCCGCTGGATGACTCCTTCGCAAGGGTTGCTCTTGTGTTTATGATCCTTTTTTTTAAGTGGAGCTTTCCGTTAAGGTGCTTTTGATTTGAAACAGTCGTGTTCGCCCATGGGAAGACAGCGAGGATTTCCGGTGTACGCAAGCTTATTCGGCCGTCGATCAGCCCTGCCCATTCTGGCGGCAGCTCTCGGATTTTTTCTGATGGCAGCGCCAGCTCGAGCGGAAATCGGCACCTACATCCTCGTGGATGCCCGCAATGGCGCCGTGGTGGATCAGAAAAACGCGACCCGCAAATGGTATCCGGCATCCTTGACCAAGATGATGACAGCCTACGTGACCTTCAAGGCGATCCGCGAAGGACGAGTGGCGCTTGATTCCGCTGTTGTACAATCCAAAAACTCGGCAGCTGAACCGCCCAGTAAAATGGGTTTCAAGGTTGGCACGAAGTTTACCATCGACACGGCGCTTAAGATCATTCTGATCAAATCGGCCAATGATGTGTCTGTCGCGCTGGGCGAAGCAGTCTCTGGATCAGAAAACGCCTTTCTGGCAGAGATGAATGCCGAAGCCCGCCGTTTGGGAATGACCAACACGCGTTTTACAAATCCGCATGGCCTGCCGGACAACCGCCAGGTTACGACAGCGCGAGATATGGCGATCCTTGCTATGGCACTGCGCAAGGATTTTCCGGAAGCGCGAGAGTTTTACAAGCATCCAGGCATCCGGTTCGGTAAGAAAACCTTGCGCTCTGCCAACCGGGAGTTCCTGCTCCGGGTCCCAGGCGCCAACGGTATGAAAACCGGCTACATCTGCAATTCCGGCTTTAATGTGGCGTCCTCGGTGACGCGCCGGGGGAGAACGCTCATTGCAATCATCATGGGCGCGTCTTCGGGTCTTGAGCGGACAGCTTTTGCCCGGCAATTGTTTGATGAAGGGTTTCGAAAGGGCAGCCGCGGCCAGAATGTAAAGAGCCTCAGCGGTTCGTCCGGCAATCCGCCCGCCGACGGATATTGCCGCCGGAACAAGAAGCTGAGTTCCAAGCAGTATATGGCCCGGTACGACATGCAGAATGAGCCCAGCGGTGGCGGGTTGCTGTTCTTCGGTAAACAAAAGAACCCGACAGTGGCGAAGGTCGATACCAGCAGCTTTACCAAGTCGAACGGTAAGCCGGACTGGGCCAAGATCCTCGATCGAACTTTGGGACCACGCCGGGTTGCATACAAACCGTTGCCGGTTGGCCTCGGTAATCCGAAAGGCACACCGGTCGTCAGTGCTTCGGTTCCTGCCGAGGACATTCCGTTGCCGACTGCCAATCCGATCCGTTTGGCAGAAATCAAGATCCGCAATCAGTTGCAAACAGCCCAACCCGTTGGGGCAACTGGTACCCCGCAGACTGCACAGGCGGGCGCCGGATCAATCCCTCAAGTCGAGGCGACAGCGCAACAACCTGGATCTGCGGTGGACACGTCGCGGACGGCCCCTGGCTCGATCTTTAGGAAAGGGCTTGATTTCACGGTGCCCGTTCCTGCGCCCAGTCCGTCGCGATCCAACTAAATCCCGTTGATTTGAAAGCGGGAACCGGATCACTCTCAGGTCTGCTTAACTTATTTTTAACGCTGTTCTTTAACGATGCGGTAAGCGTCGATCTGAATTGAGGCCATCGCCTTGCCGGATCGTCAGCTGCAGCACAAGAGGTGCTGCTATAGGCGAAGAAACGCCGTGATGATGAGGATCGAGAGATCACCGCATGATAGAACCGAGATCAACTGCCACAATCCGCGCCCTTGCGAGCCTTGCAGAATTGTCTGCAGACCAGCTGGAAGAAGGCACATCGGTCGAAGACGTTATCGCAACTTTGCGAAAAGCTGCGGAAGCTGTCCGTATGGTGATTGACGAGACAGAAACGGAAGACGGTGCGCCGGAAGAAGCAGATCTGGCGCAAGATCTGACGCCGATGGATCTTTCCGGCGATGACGCTGCTGAGCTGTCGGACGACGATAGCGAGACAAAGAGCGGCGAGATCCACGTTCTCAACGCTGGCTGATATCGTCCAGCGAGACTCCAATCATTCGACGCCTCCAAGCATCGGGCTTTCTGCTTTGACGCTGCGCCCTCACAGATGCTAGCCATAGCCCCTTGTGGAGCACAGGCGGTTTTTTCACGTCCGCCACACCTCATTTCATCAATGAGAGTATGCTCCGGGTTTCTATGGAGCGAAATGTATGAGCGTTGCGGACGCATCCCCCGTATCTGAAAAGCCGGCGAGAGGTCCAAAGCCTCCGATCCCTGTGTCTGTCCTGACCGGGTTTCTGGGTGCTGGAAAGACAACGCTCCTAAACCGCATTCTTCAGGATCCGGCCATGGCCGATACGGCCGTCATCATCAACGAATTCGGTGAAATCGGCCTGGACCATTTGTTTGTCGATCAGGCAGGCGATGGCATTGTCGAGTTGTCTTCGGGGTGTTTGTGCTGCACGATCCGGGGCGATCTGGTAACCACGCTTGAAAACTTGCTGCGTCATCTGGACAACGGGCGGACCGAACGGCTGACCCGGGTGGTGATTGAAACCACGGGTCTTGCCGATCCTGCGCCAATCCTCCACACGATCATGCTGCACCCCTATCTGGTGATGCGCTACCGGCTGGACAGCGTTGTGACCCTGGTGGATGCGGTGAACGGGCTCTCCACGCTTGATGAGCATGAAGAAGCCAAAAAACAAGCCGCCGTTGCGGACCGGATCGTTCTCACCAAGACGGATCTGCTCAACAGTGAGGAGAGCCAAAGGAGCTTTTCAGATCTGAAATCCCGGCTTCTTGCCTTGAATCCGGGCGCCAGGGTGCTTGATACGCAAACTGGAGAAGCGACCCCGGATACGCTCTTCAATGCAGGGCTCTATAATCCGGAGACCAAGATCCCGGATGTTGCCAACTGGCTGAACGCGGAAGCCTATGAGCCAAACCACCACGATGATTCTCATGGCCATCATCACCATGATGGCGATCACCACCATGGACACCACCATCACCGCCACGATCATGCGCATGACATAAACCGGCATAGCGACGCGATCCGGGCCTTTACCCTGTCGACCGACCGTCCGGTCTCGGCGTCCGCGCTGGAAATGTTTCTGGATCTGCTGCGCTCAGCGCACGGCCCAAAGCTTCTGCGGGTCAAGGGCATCGTTCAGATCTCCGAGGACCCGGACCGGCCCGTCGTCATTCACGGCGTTCAACACGTCTTCCATCCACCGGCAACGCTGGACGCCTGGCCGGATGAGGACCGGCGGACCCGGATGGTTTTCATCACCAAGGATCTGCCCGAAGGGTTCGTCCGCAAGATGTTCGAGGCTTTTTCCGGTGCGCTCCGGCCTGACACTCCGGACAGCGATGCCATGCTGAACAACCCGCTCGCTGTTACCGGATTTACAAGTCCGCCGCGTTAGCGCTGTTTTGTGGTCTTGGCATGCTTGCGCGGATGCAATCCTTTCCGCGCGGCCCGGCCTTCAAGGCAAAATTGGAACACCCTGCACTGCAGAGCTCCCCCTTCCGAAGGGAGAGATGACTTGCCACAAGATACGGTGTTTCAGCAATAATTCAGCCGCCGCCAACTACTCCATGCTTCCCCGGCCTTGAGTCGGGGTCATATTTAGTAGGTCCCGGCTCAAGGCCGGGACGGCGACTTACAAAGCGACTTTACTCAGCCTCTTTCTTCCGCAACCGGATCAGTCCTTCCTGGGCCGTTGAGGCGATCAGCTTGCCGTCCTGGGTGTAGAGCAGGCCGCGGTTCATGCCGCGGGATCCGGAGGAGCTGGTGCTGTCCGTGGCGTAAAGGAGCCACTCATCCGCGCGGAACGGATGATGAAACCACATGGCATGATCAAGGCTGGCGGCCTGGATTTTTGGGCTGAAAACCGACGTGCCGTGCGGAAACAGAGACGTGTCGAGCAGCGTCATGTCTGAGGCATAGGCCAAAACACACTGGTGAATGCGCTCATCATCCGGCAAGGGATCGCTCGCGCGCACCCAGACATATTGCTGGGCAGGCAGCGGTTTCTTGCTGAAATAGTGGGTCATGTCGACTGGGCGCATTTCAATCGGCCGTTCGCGCTCCCAGTAGCGTTTGACGTTCTCCGGGGCAAACTCCAGGAATTTTTCCTTCAATTCCTGTTCGCTCGGCAGGTCATCCGGTCCCGGCACAGCCGGCATGTCGGCCTGGTATTCCAGCCCCTCTTCGCGCACCTGGAAGGATGCGGACATGGAGAAAATCGCGTGGCCATGTTGAATGGCGACGACCCGGCGGGTGGTGAAGCTGCCGCCATCGCGGATACGATCGACTTCATAAATGATCGGCACCGACGGATCGCCGGGCCGCAAAAAATACCCATGTAGTGAGTGGACGTGACGGTCTTCGACCACCGTGCGCGAGGCGGCGACCAGCGCCTGACCAATCACCTGGCCGCCAAAAACACGCTGCCAGCCGACTTGGGGGCTGCGACCACGAAACAGATTGTGTTCCAGAGGTTCGAGGTCGAGAATGTGCAGAAGGTTGTCAATGGCCGTATTCATCGGCGCGGTTCCTGTTAAATAGAACAATGGGGACGGTGGCCGGGTGAGCCGCCGGTTTGATGAAGTCTTGGACGTGTGTTGACGTTAAAGTCAAGATGCCCCAACGGAAACGAGGGGCGAGGAGTTTGAAAGCAATGGCAAGACCCAAAAAGAGCGACGAGATGTACGATGTCGTCATCGCAGGTGGCGGCTATGTCGGACTGTCGCTGGCGCTCGCGCTGAAGCAAGGGGATCCGGGCCTCAAATGCGCTGTTGTTGATCCAAAGCCGATGAACACGCTCGACAGGGATCCGCGCGCATCCGCCATTGCAGCGGCCGCGTCCCGAATGCTGACCCAGTTGGGTATTTGGGACAAAATCTCGGACAAAGGCCAACCGATCAACGAGATGATCGTTACCGACAGCAAACTGCGCGATGCAGTGCGTCCTGTTTTTCTGACCTTTGATGGCGAAGCGACCGACGGTGAGCCGTTCGCGACCATGATGCCCAACGGTGTCATGATGCCGGCGCTCTACAAAGCAGCGAAGGCGCTCGGAACAGTGTTTTTTGCGCCTAACAGTGCCGCGACGTTCCGGAACAACCCGGATCACGTGGACCTGGAACTCAACGACGGCAAGGTTCTGAAAACCCGCCTCTTGATCGCTGCCGATGGTGTCCGTTCCAAATTGCGGGATCTTGCAGGTATCCGTACGGTCAACTGGGACTACAAGCAGTCGGGCATTGTGACAACAATCAAGCACGAGCGTCCGCACAATGGCCGTGCTGAAGAACACTTTCTGCCTGCCGGACCCTTTGCCATTTTACCGCTGCCGGGAAACCGCTCGTCTCTTGTCTGGACGGAAAGGACGTCAGATGCCGACCGCTTGGTCCGCTCTGATGATTTCACCTTCGAGCTGGAGTTGGAACGCCGCTTTGGTCATCACCTTGGGACTTTGGAAGTTGACGGCCCGCGCCAAGCCTATCCGCTTGGTTTGAAGCTGGCACGGGAATTCGTAAAATCGCGGTTCGCCCTGATCGGTGATTCGGCCCACGGCATTCATCCCATCGCAGGTCAGGGGCTGAACCTTGGGTTCAAGGATGTGGCAGCGCTTGCGGAAGTCATCATTGATGCCCGCCGTCTTGGCCAGGACATTGGCGCATTTGACGTTCTGGAGCGGTATCAGCGGTGGCGCCGGTTTGACACATTCCAGATGGGTGTTGTGACGGATGTTCTTAACCGGTTGTTTTCAAACGATATCGATCTCCTCAGGGCTGCGCGTGACTTTGGCCTTGGGCTGGTCGACCGGATGCCCAGCCTGAAAAGCCAGTTCATCAAGGAGGCATCCGGCTTTGCCGGACCGGTGCCGAAATTGCTTTCTGGAGACCCGATCTGATAGGAGATGACGTCTCCGCTTGGTTTCCTGGGCAGCGCTTGCATGAACGATCAAAATTCCAGCTATCCGCAGCACCGGTCCATTTTGATGACTGGCTGCTCCTCCGGGATTGGCGAAACATCAGCTCGCCTTCTCCGCGGACGCAACTGGCGCGTCTTCGCAACCGCGCGCAAGCTGGAAGATGTTCAACGCCTGAAGGATGAGGGCTTTGAGTCCTTTCAGCTCGATTATGAAGACCCGGATTCGATCCGTGTGACGGCTGACGCCGTTCTGGAAGCCACAAACGGCGAACTGGATGCCATCTTCAACAATGGCGCCTACGCGATCCCGGGGGCTTTGGAGGATCTGCCGACCGATGGTCTCAGAGCCCTTTTCGAAGCCAATTTCATCGGCTGGCACGATTTGACGCGTCAGTTTATTCCCGCAATGCGCGCCCAGAAGTCCGGACGAATTGTGCAGTGTTCGTCCGTTCTCGGGTTTGTGGCGCTCAAGTATCGGGGCGCCTACACGGCCTCCAAGTTTGCACTCGAGGCTTACACCGACACCTTGCGGCAGGAGCTTGCGGGCACGGGAATCCATGTGTCGCTTATTGAGCCCGGGCCGATCGACACTAGGTTCACGCAGAACACAATCGCAAACTTTGACCGGTGGATTGGCGAAGAGGGGTCCAAGCAGTCCGTTCACCGCGAGACTTACGAAAAACGCCGGATCCGGATGGAAGCTGGAGAGCCGGGTCCCTTCAAATTGCCGCCGAGCGCAGTCACCAAACCTCTGATCCATGCCCTTGAGTCACATCGGCCAAGGGCGAGATACCGTGTCACCATCCCGACAAAGGTGATGGCGATTGCAAAACGGCTCCTGCCGACACGCATTCTGGACAGATTCTGCATCTGGGCGGCCGACGGCGAAGAATAAACCCGGATCCGGCCTACAAAATGGGTGCTGGACAACGCGGGAAACGACAAGGACGTACTTGATGGAACAAATCTACGACATTTTAATTTTCGTCGGCATGGCAGCTGTGGCGCTTGTGCTCTTTGCGGGGCTGTTGAACATGTTCCGCAATGGTCCGGCCAATCGTTCTCAAAAATTAATGCGCTGGCGGGTCGGATTGCAGTTCCTGGTGATTGTCCTTGTGATGGGTGGGCTCTACTTCTTCGGCAAAGGCTGACAAGCCAGTTGAAAACACGAACATTTCTGCGGGATGGGATTTCATGGTCGTACTGAATAAAATCTACACGAAAACCGGCGACAATGGCACGACCGCGCTGGGCTCTGGTGAGCGGCGGCCAAAATACGATCTGAGGATCGACGCTTACGGCACTGTGGATGAAACCAATGCGATTGTCGGCATGGCCCGGTTGCATACCGCAAGCGTTGTTCCGGACATCGATGCCGTGCTGAACCGAATCCAGAATGATTTATTCGACCTCGGTGCGGATCTTGCCACACCGGAAACCGATCAGGACCTGGGTTATGAGCCGCTCCGGATCACGGACGGCCAGGTGTCAGCAATTGAAGAAGAGATTGATACCTTGAACGCAGATCTCTCACCGCTTCGGTCCTTCGTTTTGCCAGGTGGCAGTGCAGCCTCAGCCCATTTGCATCTCGCAAGAACGGTTTCCCGCCGTGCTGAACGCTTGATGGTCGAACTGGCCGATCGTGAAACCATCAATCAGGCGGGTATCCGGTACATGAACCGTCTGTCGGACTACTTCTTCGTTGCCTCCCGTTATCTGAACAACAAGGGTGAAGAAGACGTGTTATGGGTTCCGGGTAAAAACCGCTAATCGGCTCATAAATTCAGGACGCCAGCCATGTTTCTCCCGCTTCACGATCACAATCGGCTGAAACATGTGCCGCGGCCTTATGTCAATCTTTCGCTGATTGCCGCCAATGTTCTGGTTTTCCTGCTGGTGCAAGGCGGAGGGATAACTGAAGGGGCGAGCGCGTCGGTTTACTCTTATGGGCTCGTACCGGCGGTCTTTTTCGACCTGCGCGATCTTGCCCCGCACCTTCAGGTCCTACCGGAGTGGTCCGGGATCGTGACGTACGCCTTTTTGCATGGCGACTTCATGCACCTTTTGGGCAACATGCTGTTTCTTTGGGTGTTTGGTGACAATGTGGAAGATGCAGTCGGCCATATCGGCTACTTCGTCTTCTATTTGTTGTGTGCCGCTGCCGGTGGTTTTGCCTATGCAGCCCTCGATCCGGGTTCCGAAATCCCGTTGATCGGCGCATCGGGTGCCGTATCGGGTGTGGTGGCGGCTTATCTGATGCTTCACCCGCGCGTGCGTATCTGGGTGCTCGCGTTCGGCCGTGTTCCGTTGCGGCTGCGGGCTATCTGGATCTTGGGAGCGTGGGTAATTTATCAGTTTGTGCAGATCGCCACATCAATCGACAGCCAGGTTGCCTGGATTGCCCATATCGGTGGCTTGGCGGCAGGCGCCATCCTCATCTTGTTCATGAGGCGCCGCGGGGTGGTGCTGTTTGACCGGGATCTCGCGTGAAGTTGATTGATTTGAATTGGGGAACTGGAGCCTAGGCCCTGACCCTAGATCTCAAGCAAGCTGCCATTTGCCGGATTTGCTGCGGCATGCCGTGCCGTTGTCCTGGCGCCTCGTTCCGGATGCGAGCAGGATGTTTTCCCGATACGATCGGCAAAAAACTCCGCTACGGGTTTTCCAAGTGCGGACCGGGGTCACAGATCCGCTGGCACCAGTCTCCTGGTTCCGCCAGGAACTGGTTTTTCCTGATAAGGATGTTTCAAGAGCATTTTGAAACGTGGCTTCGGCCATCGTTTGATCGGACCGCGCAAGACCGCTGCCGGTGCCAGGCCCGACAAGCGCCGAGGCTGTGCATCCGCCTATAGCTGTAACCAGTGTCAGGACCGGGAGTATACGTGCCGCCCTTATATCCACCCGAATTCGCAACGCTTAACCTCTCCCGCTATTGCCACCCCCGCTCGATCGCCTCTCTCTCCTCGCTGGCAGACAAAGGTTCGCCGCCAGGCGCGCTGTTTCCCTGAAACTGAGATCGACCTGGAACCAATCCTTTAGTCGGTGAAGCGGGCGATTGTGCGGCAGGGGCTGGTGCAGGCGATTGTTCCGGCTGATTGTCGGCGTCATCGTCATCTGATGGCGCCCGGCCACCATCAGCAGCATCTGAGCCTCCGCGATTGCCGCCATCGTTGTCATTATCTCCAGAATCGCTCTGGGCTTCGCTTTCAGAGTCGTTTCCGCCGCGATCACCTCCGCCTCGGTCGCTTCCCCCGCGATCGCTGCCACCCCGGTCACCACCGCCGCGTTCGCCGCCGCCTCTTTCGCTGCCGCCGCGACCACCATCACCATCACTGTCGCCGTCGTTGTCTGCAGCGGAGCCGCCGCGCTCGCCGCCGCGTCCGCTACCGCCCCTTTCGCTGCCCCCGCGGTCACTTCCACCGCGACCGCCATCACTGTCGCTGTCGTTATCTCCGTCGGAGCCGCCGCGTTCACTGCCGCCTCGGCCTCCGCCCCCGCGACCATTGCCGTCGTCACCGCCCCGGTCACCTCTCTCGCTGCCACCGCGGCCTCCGCCACGGCCTTCACCGCCTCCGCGGCTGTCGGATTCCGCGACTGCGGCGATGGTCGTTTTCTGGTCAAACAAGGGGCTGAAGTAGACACAGGAAAAAACCAGCGCCGCAGCCACCACACCGGACAGACGTCGGACCATCGCAGAGAGGCGGTCATGCAATGGCGTCTGGCGGGTATGTTCCATGTAGTCGTTGTCTTTCAAGGCTTGCGCGCGCCTGACAATCTGAAGATTGTTCTGGCTTTCCCCTTTAGAACCCTCAAGTGGGTACATTCCTTCCTGCAATGTAGTCAAAAAATAGCCGGGATCAAAAGTCTAACTCCGGTGTTGTAAAGTTTGAAAGAGGCGTGGCGGAGAACTTCTTGGCCGATGAACCACTGAAAGCGGACATGATCCGCTTGATACCGAAACTTAGAAGTTTCGCGCTGCGGCTATGCCGGAATCCGGATCAGGCAGACGATCTGGTGCAAACGACGTGTGAGCGGGCCATCCGGTCGCTGGATCAGTTTGATCCTGCAACCCGTCTGGACAGCTGGATGTTCCGGATCCTGCAGAATCTCTATTTCAACATGCAGCGGGACACGGCCAACCGCGCAAGACTGTTTGAGAAAGCGATGTTCGATTATGACGACACGTTTGACGGCCAGCGGGCGGCAGTTTCCAGCTTGGAATTGCAACAGGTTCGCCGGTTTATCGAGCAGTTGGACGACGACAACAGAACGGTCTTGATGATGATCGCCATAGATGGGCGCAGCTACAAGGATGTTGCCGAAGAGCTCCAGGTTCCGATCGGCACGGTCACGAGCCGGCTGGCCCGCGCAAGGTTGAAACTGAGAGACTGGCTGGAAGCCAGAAAGTCGCCGGAGGGCGCATCGCAATCGGCATCCAAGGGGGTGGTGTCATGACGTTTGATGAAAAGAAAAGCCAAGTGGACTTGGCGCAGGATATCGGGCTGATCCTGGATAATGAAATGCCGCCCGAAGCGCGGGACGAATTGCTGATCCGTCTTCAGGCTGATGCCGACAGTGCTGAGCTTATGAAGCAAATGGCGGCAGATCAGGCGCTGCTTCAAGAGGTCCTGCCGCCGTCTGTTCCGGACGCCACCATAAAGCGGCTTGAGAGCGTCATTGAACGCGAATTCGACCGCCGGGCTCCGAAAGCCGGATCTGACCGGCACTGGAGCCGCGCCATCGTATATCTCGCAGCTTCTCTTGTTTTGGTCGCCGGGACTTTTGCTGTCACGAATTTCTGGATGCAGTCCCGGATGGATCAGGTCGTTGCTTCGCTTGCGGTCCATATGGAGACGGAACGCCTCGCCCTTGCTCAGACGGTTCAGGAGGCCTTGGAAACAAAGGTCAGCGGAGAACCGGTCGCGATCGGCCAGGATGGAGACTGGTCGGAGATCCTGACGCCAATCAAGACCTACAAGAGCAAAAGCGGGCATTGGTGCAGGCAGTATTTGCGGGAAACCCGGTTCGGGAAATTGGATATGACCATTCGGGGCACGGCCTGCCGTGACGAAAATGGCGTCTGGACCACGGTTTTTGCCGAACCTGTTTCAGATAATTTCTCGCCACAAACCAACGGGATCTGATTTCTCCAATCACTTGCTGGGCGCTGATTGCCTGCGCCTGCTGCATTTTGCCGCGCTGCCGCAATGTCATGTTTGCGACGCAACTTTTGCAAAGCACGGCAAATTGCGCTTTTAGCCCTTTTGCTGTCATTGACAGGTGCCGCGCAGGTCAGTACCGTCCCGCGCCATGCGCCACGGTTGGCTTGTTTCCGCCGTTTGTAACGAAGCGTTACAGGGCGGGCGCAAGCCCTTTAATGCGGTGCGGTGAAAGCCGGCCCAGCAAGAGGTTGAGACCAAATGAAAATCCTCGTACCCGTAAAGCGGGTCATCGATTACAACGTGAAAGTTCGCGTGAAGGCGGACGGTTCTGGAGTGGATCTTGCCAACGTCAAGATGTCCATGAACCCGTTTGACGAAATCTCCGTGGAAGAAGCCCTGCGCTTGAAGGAAGCTGGCAAGGCGACTGAAGTTGTTGTTGTTTCCGTCGGTCCGCAGCAGGCGACCGAAACACTCCGGACCGGTCTCGCCATGGGCGCCGACCGCGGCATTCTGGTCAAGACGGACGAAACCACCGAGCCACTCGCCGTTGCCAAGATCCTGAAGGGCATTGTTGAAGCCGAAGAGCCGGGCCTTGTCATCGTTGGCAAGCAGGCGATTGATGATGACTGCAACCAGACCGGCCAGATGCTTTCCGCACTTCTTGGCTGGAGCCAAGGCACGTTTGCATCCAAGGTTGATCTCGGTGACAGCACAGTTGACGTCACCCGTGAAGTCGATGGCGGTCTTCAGACAGTGAAGCTGAAGCTGCCTGCAATCGTTACGACCGACCTGCGCCTTAACGAGCCGCGCTATGCATCGCTTCCGAATATCATGAAAGCGAAGAAAAAGCCGATCGACGAGAAAACACCGGACGACTACGGCGTCGACATCACACCGCGTCTGACGGTTGTCACCACGGCTGAGCCGGCCGCTCGTGAAGCGGGTATCAAGGTTGGCTCCGTGAGCGAACTGGTCGAAAAACTCAAGAACGAAGCTGGTGTCCTTTAAGGACCGTCGCAGGAGGAAAGAAAATGACAACACTTCTTGTGGCTGAACACGCTGGTGGCGCACTGAACGATGCAACATCAAAGGCAATGACCGCAGCTGCAGCTCTGGGCTCCGACGTCCATGTGCTGGTTGCCGGTAAAGGCGTTCAAGGTGTGGCCGAAGCTGCTGCGAAGCTCTCCGGGGCTGCAAAGGTTCTGGTTGCTGAAAGCGATGCACTCGAACATCAGCTGGCAGAGCCGACGGCCGATCTGATCGTTGGCCTGGCCGGTGACTATGATGCCATTGTCGCTCCGGCGACCGCAAACGGTAAAAACACCTTGCCGCGCGTTGCAGCCCTGCTCGACGTCATGCAGATCTCTGACGTTACCGCAGTGATTGACGCTGAAACCTTCGAGCGTCCGATCTATGCAGGCAACGCGATCCAGACGGTCAAATCCGGCGATGCGAAAAAAGTCATCACCGTCCGAACATCCACGTTCGCAGCAGCTGAAGAAGGCGGTTCTGCCGCTATCGAAAAAGTTGCTGGTACAGATGGTTCGGGTTTGTCCGAATTCGTTGGCGAGGAACTTTCCAAGTCCGACCGCCCGGAACTGACGTCGGCCAAGATCATCATCTCCGGTGGCCGCGCACTGGGCTCTGAAGAGAAGTTCCAGGAAGTCATCATGCCGGTTGCCGACGCGCTCGGCGCAGCGGTTGGTGCATCCCGCGCAGCTGTGGATGCCGGATACGCTCCGAACGACTGGCAGGTCGGTCAGACCGGTAAGGTCGTGGCTCCGGATCTCTACATTGCCTGCGGTATCTCCGGTGCGATCCAGCACCTTGCGGGCATGAAGGATTCCAAGGTGATCGTTGCGATCAACAAGGACGAAGAGGCCCCGATCTTCCAAGTTGCTGATTACGGCCTGGTCGCTGACTTGTTTGACGTTCTGCCGGATCTGAAGGCGGCTGTCGAATAAGACCTGCGGCAAATTGATCACGGACCCCGGGGCGAATGTCAGTTTTCGCCCCGGGGTTCTTGCTGTTCGGCGAAAGACTTGCCAAAAATAACGGCAACAGGCCCTGTCGGGCATTTTATTCAGATCGGATATTCAGATGGCAGTCGAAATCAAAAAAATCGGCGTGATTGGTGCGGGACAGATGGGCAGCGGCATCGCGCATGTATGTGCGCTCGCTGGCTATGAAGTGGGTCTTAGCGACATATCCGTAGAACGGATCGAATCCGGATTGGCTTCCATCAACGGCAACCTCGCCCGCCAGGTGTCCAAGTCGATCATCACCGAGGAGGAACGCACGGCAGCTCTGGCCTGTCTGAAGCCGGCCGAGGACGTCGATTTATTGAGCGATGCGGATCTGGTTATCGAATCGGCTGTTGAAAACGAACAGGTCAAGCGCAAGATCTTTTCCCAGCTCTGCCCGATCCTGAAGCCGGAAGCCATCCTGGCGACCAACACATCCTCGATTTCCATCACGCGGCTTGCTGCCACAACCGACCGTCCGGAGCGGTTCATCGGCATTCATTTCATGAATCCGGTGCCGATCATGGAACTGGTGGAGCTGGTTCGCGGCATCGCGACTGAAGACGAGACGTTTGAGGCTTCCAAAGAATTCTGTAAACGGTTGGGCAAGCAGATTGCTGTTGCTGAAGATTTCCCGGCTTTCATGGTCAACCGCATCCTGTTGCCGATGATCAACGAGGCGATCTATACGCTTTACGAGGGTGTCGGCTCGGTTGAATCCATCGACAAGGCTATGAAACTTGGTGCCAACCATCCGATGGGCCCGCTGCAACTGGCGGATTTCATCGGTCTCGACACTTGCCTGTCGATCATGCAGGTGCTCTATGAAGGTCTTGCAGATACCAAGTATCGCCCGTGCCCGCTTCTCGTAAAATATGTTGAAGCTGGCTGGCTTGGCCGCAAGACACAGCGCGGTTTTTACGACTACCGCGGCGAGGTTCCGGTTCCGACACGCTAACCGATTCCACGGCCGTGAATCTCGCCCGCTATTGTCTGACCAACGCCAGTCCCGATCGGGACAAGGTCGCTTTGGAAGTCATCGGTACTGCGGGCGAGCGTCTGGAAATCTGGACTTACGCAGTTCTGACGCGATCAATCCTCTCAGTTGCCAATGGCTTGAGGCTTGAGGGCTTTGAGCGTGGCGACCGCGTTCTCTTGCGCATTGGACACTCCAGTGATTTTCCGCTGCTCTTTTTCGGGTCCATCGCTGCTGGCCTGGTCCCTGTTCCGACCTCTGCGCTGCTCACGAGCACCGAAACGGATACAATTCTCTCTGACTCTGGTGCTGCAGTTGTTGTCCATGACGGCAAAACAGCGTTGCCGCAGTCTGGGTCCGCGCGGGTCATTGGTCCAGAGGGGATCGCTCAGCTCAAACAATCTGATCCCGGAGAATTTGTAAATACAGCTGCTGATGACCCCGCGTTTCTGATCTACACGTCAGGCACCAGCGGAACTCCGAAAGGTGTTCTCCACGCGCAAAGGGCGGCTGCTGCCCGGGCGCCGATGTATCAGGGCTGGTATGGCATTCATGCTGACGACCGCTTGCTCCACGCCGGTGCCTTCAACTGGACCTACACGCTCGGTGTCGGGCTGATGGATCCATGGGCCAATGGCGCGACGAGTGTCGTTTATGACGGCCCGCGCGATCCACAGATCTGGCCCGAAATTCTGACGGCGAGCAATGCGACTTTGTTTGCGGCGGTGCCCAGTCTTTATCGGCGGATCCTGAAGTATGGTGAGGTTTCAGAAGGATCTTTTCCAAACTTGCGTCATGGCCTGACAGCTGGAGAAGCTCTTCCTGCAGAGCTCTATCACGCTTGGAAGGCGCGCACCGGACGCGAGCTTTATGAAGCGCTCGGCATGAGCGAAATCTCCACCTACCTCTCCAGCAGCCCAATCGTGCCCGTGAAGCCTGGTTCGCCCGGGCGGCCTCAGACCGGCCGGAAGGTTGCGATCCTCGATGAAACTGCAGAAGGCGACAAGTTTGCGGAGCCGGATACGGCCGGTCTTCTCGCGGTTCAACGGGACGAGCCCGGTTTGATGCTCGGGTACTGGAACCGGCCAGAGGAAACACAGGCCGCTTTCCGAGGCGATTGGTTCCTGACGGGTGACCGGGCGCGGGCCGATGAAGATGGCTACTACTGGTATGAGGGCCGGGCCGACGACCTCATGAATGCGTTTGGCTATCGCGTTGCGCCGGAAGAAGTGGAGCGCACCCTGGTCGGGCATCCGGAAGTTTCCGAAGTTGCCGTGACAACGGTTTCATCTGGATCCGGGGTCGACTTGATCACTGCCTTTGTTGTTCCCGCGGACCCGGACAGCTTCGATGAAACTGATCTTGCTGCTTTTGCGGTCGACCGATTGGCGGATTACAAACGACCAAAGGTCTACCGGATCATTTCCGAACTGCCGCGCACACCCTCGGGCAAAGTGCAGCGCAAGGCGCTTTCTAAAAATTAAACTCGGAAAAAATGCCGTAAGTTTTTGTTAACGTGTGTTTAAGGCGGCGCGGTTAGTGTTTGTCCATCCTTAGGAGACCAAGATGGACAGCGTTGGGATCGCCAACACATTTGTAGCCATGACCCAGGCCCAAACCGGCCAGGCGCTTCAGGCTGAAATGATGAAGATGGCAGCCCAGCGAGATGCCAATCTCGTGGCGCTTCTCCAGCAGGGCGCTGAGAGCCTTCAGGCCGCCGCCCCGCCCCCGGGTCTTGGAACCCAAGTCGACGTCAGCGCCTGATCAGTTCTTCTTTGCAGCTTTGTCGTTGATAGGGGCGACCCTGTGCGCACTTCAGCGTTCATTCCTTAACATTTTTGAAGAAACTTCTCATTCGGAACCGGCACCACGTCCGTTGCGATGCCGGAATGCCTCATATTCTGACACGTGCCGGCAAGCACCACTTCTGACAAATCCAAATCAGGTCAGACACTTATATCCAATAATTAAAATTTTAATCAATTTGTCTCGACTTCCGTAGGTTTTCATAAGGCCTTATCTCAAGTAACTTATTGTATTTACTTTATTTTCTTCGCTTTCCGCACAATATGAGATGTTGTGTTTTACGTAACGAACGGTGACGTCATGCCAGAAGGAATTGGATATGGGGCGTCCCCGGCATTCCAGCCTTCGCTGGCGGTGCCGAGAGGCGACCAGCTTGCGCAGCAGGCACAGCAAATCAATGCGCGTCAGTCGGAAGTTGTCGCAGAGACAGTGCAGCGTCAGGCGGATTTCAGTTCAAACCGGGCCGAAAGTCTTGCCCGGGTAGCTGAACAAATCGAACAGCGCGCGCAAACGGACGCCGGCCCAGGGGTCGGCGATGTTGTGGACATAACAGTTTAGAACGCAGAGCGTTCGCCCATACAACGCCAAAGGAGATCCGATATGGCGAGTGTATCAGACAGCACCTCTTCATCTGCAGCCTACAGCGCTGCCGCTGTCCGCAGTGAACTGGCAACCAACGCGGTTCGTGATCAGAACGAACAAGAGCGCCAGGTTGCGCAGCAGTTGGAAGAGTCACAGGCAACGGACGAGCAGGACCGCCGCGAACAGCGGCAGATCCCAGGCCTCGGCGAAGCTGTCGACATCACTGTTTAAAGAAACAGGCGGGATCCACACCCCGCCAATATGATCGTTTGGTCAGACCGGTGGCGGATCACGCCTCCGGTTTTGTCATGGACGCATTGATCAAGGCCTTGGCCTCACCGGAGGCCCATTCTGCCGGACCGTACATGGTTCCAACCTCGCAGCCGTCCGGGCTGATGAGGATTGTTGTCGGAAGCCCCGTGGCACGGGCGACTTTCCGCAAGTCTCTCAAAAGACCATTTTTCGCATCGTGGTAATAGGCCAGGTTGCCGACCCCGATTTCTTCCAAAAATGCTTTCGGCTTTTCAGGACCGCCGCGGTCAAGATTAACCGCCACCACTTCAAAGTCCGCATCGCCGAGTTCGGCCTGCAGCTCATCCAATGCGGGCATTTCCTTACGGCACGGCGCACACCAAGTGGCCCACAGGTTCATCAGCACCGTCCGGCCCTCAAAGTCTGCCATCGTGATGGGCTGGTCATCCGGGCCCAGGAACGTCAGGTTGCTGAGATCTAGCGGCTGACTGGCCGGAAGGAAGGCCGCGACCTCTCCTTTGGCATGCGGGGCCACCGCTTCTGCAGAAACAAGGGCGGCCGAACAGCTTTCGCCGCTGCCAATATTGCCATTTTGGCCGTTGATCACGTATAGAGCCGCTACAGCAGCCACTGCACCTGCGAGCCCGGCGGCATAGAGTTTCCGATTGGAGGACTTGGCAGGTTCGGTTGGCTTCGTCATTCGTTCACACCTCGCAAGGGGCGCCTTTCAAAGGACAGGACATGAGCAATCGCATGTGGGGAGGCCGGTTCGCTGAGGGACCGGACGCCATCATGGAGGAAATCAACGCCTCCATCGACTACGATAAGAAGCTATATAAGCAAGACATTGATGGCTCAAAAGCCCATGTGCGCATGCTCGCGGAAAAAGACATTGTGACGCGGGACGATGCCGACAAGATCGTTCAAGGTCTAGACACAATCCTGTCAGAGATCGAAAACGGCGCGTTCAAGTTTTCGAGGGGCTTGGAAGATATTCATATGAATATCGAAGCCCGTTTGGCGGAACTGATCGGTCCGGCGGCTGGCCGGTTGCACACTGCACGCTCGCGCAACGACCAGGTTGCCACCGATTTCCGGCTTTGGGTCCGCGACACGCTTGACACGCTGGACGCTCAGCTCACGGAACTGATGCAGGTTTTGGCCGAAAAGGCTGAAATTCACGCTGGCGACGTCATGCCCGGTTTCACGCACTTGCAATCTGCTCAACCGGTCACCTTTGGCCATCATCTGCTGGCCTATGTCGAAATGTTCGCCAGGGATCGCGGCCGTGTTCGGGATGCGCGCAAGCGCATGAATGAATGCCCGCTCGGATCCGCTGCGCTGGCAGGAACGTCGTTCCCGATCGACCGGAAAATGACGGCAGAAGCGCTAGGCTTCGATCGTCCGACCGCAAACTCGCTTGATGCTGTTTCCGACCGGGACTTCGTCATTGAAGCGTTGGGTGCCGCGTCCCTCACAGCCATGCATCTGTCCCGGCTGGCGGAAGAAATTGTTGTTTGGTGCTCGGCTCAGTTCGGCTTTGTAAAGCTGTCTGACAAGTTCTCGACCGGCTCTTCGATCATGCCGCAGAAGAAGAACCCGGATGCAGCCGAACTGGTGCGTGCCAAGACCGGCCGGATCTATGGGTCATTGCAGGCGCTTCTCGTTATGATGAAGGGTCTTCCGTTGGCTTATTCCAAGGACATGCAGGAAGACAAGGAACAGGCTTTTGACGGGCTTGCCAGCATCTCCCTCGCTCTGGCGGCAATGACCGGCATGATGCGCGATCTGGAACCAGTCACGAAGGCCATGAAAAAGGCTGCCGGCTCCGGTTATTCCACGGCAACCGATCTGGCTGACTGGCTGGTGCGGGTTCTGGGCCTGCCGTTCCGGGACGCCCACCACGTGACCGGCGCAATTGTTGCGATTGCGGTCAGCAAAGGTATTGAACTGCATAAGGTTTCTTTGGAAGAGATGCAGGGTGTTGAACCGAAGATCACCCAAGAGGTCTTTTCTGTACTGTCGGTCGACAAGTC
The DNA here is from genome assembly GCF_000158095.2 of Roseibium alexandrii DFL-11. NCBI lineage: Bacteria > Pseudomonadati > Pseudomonadota > Alphaproteobacteria > Hyphomicrobiales > Stappiaceae > Roseibium > Roseibium alexandrii. The sequence continues at coordinate 3,900,115 of NZ_CM011002.1, forward strand.
TGTCCGCAGCCGGGTGAGCTATGGCGGCACATCGCCGGTGAATGTGCGCAAACAGGCGCGCCGCTGGCTGAAAGAGCTGGCCAAGGGCTGAACCCTATCTCCGTTTTCCGCATGACAGCCAAGACTGGTCTTGCCCAATCGGGTCTGTCATGCGAGGAGAAAGCAACAGGAACTCTCCGCCAAAAGGGCTGTAATGGTGACCACGCGCCGCATGATGACTTTCGCGATGACAGGACTATGTCTTGGTCTGCTGCTCACCGGTTGCGGCCGAAAGGCGGCCTTGGACACGCCCACGGCCGCTGCGCAGCCGAGCGCGGCGGAGGTTCAAGCCGAAACACAAGGCATTTATACGCCTGAACAACCGGCACCGACGGCAAGCTCAGGTGGCTTTATCCTCGATCCGCTGATCGGGAACTGACGCCATTATAGGCACTAAGTGAACACCAATCTGCATGAGTAAGACCCTTGCATCATTTTGATTATAAAGGCGGTGCCCTGTTCGCAGAGGACGTGGCTATCGAGGAAATCGCCCGGGAAGTCGGAACGCCGTTCTACGTCTATTCGACGGCGACGCTGACCCGGCACTATGAGGTGTTTTCGTCTGCCTTTGCCGACATCCCTTCGCTCGTCTGCTATGCGATGAAAGCCAACTCCAACCAGGCGGTTCTGGCAACACTGGCCCAATTGGGCGCAGGAATGGACGTTGTATCGGAAGGTGAACTGCGCCGGGCGCGGGCAGCAGGTGTTCCGGCGAACAAGATCGTGTTCTCCGGCGTCGGTAAGACGGAAACCGAGCAGGCCTATGCACTGACCGAGGACATCCTCTGTTTCAACGTGGAATCCGAGCCTGAACTGCATCAGCTTTCCCGCGTCGCGACCAAGATTGGCAAGACAGCCCGGGTCTCCATGCGCATCAACCCTGATGTGGATGCCAAGACCCACGCGAAGATTGCGACCGGCAAGGCGGAAAACAAATTCGGCATCCCATGGCAGCGCGCCCGCGAGGTTTATGCAACCGCTGCAAGCCTGCCGGGCCTTAAGGTCACAGGCATCGACATGCACATCGGTTCGCAGATCACCGAGCTTGAGCCATTTGACAGCGCTTTTGCACGTTTGGGCGAGCTGATCACGGATCTGCGTGGTCAGGGCCACGCCATTGACCATGTCGATCTTGGCGGCGGATTGGGTATTCCATATGTCACCGACAACGACCCGCCACCGCATCCGGATGCCTACGCGGAAGTCGTGAAGAAGCATGTTCGCGAACTTGACTGCAAGGTGATGTTTGAGCCGGGCCGCATGATTGCGGGCAATGCCGGGATCCTTGTCACTCAGGTCATCTATGTGAAGGAAGGTGCCGACAAGAACTTCGTTATTGTCGATGCGGGCATGAATGACCTGATCCGGCCGACCCTTTACGAAGCCTATCACGAGGTCCGCCCGGTTTCAGAGCCGGATGTGAATGCTGATCGATTCACGGCAGATGTTGTCGGTCCGGTTTGTGAAACCGGTGATTTTCTGGCCCAGAACCGGGATATGCCCAAGGTAAATGCCGGTGACATGCTGGCTGTCTATTCTGCAGGGGCTTACGGATCGGTGCAGTCGAGCACATACAATTCACGCCTTTTGGTGCCGGAAGTGCTCGTAAACGCTGATCAATTCGCTGTCATCCGTCCGCGACCGAGCTACGAAGAACTGCTCGACCTCGACCAAATTCCCGATTGGCTCAAGACTTCTTGACATAATTCTCCGGCAATTAGTTGTTTCAGCAACTTGCCGGAGCGCCCCTGATGCCTCACTCTTATAAGGGTGGACAAAAGCTAGGAGCAGCAGGACGCTATCCGGCGGCCTTGCTTCTGTGAGCATCTGGAGGTGCCTTTGCACACCAATGACGACAAGCCGGATCCGATCCGGAACGAGGCCGTGGAACATGCTGGCTGGCCTGCCCTGATCCGGTCACGGCTGAACCGTCTTGTTCGGCACAGCACATGGGCGCTGTTTGCCGAGCGTTGCTGGCGGGCCCTGTTCCCTCTGTTGATCGTCGTTGTTTTGTTTGTCGGTGTCTCCTGGCTTGGGCTATGGCTGGTCTTGCCGGTTTGGATGGGGCCAATTGGTGTTGTCCTGTTCCTGGGGGCCGCCATTTGGGTGTCCCGTGATCTGTTGAAGATCTCCTGGCCGACCCGCGGCGAAGCTTTGACCCGGGTGGAACAATCTTCCGAATATGGTCACCGACCGCTGACCACACTTGAGGATGAACTCTCCGTTGGTGCCGGTGATCGCCAGAGTGAAGCAATCTGGATGCTGCATCAGCGGCGCACGGCACAGGCGCTGGCCGACATCCGCTCCAAAGGCCCGCAGCCCAAAGCCTACCGCCGTGACCCTCTCGCCATTCGCGTTGTCGCGGTGTGCCTTGTCCTGATCGGCTTTTTTGCAGCCGGACCGCAATTGAATGAGCGCTTGGGGTCTGCGTTCCGCAACCCGTTTACGACCGTTGAGCCACCCAGCCGCCTGGATGCCTGGGTGACGCCGCCGCTTTATACCAGCGAGCCACCAATCTATCTGACTGGTGAAAGCGCGCAGTTGAGAGATCCGGGCGCGCCGATATCAGTTCCTGAGGGTTCCGTTCTCGTTGTTCGCACACAAGGCGCGAAAGAACTTGTGATGACCTTCTCGGAAGGGGCTGAGGGCGAACCCGAAGTCATCGACCCCGCAACGGATGGGCCTCAGTCGAGTGCACAAGCGGGGATGCTGCTTCCAGAAGAACGCCGGTTGACGCTTGAGACGACTGGTATTGTCGATCTGAAGTCTGGAAACGATCCGTTCCTCACCTTTGTCTTTGCCGTCCGCCCGGATGATGCTCCGGTCATCCGTTTGACGGACGACCCGGAAGAGCAGTTGAGCGGGGCACTGAAGTTTTCTTATCTCGTCAATGACGACTATGGCGTTGTTTCGGCGGAAGCCCGTATCACGCCGTTGCCAGATCCCAACCGGGCTGACGGTCATGTGCCGCGCCCGTTGGTGGATGCCCCAATTTTTCCGCTTTCCCTTCCTCCGCAGGCTGGGACCGCGAAAACAGGCGAAACAATCCGGGATCTGACATCTCACCCCTGGGCCGGGTCCGAAGTGGATTTGAACCTTCTGGCGCGTGATCAGGCTGGACAAGAAGGCATCTCACCACACTACCGGATCACGTTGCCGCAACGCCGGTTCAGCAAACCGCTTGCGCGTGCAGTTGTGGAACAGCGGCGCAATCTGGCTCTGGATGCGCAAAACCATCCGACGGTCATCACGTCGTTTGACGCCTTGATGCTGGCCCCTGACGTCTTCGACGTGCAGGCTCGCACCTATCTCGGAATGGACTTCGCCTATCGCCAATTGATCAAGGCGAATACGGACGAAGAACTCAAAACGCTTCTGCCGTTGTTGTGGGATCTGGCGCTGTCGATCGAAGACGGCGATCTGTCGATGGCAGAGCGGAAGCTGCGCGAAGCACAGGAGGCATTGCGCAAGGCGTTGGAAGAAGGGGCGAGTGACGAGGAAATCGCGCGGCTTACGCAGGAACTGCGTCAGGCGCTGAGCGAGTATATGCAAGCGCTCGCCGAACAAATGCAGCGCAATCCGCAAGCCATGCAACCCTTCAACGGCGACCAGCAATCCCTCAGCCAGCAGGACTTGAGCGAGATGCTGGACCGCATTGAAGAACTCGCCCGCACCGGGTCACGGGATGCTGCCCGTGAACTCTTGGCTCAGATGCAGCAAATGCTGGAAAATCTGCAGGCCGGGCGGCCGCAGATGATGCCAAACAACATGTCCAGCGAAATGATGGAGATGCTCAATGAGCTCGGCGAGATGATCCAACGCCAGCAGCAACTCATGGACAACACCCATCAGTTCAATCAGGACCAGCAGCAACAGCGTCAGGGTGAGCGCCAGCCCGGTCAGCAAGGCCAGCAACAACAAGGGCAGCAGCAACAGCTCACGCAAGAGCAACTACAGCAGATGCTGGATCAGCTTCAGCAGGGCCAGGGCGAATTGGCTCAAAAGCTCCAGGAACTCATGGAGCAGATGAACCAGAATGGCATGGGTCAGAACCAGGCGCTCGGTGAGGCGGGTGAATCCATGGGACAAGCCCAGGAGTCGCTCGGCGAAGGTCAGGGACAACAAGCGCTCGGGCAGCAGGGTGATGCGCTGGATGCTTTGCGGCGCGGCGCGCAAGGCATGACCGAACAGATGATGGGCCAGGGCGAAGGAGCTGGAAATCCAAGCGGACCGTCGCCGATGGACGAAGATCCGCTCGGCCGTCCGCGCCGGACCGAGGGTCCTGACTTCAACAACAGGGTTCAGATCCCTGACGAAATTGATGTTCAGCGGGCTCGGCGGATTCTCGAAGAACTGCGCCGCCGGTTCTCAGATCCCTCCCGTCCGCAACTTGAGCTGGAATACCTTGAGCGCCTGTTGAAGCGGTACTGATTTGAGTTCGGTATAAAGTAAGGCACAAAAAACCCCGCTCCTGGCGGGGTTTTTTATTGGATCACTGCTGTAACAGTTTAGGCGTAACGCCGGTTCGCCTGTGGCTGCACACCGGAGATTGCACCACGAACCGCAGCGCGAATATCAGCAAGAGAAAACGGCTTTGTGACCACGTCATGCACGAGAGCATCGAGCCCGCTGGCGCGCTCCCGCTGGTCTGCAAAGCCTGTCATCAGGAGAATTGGAAGGTTTGGGTAGTCTCGCGCGGTGTGAAGCGCCAATGCGATCCCATCCATCACAGGCATTTTGATGTCGGAAAGGAGCAGGTCGTAGCTGCCCTTTTCTCTGGTCAGGATCTCCACAGCTTCGCCGCCGTCCTCCGCCGGGTCCACAGTGTGGCCGTCGAGTTCCAGCGCTCTTTTCACGAAGCTGCGCACTGCTTCATCATCTTCTGTAAGAAGAATGCGAGCCATGCTCACTCTCCCGTCTTGCCGTCCGTTGCCTCCGCCTTTGGCGGAACCACGTAACCAATGAAGGGCAATTGCCTCCAGGCGTGCCCCATATCCATACCGTATCCGACGACAAACTTATCAGGACAGGTAAAGCCAACGTAATCAGCAGATATGGCAGCTTTGCGGCGCTCTGGCTTGTCTAGCAAGGCTGCGATCTGTACCGATTTGGCGCCCCGATTGATCAATCGATCTTTCGCAAACGCCAGTGTCCGACCGGATTCCAGGATATCATCCACGAGAATTATGTCCCGGCCGTTAACGTCACTTTCGACATCGCGCAATATGCGGATGTCCTGGCTTTCGGTGCCAGCTCCATAAGAAGATAGATGGATGAACTCCATCTCCGGTTCAAGACCCACACGATGCATAGCGCGCACCAAATCGGCTGCGAAGATAAAACTTCCCTTCAAAACGGCGACCACCAGCAAGCGGTCCGGATCGGCTTTGGTGATCTCCCCTGCCAGCGAGGCGACCCGCTTTGCAATGGTGTCTTCGTCATAAAGGGTGAAAATGTTGGCTGTCATGGTCACTCGAGAACGATATTGCGCTGGTCGCGATCAACGAACCGCACCTGAATGTCGGAAGCCCCGGCTGGCGGATCCGCCAGAATGGTTCTGAACCGGGTTTCATCAAGGGCGTTCAGGTTTTTTGTTCGGGGTTCGACGGTCCAGGCATAAACTTCCTGAAAGTCTGCACTTCGTATGGACAACCGGACCGCGGGGACGCTGTTTCTTTCTTTCTGTAGGTTTCGAATGGAGCCTTCTACTACAAGAACACGCCGCCCGTCTTCTACTTCCATAAAAGTTCTGAGATTTCTGAATTCCAATCCACGCAAGTTCACCCCCAGGCCGACCATGCTGTACAAGCTTGCAAGGTCCGGGGATTGTTTGACCAACGTATCGCGCATCAAGACCAGCATCACCGTCATGGCAAGTGCGCCGCCGAGCAGCAAAACACCTCCGATACGCCGGAAATTCCGCCGCAGGAGCCAGTCGATGATTGCTCCAATTCTGTTGGTCCGGAACTTGTCCGGATTGACTATGATTTTTGGCCGTTTTGCCAGTGTCTCGATATCTGCGGATTTGGGATCAGCATCTGGTGCAGCATTTGAGGCTGTTTTTTTGTAGCCGGCCTCAGCTTTGTTTGGCGGTGTGTCCTTTTTCGGAGGCTTGACGTCCGCAACCGGCTCTGGGTCGTCCTCTCCGCCAAAGCCGTCCGGATCGTCTACTCCATCATCAGCATCGGCGGCCCAATCTTCTTCGTCCTTGGCGGTGTCTGTTTTGTTGTCTGGCTGGGGCTTGCCCGGGCTGTCGTCTTCCGTGGCATCCGCTTCGAATGCGGCGGTATCCTTGTCTTCATCTTTGGGAGAAACGAACCACCGATTGCCGCACTTGGCACATTTCACACTGCGGCCCTCAGGCCCTAGTGCCTCAGGCTTTATTTCATAGGAAGTGCTGCATTCCGGACAGGTGATCTTCATTTGAGAAGACCTTTCGCCATGGCTATTGAGAACTGTGTCACAATGTAAACGATCAGCGTAAATTCCGGCATGAAATATTGGACAACGGCCAGTGGGTTCAATCACAGACTTTCCACTGCGTAGTGGACCTTTATATGTTTAATGCTTCGTTAACGGCGCGCGGTTAGCGTGCAGCCCATCAACAGGAGTCGCGGGCGTGATCCGTTTCGAAAATGTCGGATTAAGATATGGCATGGGTCCGGAGATCCTGCAGGACCTCACATTTCACATCGAGCCGCAATCCTTTCAGTTTCTGACCGGGCCGTCAGGTGCCGGGAAAACCAGCTTGATCCGGTTGCTCTTTATGTCTTTGCGCCCGACGCGCGGGCTGATCAACGTGTTTGGCCGGGATATGAGTGTGATCAGCAAGCAGGAACTTCCTGCTCTCCGGCGCAAAGTTGGGGTGGTGTTCCAGGACTTCAGGTTGCTGGACCATCTGACGACTTACGAAAACGTGGCCTTGCCGCTCCGGGTTGCAGGCAAGGATGAAGCTGAATATCGCTCTGATGTGATCGACCTCCTCAAATGGGTTGGGCTTGGCGACAGAATGCATGTATTACCGCCAGTCTTGTCCGGCGGGGAAAAACAGCGCGCCGCTATTGCCCGCGCTTTGATTACCCGTCCGGAAGTCCTGCTGGCAGATGAGCCGACCGGGAACGTTGACCCGCCACTTGCCCGCCGCCTGTTGCGCCTTTTTATCGAACTCAACAAACTTGGAACGTCCGTTGTCATTGCAACGCATGATATTGCACTCTTGGAACAGGTGGATGCCCGGCGGATGGTCCTTGCCGAGGGTCGCCTTACCATTTTCGATTAGGCTGGCAATGGCAGGGTCCAAAAAACAAGACGGCAAAAAGGCTCCGGAAGTCTCAGTCCGGCCTCTGCGGCAGACGGGCCGGCCCAAGAAATCTGCCCGTAAGCCCGCGCCGAAATCGAAATCGGCCCCCAAAGGGGATGCTGCAAAACTCCGTCCCTCCGCAGCGATTGTACCGCCGCAGTCGGTGGCAGGACGCGCGCTGACACTCGTTGTTGCGATCATGAGTTTCCTGGCCTGTCTGACTGTTGGTGCGGTTTCGATTGTCTGGGATGCAGCCGACGCCTGGCAAAACGATCTGGTGCGTGAAATCACAATCCAGATCCGGCCGACCGAAGGAGTCGACATGTTGCGAGAGATCGACAAGGCGGTTGCGCTCGCGCAGGAGTTTTCTGGAATTGACAATGTGCGTGCGCTCTCCGATTCCGAAACAAAGGCTCTCCTTGAGCCTTGGCTTGGCGATGGCTTGCAACTTGATGGCCTGCCCGTACCGCGGCTCATTCAGATTACCATCGCAGATCCATCACTTTTGAACCTCGAGCAACTCCGGGCAACCATTCGCCAGAATGTGACGGGTGCGAGCGTGGATGATCATTCGGTCTGGACCTCCCGATTGTCAGCCATGGCCGGAACAGTGGTTGCCGGCGGCTTTGCGATCATGCTTCTTGTGATGGGATCCATGGTTCTCAGTGTTGTCTTTGCAACGCAGGCAGCGATGGCCGGAAACAAGGATGTCGTCTCCGTGCTCCATTTTGTTGGCGCAGAAGACACGTTCATTGCGCGGGAATTTCAACGGCACTTCCTGGTGCTCGGCCTGAAAGGCGGGGTGTCGGGTGGTCTTGCGTCGATCGTTTGTTTCGTTCTCCTGGATACAATGACCCGTCAGGGAACTGGGCAGGCTGGTTCCGACCAGCTCTCGGCCCTATTTGGATCGGTATCTGTGAGTCTGCCTGGCTACTTCGGCGTCTTCGGTGTGGTATTTTTGGTCGCCGTCCTGACTGCGCTCACATCTGGCCTCGCGGTTAAGGCACATTTGGCGAAAGTGGATTGATTTTTGCGTAAAAATGCCGCGAAATTGGCCGAATCATCTTCTACGGTCTCTTTATGACACAGGCAGATCCCGCGATTGATGCGGGCGGTAAAAACGGGACAACCCTGCCGGTCACCCGGCACGACCCTGGCGGACATGCGCCGGGACAGTCAGGTTCTTGCGCCTCTGTGACGGAAGACTCCCGCGAAAAACGGCGCTTCGCTCTGCGAACGTTTCTTGTGGCGTGTGTCACTGTTTTCGTCGTTGGGACAACTATCCAATTTGCGAACTTTGCCAACAGGGTCTCAACGGCAACCGTTCCTGTGAGCACGCAAGCTGATGCGATCGTCGTTCTGACCGGCGGTCAGGAACGTGTCAGCGAGGCCGTCCGATTGCTGGAAGAAGGCCATGCCGGACGCCTGCTCATTTCGGGCGTGCATCCTGGAACCACGCGCAAACAGATTGCCGTCGTCACAGCATCTGCGAAACCGCTGGAAGAAGGCAGCGTGGAGCTGGACCGTGTTGCCTTGAACACGGCTGGCAACGCGACTGAGACCGCAAACTGGGTTCGCAAGAACGGGTTCGACTCTCTTCTTGTGGTCACAAGCGCGTATCATTTGCCGCGCGCAACTGCAGAACTGTCCGGAGCCTTGCCTGACGTGACGCTTATCGGATACCCGGTCTTCGCAAAGGATCTTCAACTTGAAGCCTGGCACACAAAGCCGGCCACGATCCGTCTTCTCATCCGCGAATATGTGAAGTATACCGTCGCACGACTTCGAATTGCCGTGCGCAGCATGAGCTGAGCTCTTGATCTGCGGCGTTTTAGCGGCGGTTGATCCTTACAAGCTCCACAGGTCCCATGCTGGTACTGCGCTCAACGGTTTTTCAGATCCTGTTCTACTCAGTCACGCTGGTTCAGATGCTGTTGTATCTGCCAGTTCTCCTGCTGCCACGGAAGTGGGGCTGGTGGATCCCGCATGTCTGGTCCAAGTCGCTGATCCTCTTGATGAAATATGTGGCGGGTCTGAGTGTGGAGATCCGCGGCCGAGAAAACCTGCCGAGTGTTGGTTACATTGCGGCGATGAAACACCAGTCCGCTTGGGAAACCGTGGGCCTCATTCCTCTGTTTCCAAGGCCTGCCTTCATCTTGAAGCGTGAACTCAACTGGCTGCCTTTCTTCGGCTGGTACACGATGAAGTTTGATCAGATCCCGATCAATCGCGGGAAACGTTCCGAAGCACTCGCGGCGATGATGGAGGCTGCAAGGGAAAAGATCGCAGACAAACGCCAAATTCTGATTTTCCCGGAAGGCACGCGCCGTCCAGCCGGTTCGGAGCCCAAATACAAGTTTGGGATTGCGCATCTTTATAAAAACCTGGAGTGCCCTGTTGTCCCGATCGCGCATAACGCGGGCGTTTATTGGCCACGGGCATCTTTTATGGTTCACCCTGGAACGGTCATTGTCGAGATTCTGCCACCCATCCAACCGGGTCTGGAGGCGCAAGAGCTCTATGACAAGATGATTGACGAGATCGAGACTTCGAGCAATCGTCTGATCGAGGAAGCGCGCTCCGCCAGTAAGCCGTCGCCGGTGCTGAAAGGCATCCCGGTTTCGACCGGTGCATGACTAGGGCTTGACGATTGACTTGAGTTGCCCGGCCAGCCAAGTCAGCCCGGTATCCGTGATCTGCATCTCATCGAGATGAGCCGCCGTGTTGATGACATACTCCGGGTTCGGTCCGGATTTGCCAACTGCGCCGTTGACGATTTCCAGCTGTTTTTCCAACGGCAGCGCCCCGGCATATTGCGGATGGCCATGATCAACCATGTAAACGAGGGCTTCCACTTTCTGGCCACTGTCCAGAGAGATGTTGTGCCAGTGTTCCTTGTAGACCATGGTCGTTTGCTCGCGGGCGCGGAGGTATTCGAGCGTTGTCGGCCAGTTCTCAGTTGCGACCTGATAGGCCATGCCCCGGCAGGTGCCGCCATTGTCTAGACCGAAGACAAGGCCGGGCCGGGCTTCGGTGCCCCGGTGGACCCACGAATAAACGCATAAGGACCGATGGGCACCATGCAGAAGAGCAGGTTCGGCATGCAAGTGGTCAAATCCTGGGTTCCACATCAATGACCCGTAGCCAAACACCCAAAAATCGCTCATATCATCCTGTCTCTTCGCTGCCGCCCGGTCACAAGCCATGTGGTTACGGACATGCCGGGATACCAAGCGTTGCCGGTCGTTTCAATGCTGCCGCGATTTGTTTGATGCCTGAAGGAGAATTCATTCGTGTCTTCTGATACTGCCGCCGGAAAAACACCAAGCAAACGTAAGTACCTCCTTCTTGTCGGGGTCATCGTCGTCGTGGTTGCAGTTTGGTCCGGTGCCTGGGCTTACGGGCGCACTGTTCTGGCTGATCAGTTGGACCTGCAATTCGGCCGGTTCTCCGAGCAAGGGACAGAGTTCACGTGCAATGATCTGACGATTGGCGGCTATCCGTGGCGCTACGAAATCCGCTGTGATGATCTGAAATCACTTGATTTGTCCGGCAGCGAAAGTGCCGTGGGTGGTCTGACCGCAGTCGCGCTGGTCTACAATCCGTGGCATGTCATTCTGGAGGCGGCAACACCAGCAGCCGTGTCGTTGCCCTTGGCGGGTGTTTCCGGCGAATTGACCTGGGAAACAGCTCGAGCCAGCGCCAGATACTCCACCGAAGCGCTCGGAAAGGTCGATGTCGTTGTTACCAAGCCGGCTTTGACAGTTCAAAACCCTGCCGCCGAGGCACGGATTTTGTCCGAGAAGGCTGAATTTCATTTGCGTCCATCGCCAGAGACGACCGATGCAGTCGATGGGTTTTTCTCCATTGATGGCTTGATGGTGGATCAACTGCCGTCGCTGACCAATCCGGTCGATGCACGGTTGCATCTCCAGGTCCTCAACGGCGCGCCATTGTTGTCAGGCGCGGATCTGCGCTCGCTTGTTCTGGCAAATGGCGGCGAATTGCCGGTCCGTTTGGTCTTGGCCGAAGTGGCGCTAGGCGCGAGCCGGTTTGGTGGAAGAGGCGATCTGACGGTGAACGGGGCCGGGTCCTTGTCCGGGACATTGACGCTAACCCTGGTCCAACCGGATGACATTCTGAACTCCATCCGGCCACTCTTTCCGCCGGACAGCAATGAATTCAGTATTGTAGAAAGCCTGCTATCCAGTCTTCAACCGACTGGAACGGACCATCACGGTGATCCCGCCATCGAGATACCGCTTTTGATCGACAACGGTCTGATGCGAATGGGATTTGTCACGCTTGGCCGGATCCCACCCCTGTTTTCGGCGGGATCCTGAAGCCGATGGATCAATCGCCGGCAATCCGGTCGATCGGAATGACGTAGCTCTTGCGGTGATCCGGTTCTGCGATCTTTTCATAGAGCGCGACCGCAGGCGTATTCTTACCCGGAACAATCCAGCGCAAGTGCAGCCAGCCGCGGCTTTGACCTTCACTCACCAGCGTTTCGATGAGTTTCCGGCCAATGCCCTGATTGCGATGGTCCGGATGGACATAGATATCGTCCAGCTGGCCGATCCGGAGGCCTGTGATCAGCTCCGGCAGGTCGAAATAGACCGCAAAACCAATCAGGGTGTCGCCGTTGAACGCGCCAAGAACCTCCGCGGTTTTATCGCCAAGGATCCGTTCGGCATAGAACTCGTCAGGCCGGCGCGGAGCCCCGCGCTTCAGGGCCTGTGCATTTTCGGCAATGAGCGGGGCAAGCTGATGGGCGTCATCGAGCCCGAGAGCCTTGATTTCCGTCTTGCTCATGAAATCTCCGGAAGTAGGGAACAGAAGTGACGCCCACCATGTCCAAAAGGCGTTCAGGGATCAAGGACTTGAATCAAAATAGCCTGGTGGTCGTTTGTTTTTTCGGAGTTCATGATTTCATCCGCCCAAATCAAGGAGGCGGAAGGAAGGCCTTTATTCGGACCCGACGATCCGGCCTCTCAATCTTCTCTTCCAGAAATCCGCGCCAGGTGCCGCAGCGGAGTGAGCCAAAAGGCGAGTGGATTCCGTGGATCGTTGTCGTTAGCGTGCTGCGCAGCAACAAAAACCACGGACGCCCTTCATGAGTGAGATCTTCAAGCCCCGCCGCTCCGCGCTGTACATGCCGGGGTCCAATGCCCGCGCGCTCGAAAAAGCAAAAACCCTTGATGTGGACTGCCTTCTTCTGGATCTCGAAGATGCAGTGGCACCAGATGCAAAGGAAACGGCGCGTCAGCAGATCGTGACAGCGGTCTCGGAAGGTGGATATGGCGAGCGGGAAGTGGTCATCCGGATAAATGGCCTGGACACTGTCTGGGGCGATGACGATCTGAAGGCTGCCGTCAAAGCAAATCCGGATGCGATCCTCGTTCCCAAAGTGAATGGCCCGGCTGACCTCCAGAAAGTCGCGCATCTTTTGTCGATGCATGGTGCGTCGAGCTCAATCCAGCTCTGGGCAATGATGGAAACGCCGGAGGCTATGCTCAATGCCGGGGCGATTTGCGCCTGCGGACGGGATCCGGAAGTTCGTCTGTCCTGCTTTGTTATGGGCACTAATGATTTGGCCAAGGAAACCCGCGCACGGTTGGTGCCGGGCCGGGCCGTCATGATGCCGTGGCTGATGACCTGTGTCGCGGCGGCGCGGGTTGGCGGCATCGACATCCTCGATGGGGTCTACAACGCATTCCAGGACGCGGAAGGCTTTGCCGCAGAATGCGCGCAGGGCGCTGAAATGGGGATGGACGGAAAGACCCTGATCCACCCGAAACAGATCGGGTCCTGCCACACGGCGTTCAGCCCGACAGAGGACGAAGTGACCTGGGCACGCAAAATCAACGAGATATTCGATCTTCCTGAAAATGCATCGAAAGGCGCAATTCAGGTGGACGGAAAGATGGTCGAGCGGCTACACGCGGACATGGGCAAGCGGGTGATTGCTATTGCAGACGCCATCGCGGCCCGCTCGTAGACAATTCAGAGAGTACCGCATGAAACTTTATCGCTTCATCACCAATGTCGACAGCAGCGAGTTCTGCCACCGGGTCACCGAAGCGCTCAACAAGGGCTGGGAGCTCAGCGGATCGCCCTCCCTGACCTATGACGCGACTAAGGGTGAAACCATCTGCGGTCAGGCCGTCACGAAAGAAGTCGATGGCGACTATTCCCGGGATATCAAACTGGGCGACTACTGAGGGCCTCAGTTAGTGAGCGCGTCGAGGACGCGCTCATAAACACTCGTAACCTTCGCGAGTTCTTCAGCGCCCTGGGCGGCATACCGGTTAAGCCCGGGCGCTGCATTGACCTCCAAAACCGCGTAACGGCTTCCTGGTTTTTCGGGGTTTTCTGCGATCAAGTCGATGCCTGCATAGCGCAGGCCAAGGCTTCTGCAGATCGAAACTGCGGTCTGCTTCAGATCACCCGCAAGGCTGTTCGTGATGTCCTTGGCTTTCGCTCCCGCGGACAGGTTTTTGTTCGGCAAAAGCTCAACCGCCTGGCCTTCTTCCGGAATGGACGCGGGGCCAAGACCTTGCCGTGTGAGTTCATGTTCAACGCGCGGATCGCGGAAATTCAGGCCGGCGACGGCGATGGCAAGTTGTTCGACCGTTTGTTCCCCGTCTCCTTCCACCTGAACTGGTTGGCGATCCAGCGCGAGCAGGATCTCTCCGTCCAGAACCAGGATTCGTAGATCTGCACCTCGGACAGCCTTTTGCACGAGAAGTGAGGAATGCCGCATCAGGAGTTCGTCCAGGGCGCGCTGAAGGTCTGCCTGATCGTTCAGGCGCACCACATCCTCTCCCTCCTGCCCGCTGTTCGGTTTGACGAAAACCGGATATCCGACAGTTTCTGCGAAGTGCAGCGCGTCTTCGGCCGCGTGCATCTTTGCGGCAATCTCCGGCTTGTGAACCCGCAGGCTGGCCAAGACGTCAAACCCGTGAACGAGCAAGCAATCTGGGACGGTGAAGCCGTCCCGTCCTAAAAAACTGAGCGTGTAAGCCTTGTCGTCGGCGATTTCCGCCGCGCCGAGCGGGTTGAGATCAAAGTGGGTTCCGCGAAAGAAGCGGCGACGTCCGTCGGCAAGCTCAATGTAGCCCGCCTGCCCAGACCCTTCGTCACAAACCAGCGACAAGCCCTGCCGGTTGCAATAGTCGGCCAAGATCCTGCGGACCAAAGGAAGGGACGGCGATTGTTCCATTGTCCTGAAGGACTGCGCTTCGTATGCGTTACTGGCGTGAGTTTGCCAGATAGTCGATCTTAAAGAGATCCGGATTGCTCGGACCGTTCGAGACGACATTGTAGACGGCTACCGATGTGTCGTAGCCCTGCTGATCGGTCACGGTCCATTGCTTGAGCGCATAGTCTTTTGCGTCAAAGATCAGGGTCAGGGTTCCGGAATTGAACTTGGTCTGGTCGAAAATCGTCACCGTGACGAGATCTTCCTCAACGAGTACATTCGTCACGTTGGTATCTTGTTGGAGATCGATGGAATCCGACAGAAGAAAGCGCAACGGCGTTTGTCCAAGCGGCCAGATATCCTGCGTGTTCAGCTTGCGGTCCCGCACTGATACAGACTTGCCATCGGCCACGATGTCGAGGACGGATGGCTTGTTGTAGTAGAACCGGACCTTGCCGGGGCGCGCCATATAGAACTTCCCGTCCGATTGGCTGCCGTCCGGTCCAAACTGGATGAAGTCGCCGTGCATGGTCTTCACAGAGTTGAAATATGTGTTCAAGTCCTGAAGGGTCTGCTGCTCCTGATCGCTCAAGGCCAGAGCCGGTACGGTCATGGCAGCGGCCATTGCGAGAGCCACGACCGGCCGGATTGTTGACTTGGCGATGCGGGAAACGAAGCGTGTCAGCATGATTCAAAGTCCTAATCTGGTGCTAGGTTCAACCGTTTCATCTTAACTAGGAAGTGTCTATGGCAAACCTTGGGCGGAGAAGGATCAGAAATCCTCATCCAACCCGTTTTGCACCAGAATTTCACGTTTACCGGCATGGTTAGCAGCGCTGATCAAGCCTTCCTGCTCCATGCGCTCGATGAGCGACGCAGCCCGGTTGTAGCCGATCGACAGGCGCCTTTGGACGTAGGAAGTTGAAGCCTTCTTGTCTTTCAGAACAATTGCGACGGCCCGGTCATAAAGATCGTTGCTGTCTCCGCTGCCGGAGGCCGCGCCGCCATCATAAGGACCTTCGGCGGATTCATCTTCTTCCGTCACAGCTTCCAGATATTGCGGCGTGCCCTGGACCTTGAGGTGTTTGACCACCTCCTCCACTTCGTCATCGGAGACGAAAGGCCCGTGTACGCGCTGGATCCGGCCGCCACCTGCCATGAATAGCATGTCGCCCATACCGAGCAGCTGTTCTGCACCCATTTCGCCCAGGATTGTCCGGCTGTCGATTTTCGATGTGACCTGGAAGGAAATGCGGGTCGGGAAGTTTGCCTTGATGGTCCCGGTGATGACATCGACCGACGGACGCTGAGTTGCCATGATGAGGTGGATACCTGCGGCACGGGCCATCTGCGCAAGGCGCTGGATCGCGCCTTCAATATCCTTGCCGGCCACCATCATCAGGTCGGCCATTTCGTCGACGATGACGACGATATACGGCATGGTCTCCAGCGGCAGCTGTTCTTCCTCGTAGATCGGCTCTCCCGTATCGCGATCAAAACCCGTCTGGACGGTGCGGGTCATCTCCTCGCCCTTTTCCAGCGCCTGCTTGATCCGGGTGTTGTAGCCGTCGATGTTGCGGACGCCCATCTTGGACATCTTCTTGTAGCGGTCCTCCATCTCGCGGACGGTCCACTTTAGGGCAACAACGGCCTTTTTCGGGTCGGTCACGACCGGGGTCAGGAGATGCGGAATCCCGTCATAGATCGACAGTTCCAGCATTTTCGGATCGATCATTATCATTTTGCACTGATCCGGTGTCAGCCGGTACAGCAGCGACAGGATCATGGTGTTGATGGCAACCGACTTACCTGATCCGGTCGTACCGGCAACGAGCAAATGCGGCATGCGCGCAAGATCGGCAACGACACCTTCGCCGTTGATCGTTTTGCCAAGGCCAAGTGCCAGCTTGGACTTCGATTTTTCAAAATCCTGAGCAGCGAGCATTTCGCGCAAGTAAACGGTTTCACGGCGCGCATTCGGCAATTCGATGCCGATGGCATTTTTGCCGGGGATGACGGCAACACGTGCAGAAATCGCACTCATGGAGCGGGCGATGTCGTCTGCGAGGCCAATCACCCGGGACGACTTGATGCCGGGAGCCGGTTCCAGTTCGTAGAGCGTGACGACCGGGCCCGGGCGGACTTCGATGATTTCGCCGCGCACGCCGAAGTCTTCCAGAACACCTTCCAGAATACGCGCGTTTTGTTCCAGAGCATCAGCGGAGAGACCCGGAACTTTACCGGTGGCTTTGGCTTCTGAAAGCAAGCGCAGCGGCGGCAATTCATACTCTTCCGGGGCGCCGAGGAAGGAGGGTTGCGCCTCCTGTATTGCTCTTTTGCTTTGCTTCGGTTTCGGTGCCGGTGGAATGACACGGCCGGTTTGTGCCGATTGAGCTGTTGCCGTTCCCGGCGCTGCGGACGCCGGTTCAGGGGCAGCAATACCAACCGGTCTTGGTGTTTCACCCGGCAGCGGTTCGCCAGAGACCGGTCCCTTGTCGATCAGGAAATCTTCCGGGCCAAAGTCTTCGCCGTCCTCGCCAAAGGGATCGTCAAGATCATGGGCGTCGGGCTCAGTCATATGACCGCGCTCGTAAAACTCTTCCAGACCGTCATCGTCTTCCGGCATCAGGCGTCCGGTGAATGCTCGGCGGAACGATTGCAGGCGGCTTTTCTGTGCGGGTTCTTCCGGCTCGTAGTCATCGTGCTCGTCGATACCGTCCCAATCCTCATCGTCCTCATGAATCGGTGTGCGCTTCAAGCCGGTCACCCGGCGGACCTGAGTAACCGCCAAAAGGCCAATGTGGCTGACTTGTCCCGCAAATGCCGTAACCATCAGAGACAAGCGGCTTTCGCCTTCTTCCTCATCGTCGAGGCCGAGATCGTCTTCGATGGATTTGCCATGCCCGGCAGGGATCCGGCGCGGCTCGATATGCTCAACAGGCTCACCTGCACGGCCCAGCCAACCGGCTGAGGCAAGGAGGAGTAGACCGGCCGGAACGCCGAGACCAAGGCCGCCGATGATTGTTGCAGCACCGCTCGTCAGGTTGCTGGTCAAAATAGCCGGGACACCGTGGATCATATCTCCCAGAAACCCGCCAAGGCCTGTCGGCAACGGCCAGCTTTGCGGAACGGGAAGTGCTGCGAGCGCGCCAGCCGAAAGTCCGGATCCGATAATCCAGTAAAACAGACGCTTGCGGCCGATGCCGAGCGCATGGCCGGTCAAGAGCCGCCAACCCCATAAAACTAGAGGAACGAGGAAAACCGCCGTTGCGAGGCCAATCGTCTGCATCAAGACGTCGGCAACGATCGCGCCGGGAGCCCCGAGCGCATTGCGCACAGGTCCACCCGTCGCGTGGTTCAGGCTCGGATCATTGACGGACCAGGTGGCAAGGGCGGCTGCGAGGGCTGCCGCAACAGAGATGATCCCGAGACCGGCCGCACCGGTCAGGTTGCGCCTTAGAAAACGCTTGGCTGGACTTTCCGTGTCCAGAAGATCGACCGCGGCCCGGCGGCCCGATCCGCGCACTGCACTGGCCCGTCTCATGCCTTGTCTCCCAACCAGTTTGCCACACGCTCAAGAGCGATCTCCGTCTGCGTGAGAGGTGCCACCAACCCCGCGCGGATGTAATTCTGGCCCGGATTGCTGCCATCTGATTGATCAGATGCCAGATAACTGCCCGGCAGGACCTTCACGCCTGTGTCGCGCCAAAGGGCCTGTGTGACGGAAACACCGTCTCCCCACTTTTCGACATTGAGCCAGAGAAAGAAGCCAGCCTCTGTCGTTACCGGACCAAGGATTGGACCAAGGAGACGCTCTGCGGCTTCATACTTCTCATTATAAAGCCGCCGGTTTTCCTCAACATGGGCTTCGTCGCGATAGGCGCGGACCGCGACGGCCTGCGCGGGCAAGGGTACTTGCGGCGCTGCAAGGCCGCGGAACTTTGCCCATTTTTTTAAGAAATCAGGATCGCCGGCTGCAAATCCGCACCGCAGTCCGGCAAGATTGGAGCGCTTTGACAGGGAGTTCAGAACAACGATATTGGAAAAATCCGTGCCCATGCGATGTGCGGCTTCCAGAACACCCGGGGGCGGGGTTGTCCGGTATATTTCCGAGTAGCACTCGTCTGCAAAGATCATGAAGCGGTGTTTGCGGGCCATACCGATCAGTTTCTGCCAGTATTCCAGCGTCGCGACCGAGCCTTCCGGATTGGTAGGCGAAGCAACATAAAAGGCGACAGTCCGGTCCAGAAGAGCGGGTTCCAGGCCGTCCAGATCCGGCAGGAACTGGTGCTCAGAGACAGCATCCAGAAGAATGGTCTCGCCATCTGCGACATGAGCTGCGGCTGCGTATGTCTGATAGAAAGGGTTCGGCAGAATAACGGCTGGATGATCCAGGCCTTTGTCCAGCTGATCCCGGGCTGCAATTGCTCCGAACGACAAGCCTTCACGGGACCCGTTCAGAGGCAGAACGCCAAAATCTGGGTCAATGGAGCCGTTCAGGCCGTAGCGCTTGTCGAGCCAGTCCGCGATCGTGCTGCGGAACTCAGGTGTGCCGTTGATCGGAGGATAGCGCCGGAAATCGGCCATGTTTTCCGCCAGCACTTCTGCCGTGAACTCGGGTATTGGATGCTGGGGCTCACCGATCGTCATCATTATCGGTTCAAAGCCTGGAGCTTGCCCGTCAAGCAAGTCGGCAAGGCGTTGGAAAGGGTTGGAACCCGGCAGCGCGGCGCCGCGCTTGTAGGTGGTCTGGCTGGCAGTCATTTAAGATCCGGCAGTCGTTACGCAAAACATCTGCTCGACCCTATCCCGTCCTTGGTAAATCTCTTATTAACCAAGCAGAATATCGCCGCCAATCTGCATGCGATTGCCACACTTTAAAGGATCCACTAGGGTCCAAGGCCTGGATTTACAACGTGGGTCTATGGATTTCATATGTCGGGAAAAGATCCCCTCTCCGTCGTTTGTTTCGGTGATTCGCTCACCTGGGGGTTTGTGCCGGGAACAAAGTCCCGTTACGGCCACGACGAGCGCTGGACACGCCTCCTGCAAAAGGAACTTGGTTCTGACTATTATGTCATCGAAGAGGGCGTGAATGGCCGGACGACCGTCTTTGACGACCCCGCCCGCGGCGACAAAAACGGTCTTGAGCACTTGGCAACCGTTCGAAAGACGCACATGCCGATCGACATCCTGATCATCATGCTCGGAACGAATGATCTACAAGACCGGTTTCAGATGAGCGCTGATGCGATCGGCCTTGCGATGGGGCGGCTGCTGTTTGCCGCCACGCAAGCGACTGATGATGTCGAAGGCCGCGCCCCAAAAGTACTCTTAATGTCGCCGCCGCCGCTTGGGGATTTTACGGGCAAGGAATATGCCGGCCTTTTCTCACAAGACCACAGTGTCGCCCAGTCAAAGCTTCTGGCGGGCGTCTATCAGAAGCTGGCGGAAACCTATAGCGTTGCCTTTTTCGATACGGGATCCGTAGTGTCGGTCAGCGAGGTAGATGCCGTGCATCTTAAAGCCGAACCGCAAAAGGATCTGGCCAAGGCGATTGCGGAAGAAGTGCGGAAGCTGGCGAAGGCTGCCGTCTAGAAATCGACCGTCAAACCCTTGATTTCCCAATCATCATAACGCGTTGGCTCCAGGCCGCCGCGGCCGTCGACTTCCGGTGCCATGGCGTTGTGTTTGGCGTCGATTTCCTTGCGCCGGTCCTCGGCTTCTTTCAAGGCGCGCTGGGCTGCCGGAGGCAGATCCTCGAATTTGCGTTTTGGAGCTTCGGCCACGTCTGTCTTCAGGGAGGGCACTTCGGTTGCCGTGAATTGCGCCGTTTCCGTATCTTTCGTATCGGTCATGGTTTCCGCTGTCAGCCAGATTTAAAAACTTTGGGGTTATATAGGACAAACTTGCCAAGAATGGCAGGCATCCCCATCTTGAACATTGGGAAAAGACTGCGGCAAATTTCGTCCGTAGCTTCTAACTGAAACGGATAAGGCACCGATGAATTACGTTCGCACAGCCATGTTGCTTGCAGGTATGACGGCGCTCTTCATGGGCCTCGGGTTCATGATCGGCGGTCAGTCGGGCATGTTGATCGCGCTCGCGATTGCGGCCGCGATGAACGTGTTCAGCTATTGGAATTCGGACAAGATGGTCCTGCGCATGCACCATGCACAGGAAGTCGATGAGCGCTCGGCACCCGAGTATTACGGCATGGTCCGCCAACTGGCGCAAAATGCTGATTTGCCGATGCCGAAGGTCTACATCATCAACAACCCGCAGCCAAACGCCTTTGCGACTGGACGGAACCCGGAAAACGCAGCTGTTGCTGCGACCACCGGGTTGCTGGACATGCTCAGCAAGGAAGAGGTGGCTGGCGTGATGGCGCACGAGCTTGCGCATGTGAAGAACCATGACACCTTGATCATGACGATCACGGCGACCATTGCCGGTGCGATCTCGATGCTTGCGAACTTTGCCTTTTTCTTCGGGGGCAATCGCAACAATCCCCTGGGCTTTGTCGGTGTCATCTTGATGATGATCGTTGCGCCGATGGCGGCGATGATCGTGCAAATGGCGATTTCCCGAACCCGCGAGTATGCCGCGGATCGCATGGGCGCGCAGATCTGCGGTGAACCAATGTGGCTGGCGTCTGCCCTGGCGAAAATATCCGGCGGTGTCGAGCGCATCCACAATCCGGATGCTGAGGCCAATCCGGCGACGGCACACATGTTCATTATGAACCCGCTTTCCGGCGAGCGCATGGACAATCTGTTCTCCACGCACCCGAACACGCAGAACCGGATTGATGAGCTGCGCAAATTGTCGGAAGCCGGATTGGGCACCGCAGGACGCGGGACATTTGCTCAATCGCGAGCGCCGCAATCAGGCCCATGGGGCGGCACAACTGGTGGCAGGTCTTATGATGAGCCGCCGCGCCCGAAAGGCCCGTGGGGCTAAACCTTGAAAACACCTTGGCGTCAGCCGGGGTTGGATCTAGAATGTTCGTCAACGCGCCGCAGCCGGAAGCCCGGACTGCGGCGCTTGATTTTGACACCCGCTGAAGTGTGCGGGTCTGCCCATCAGGACAATTTCGTGAGCAAATTACCTAAAAAAAACAACAAGCCTTCGAACGGCGCCCCGGCTGAAAGGTTAGAAAAACCAGGTTTTGCGGCCCGTAAAGTCGCTGCCGATATCCTCGGAAACGTGGTGCACAAGAAACGTCCTTTGGACGGCGAACTGGATATGGCGTCCGGACATTCCGGTTTCCGGGCTTTGGCTGCGAATGACCGGGCCCTGGTGCGCGCCATCGCGGGTGCTGCCCTCCGTCACCGCGGCGAAATTACGGAAATCCTGGGCCGGCTGCTGGATCGCGATATTCCGGAAAAAACCGGCCGGGTGCTCGACATTCTCCATGTCGCCATCGCGCAGATGCAGTTTTTGGACATTCCCGACCGCGCCGCTGTGTCGCTCGCCGTTGATCATGCGTCCATGGATCGCCGGGCCCGGCCCTATAAAGGTCTGGTCAATGGTGTCCTGCGCCGTCTTGGGCGCGAGCGGGACGAGATCACGTCAGATCTCGATGCCCCCCGGCTCAACACACCGGATTGGCTTTGGGAAAGTTGGCAAGCGGCTTATGGCGAGGAAGGTGCACGGGCAATCGCAAAGGCGCACGAGAGAGAGGCTGCACTTGATTTGACTGTGAAAGCCGATGCAGCAGCATGGGCAGAAAAGCTCGATGGTGTGGTTGTCGGCGCTGGCAGTGTTCGGCTCACCAAGAAGGGTGCCGTGGATGCGCTGGAAGGGTTCGAAGACGGTGCTTGGTGGGTGCAAGATGCCGCTGCTTCCCTGCCGGCCAAACTGCTGGGCGATGTCTCGGGCAAGCAGGTTGCCGACCTTTGTGCGGCGCCCGGCGGTAAAACAGCGCAGCTTGCTGCAGTTGGTGCTGAGATAACGGCCATCGATATCTCAAAAGCCAGGCTTAAGCGGCTTGCGGAAAACATGACCCGTCTCGGATTGTCTGTGACGACCGTTGCAGCCGACTTGCGGGAATTTGAACCGGAAGTCCTTTTCGATGCGATCCTGCTCGATGCGCCGTGCAGTGCGACGGGGACCATCCGGCGTCATCCCGATGTGCCCTGGATCAAAAAGCCTTACGACATTGAAAAGCTGAGCGAAATTCAGACAGCGCTCCTCGACCGCGTCATGTCTTGGCTTAAGCCGGGCGGAGTTCTGGTCTATTGCACCTGCTCCTTGGAGCGCGCCGAGGGCGAAGGCCAGGCAGAGGCGTTTTTGGAGCGGAACAAGGACCGCGTGTCCCTGGTGCCGGTCGATGCAAGTGAAATTGGCGGCCTTGCCGAAAGTGTTACACCGGAGGGGTATCTTCGCTGCCGGCCGGATCAGTCTGCGGGCCCTGAAACCGGGCTTTTCGGCATGGATGGTTTTTTCGCCGCGCGGTTTAGGGTCTCTTAACGCGGAATAAACCCTTCAACTGTCATGATTCTATAAATGATTTGCTAACCTTAACGGCTGAACCGGAGCGATGGGCCCGGCTGCGTGAATGGAGATCGTTATAGATACGCATAGACCATCGGTGTTGGAGATGGTTCGGTGAGCAATGCCACCCTCTCGGAGCGCGGGCGCATTTGGGGCCTGGTGGCGCTGTACATCTGGCAACGGACCCGGAAATGGATGCATGGCGGACCAATCTCCCGCTTGCAGCCATTTTCATCTGTGCCCGAGCGCTTGCTAATTGCCCCGCAGGATCTCAGAACGGCCGATGCAACAAACGCGGCCGACATCTACGGCGGACGATTTTTATTCTCAGGTCATCTCGTTGAGACACAAGGCCGGTCTCCGTTCGAGCTTCAGGCGGTGCACGAAGACTGGCAACGCGAACTTCACGCCTTTGGATGGCTGAGGGATCTGCGGGCTGCCGACAGCCAGATCGCGCGGCAGAATGCCCGTGCTCTGGCAGAGGACTGGATCAAATACTGTGGCCGCTGGCATCCGATCGGGTGGGAAGCGCCGATCGTCACACGGCGCATTTTGACGTGGCTGGCGCACTCTCCGTTCATTCTCCAGGACGGCGATCACAGTTTCTACCGGATCTTCATCAAGTCTCTGGCGCGCCAGGTCCAGTATCTCCGGCAGACGATCAATGAGACCGAAGATGGGGTAGAGCGGCTTCATGCAGCGCTCGCCATTGCGTCAGCCTGTATTTCCATGGCGGGGCAGGGCAGGTTTGCGCGTCAAAGCATTCGCCGGCTTGATCAAGAACTGTCTCGTCAGATCCTGCCAGACGGCGGGCATATCTCAAGAAATCCGCGGGCGTTGATTGACATCCTCGCTGACCTCCTGCCCGTGCGTCAGGCCTTTGTGGCGCAGGGGCTTGAAGTCCCGGCGGCCATGGTTCAGTCGGTAGACCGAATGATGCCGCTGATGAAGTTCTTCCGCCATGGCGACGGAGCGCTTGCCCACTTTAACGGCATGGGCTCCACACCCAGCGACCTCGTCGCAACAATTCTGGCTTACGACGATGCCCGGGGAGCGCCGCCCACCAATGCACCGCATTCGGGATACCAGCGCTTGAGCGGAGGATCATCGGTCGTCTTGGTCGACACGGGTCCTGCGCCGGACATTGCCTTGTCCGGGAACGCCCACGCCGGCTGCTTGTCCTTCGAGTTCTCTACCGGTGCCCATCGGATGGTGGTCAATTGCGGGGTTTCGTCAAAATCGAACCCGGTCTGGCGTAAAGTGAGCCGATCCACCGCCGCCCACTCGACCGCGTCGATTGACGATACCTCCTCTTGCCGGTTTCTTTCGGAAAAGCCGTTCGGCCATTTGCTCGGCGCGCCGATCCTGTCCGGGCCGCGCGTGATCGACATTTCCAGGGAAGATGACGCTGCGGGCTGCCGTGTGATTGCCTCTCACGACGGCTATGCGGCGGATTTCAATGTTCTGCATCAACGGGATTTGCGGCTGTCGGCCGACGGAACGGTTCTCGATGGCATCGATACGTTCCAGGCCGTCAGCTCTTTAGATCCGGATATGCTTTATACCATCCGCTTCCATCTTCATCCGGCGATTAAGGCATCTTTGATCCGGGCCGGGTCTGCCTTGTTGCTGGTATGCCGTGACGGCGAAGCGTGGGAGTTCGAGGCGCCCGGTATCGAGATTGCTTTGGAAGAAAGCATCTATCTTTCAGATGTTTATGGTCACAGGAGATCTGAGCAGATTGTTATCGCCGGTCCGTTGGAGGCAGCGCCCTCTGTCGGGTGGCAATTCCGGCGGACGGCCACGGCTAAACTGAGCCGGCGCGGAACCAGCGATTTCGATGAGACGGAAGAACTGCCACTCGAAGATCCGCCAGTGGATACAAGCGAAGACGCTGCGGCCGCAGCAGACGATACGCCTTTGGACTGACAATGCACCCCAGGATGATCTGAAACCTTCCGCTTTCCGGCCAGACGTGTTACGGGGCGCCACGCTTTCCCGCCCCGTTCCAGCTGAGAGGCAGTCTTCATGGCCATTGTGTCCAAAGCCGTACCCGTTCCAGAATTCGTCCGTGTCAAACGTGCCCTTTTGTCAGTCTTTGACAAAACCGGCCTTGTCGACTTCGCAAAGGCGTTGGCGGACCGCGGCGTTGAGCTTGTGTCGACAGGCGGATCCTACAAGGCTTTGAAAGACGCCGGACTAACCGTTCTTGATATCTCTGAAGTTACCAATTTCCCGGAAATCATGGATGGCCGCGTAAAAACGCTCCACCCAGGTGTGCATGGTGGTCTCTTGTCGATCCGCGATGACGAAGATCATCAAAAGGCGATGGCCGATCATGGCATCACCGGCATCGATCTTTTTTGCGGCAATCTTTATCCCTTTGAAGAGGTTGTTGCGTCCGGTGCCGACTATGCAACGGGTATTGAAAACATCGATATTGGCGGGCCAGCCATGACGCGTGCAGCGGCCAAGAACCATGCCTATGTCACCGTGGTCACAGACCCGGCCGACTACAATTCTGTCATTGACGCGCTGGATGTGAATGGCGGCAAGGTCCCGTTGGACTTGCGGAAGAAATTGGCGCTAAAGGCGTTTGCGCGCACGGCTGCCTATGATGCAGCAGTGTCGAACTGGATGGCAGATCAACTGAATGAGGCAACACCGGCCCACAGGGCTATCGGCGGCGCGCTCTCAGAAGTTATGCGTTACGGCGAGAACCCGCACCAAACAGCTGGCTTCTATAAAACGGGCGAAAAGCGGCCGGGCGTGGCAACCGCGACGCAGTTGCAGGGCAAGACCCTCTCCTACAACAACATCAACGACACCGATGCGGCTTTTGAACTGGTCAGCGAGTTCGATCCGGCCCGCACGAGCGCAGTTGCGATCATCAAGCACGCCAATCCTTGCGGTGTTGCGGAAGGCGCAAGCCTTCGGAATGCTTATGAAAAGGCCCTGCGCTGTGATCCGGTATCAGCGTTCGGCGGCATCGTTGCCCTGAACCAAAAACTGGATGCGGCAGCGGCTGAAGAGATCGTCAAGATTTTTACCGAAGTCATTATCGCACCCGATGCCGATGAAGCGGCCCGCGAAATCATTGGCTCGAAGAAAAATCTTCGGCTCCTGGTCACCGGTGGACTTGCCGACGCCCGGGCCAAGGGACTGTTCGTCAAATCCGTGGCTGGTGGTCTGCTGGTCCAATCACGTGACAACGGTGTTGTCGATGATCTCGATCTGAAAGTCGTGACCAAGCGGGCGCCAAGCGATCAAGAAATGCAGGATCTCAGGTTCGCCTTCCGGGTTGCCAAGCACGTCAAGTCCAATGCAATCGTCTATGCCAAGGATGGCGCAACGGTGGGCGTTGGAGCCGGTCAGATGAGCCGGGTGGATTCAGCGCGGATTGCCGCCCGCAAGGCCTTGGATGCGACGGAAGCTGCCGGATTGTCCGAGCCACTTACTAAGGGCTGCGTTGTTGCGTCGGACGCGTTTTTCCCGTTCGCCGACGGATTGCTGTCTGCCGCCGAAGCGGGTGCAACTGCAGTCATCCAGCCGGGTGGTTCCATGCGAGATGATGATGTGATCAAGGCAGCCGATGAGGCTGGTCTTGCGATGGTCATGACCGGCATGCGGCACTTCCGGCACTGATTGAGTAAAATTGCATCTTTTACTGATGGTAGAAGGTGCATTTCTCAACGAGCGGCAATAATCCCAAGGCCATTGAATACCTTGTTAATCTCCGAAGGCTAATTTGTTCGCAAAAGCAGCAGTGCGTCTGTTGCGGCGAATCGATTGGCTAACGGAGAAGATCCGGTGTTTAAAAATGCGAAGGTCACTACAAAACTCGTAGGCGTTAGTGTTGCAACGCTTGCTTTGGCCTTGGTCGGTGGGATCGGGGTCATCGGCTGGCAAGCCTCACAGATGACGCAATCTCTTGCAGTCGCGCAGGCAGATGCCGTTGCTGAGGATCAAGCGGAACTGGTCCAGCGGACCATGGAGAATGGCCTTGTCACCGCTCAATCGCTTGCTGCTGCCCTGACAGGCCTCAAAAGCACAGGAAATCAGGATCGCAATCAATGGATGGCGATTGTTGAAGAGACGCTGCACAAGAACGTCGACTTCTCTGGCACCTGGGGCGCCATTCCATTCGATGGGCTGGACGGTAAAGACGCTGAGTATGTCAGTGCTGAAAAGCACGACGAGAGCGGCATGTGGCGGCCATATTTCTTCAGGCTCGCTGACGGCAAGCTCGGGTACCGCCCGATGGGTGATCTGGAAATGGATCAGCCCGGCAAAAGTCTTTGGTTCAATGTGCCTTTTGAGACCGGTAAAGACTACGTGACCGAGCCTTATAGCTGGGAAGCTGACGGAAAGACCGTTACCGGCGTGTCGTTTGGTATTCCGGTGAAAGAAGGCTCCAAGGTCATTGGTGTCGCGGGCGGTGACATTATGCTGACACCGCTGTCAGGGGCCCTGGGTGAACAGAACCCGCTTGGTACCGGGTCGGTACACCTGATTTCCCAAAACGGATCCTGGATCGCACATCCGGACGGGGCGCTTTTGGGTAAGGAATGGAGCGAAGGACGGTCTGAGACCGATCTGGAGGTCAAAGATGAGTTGCTTACAGCCGTCCAGAACGGCGAAAGCTATGTTTACGAAGGTTACTCCAACACTCTCGGAACGAACGTTTTGCGGATCGTCAAACCAGTTAGCATTGGCCGGACAGACGCTAAAATGGCAGTTGTTGTCAACGTACCGTTTTCGACCCTGAATGCGGCTTCGACCCAGATCATGACCATGATTGCAGTGGTCGGCCTTGTTTTGTTGTTTGTCGTGGCAACCTCGATCTACATCGTGGGTACGAATATCGTCCGCCGTCCGCTGGAACGCGCTGTTGGCAGCATTCAGGCCTTGATTGACCGCCGCTATGAAGAGCCGATCCACGACACGGATCGCCAGGATGAAATTGGCGAGATCAGCAAGGCTCTGGAAGTCTTCCGTGACAAGGCGCAGCAGGCGGAGGCCTTAGCGACCGAGCAGGAAGAAACCCAGCGCCAGCAGCTTGCGCGGGCAGAAAAGATCAGCGAGATTTCTCAGGATTTCGACCGGAAGATCACAGAATTGACTGCGACAGTGATGGCGCAGGTCGAGGATCTGAACGGCGCGTCTGTTACCCTGACGGCGGGTGCAGATGACACCAGTGAGAAGAGTACGACGGTTGCCGCGGCTTCCGAAGAGGCGTCTTCGAACGTGGAAACTGTTGCATCTGCTGCTGAGGAGCTCATGGCATCGGTTGGGGAAATCTCCCGTCAGATGACACAATCAACGGAAATTGCGTCTCATGCCGTGGATCAGGCGCAGGCAACCAATTCCAAGATTGAAGGTTTGGCAGAAGCGGCTCATCGCATCAGTGAAGTGCTCAAGCTAATCACAGATATTGCAGAGCAGACCAACCTACTGGCATTGAATGCAACGATTGAAGCCGCACGGGCCGGAGAAGCCGGCAGGGGTTTTGCGGTTGTTGCTGCCGAGGTCAAGGAGTTGGCGACGCAGACGGCGAAGGCAACAGAAGAGATTTCGACACAAATCCAATCCGTTCAGGCAGAAACTGCAGGATCGGTCGATGCCATCAAGGGTATCTCGGAAACGATCGAAAAGATGAACGAAATTTCGTCCAGCATCCAGTACTCAGTGGAACAGCAAGGCATGGCCACTGAAGAAATCGCACGTAATATCCAGGAGGCCTCCAACGGCACGCAGGAAGTTGCGCAGAACATCGTCAAGGTCGCGGCATCCGCTGACGACACCGGCAACACGGCCCGTCAGGTCAGTAAGTCGGCCAACGTGTTGCAGAGCGAGGCCGTCCGCTTGAAACAGGAAGTCGAAAACTTCCTTGAAGGGGTTCGTGACGTGGCTTAGGTCTTTCTAAACTGGAATAAATCGAACGCGCCGGGTTATTGCCCGGCGCGTTTTTCTTTGACCATCATGAGCAGGACGAGGCCGGCTGCAAAGAAAATCAGGATCACAGACATTCCCGCTGGCTGGCTGTCGGCTGTCGCTGTCACAATCGCAACGGCAAGTGGCGCCAGAAAACTGGTCACCTTTCCGGACAAGGCTAGAAGACCAAAATACTGGGTCATCAATTCTTTGGGCGCCAGTTGGATGAGAAGGCTGCGGCATGAGGCCTGCAAAGGTCCTGACACGGCGCCGATGATTGCGCCAAGGGTGATGAAGATTTGCTCCGGCAGGGACGCGAACAATGCACCTTCCGGGGCGGCTGGTGTCTGAATGAAGAAGAACACCGTTGTTCTGTCGACGGAGATCATGCCCAGCCCACAGATCATCAAAACGATCAGCGAGAAGGCGATGACGATCTTGGGCCCGAACCGGTCGTCCACCTTGCCGCTAAGCAAGAGGCCAAGCGTCCCCGTGATCGTCAGAATAATGCCAAAAGTGCCGATCTGGATGGACCCCCAACCTAGCTGGCCGGCCGCATAAATCCCACCAAAGGCAAACAGGGCGACCAAGCCGTCCTTGAACACCATGTTTGCGATCAGAAACAGGAAGATGTTGCGGTTTTGTCGGGCATGGCGAAGGCTGTGCTGCAGATCCGTCAGACCTTTGGAAACAGCCGCTCCGATTTTTCCGACTGACGGGGCATCCGGAACAAAGAGAAACATCGGTAAGGCGAAAATCAGGTACCAGATCGCGGAAAAAGGCCCCGAGGCCCGGTCGCCTTCATAGGTTGCTGCATCAAGACCGAAAAGGGGGGTAAAGCCGAGCAGTGTGCGACCGGTATCAGGATTTGCAGCCAAAAATCCAAGAACAAGGACGAGCGTGACCAGTCCGCTTGCATATCCCAACGCCCAACCAAAACTTGATAACCGTCCGATATGTGTCGATGGGACAAGTTTCGGCATCATGGCATTGTTGAAGACTGTTGCGATCTCGATCGAAAGGGTTCCAATCGCAAAGGCAACAAGGGCAATCATCACCGCGTTTGGATTGCCCGGAGCTGCGTACCAGAATGCCCAGCAGCATATGACAAAGGGGATCGAAAAGCAGAATATCCAAACTTTCCGGCGGCCGGTTGCATCGGCAACAGAGCCGAGGATGGGAGCCAGAAACGCTATTCCCAACCCTGCCGCTGCTGTCGCGTACCCCCAAAGGCTTTGGCCTTCTGTCGGGTTGTCGGCCAAGGCGGAAGCGAAATAGGGTGCAAAGACAAATGTCGTGATGAGCGTGAAAAAGGGTTGCGCGGCCCAATCAAAAAAACCCCAGGCGACGACCGCGCGCCGCCCCGGGTTTTTAAACGCAATATCAGGTGCGGCAGTCATTGGAAATTTGCTCTCCTGGGATCTCTGAGAACTTTAGCGTCAACCTTGGCACGGCCCGGCGCCAAGCGCACTCATCAAACAAAAAGGCCGGAAGCGAAACTCCCGGCCTTTTCTATCAGTTAGTCTGCCTCTGGTGCAGGTATGACTGCCCAGATCATGTCCGGTCGCTGATCTCAGCAAGAAGACTTGCTGCGACAGAGAACTTGGACACACTCAAACCGCCGTCGAGAATTTCGGCGACCGCCTGTGTGGTCCGGATCACAACCGACTGCTTTTTCTCAAGCCAATGAGCAAATCCATCGGCCTGAATGGCAGAGATCGCGATGGCGCGATGCGCGGATGCGAGCGTTGCGCGGGCACGGTCGAGCGCAAGTCCGTCGTAGTAATCGTGGACTTCGAGGTTGCCCGCCAATTCGCTCATCGCACCGAGGCGGAAATGATGCGCAACATCGAAGTATGCTACCGCGGCCTTATCGAGATCGGCTTCGGTCTCTTCCGCAACGATTACGATGTCCGGAATGGCACCTTCCACCGGCAGCCAGGCGATCCGGCGGGCCAGGTCTTCAGGCACCCCTTTCGAAACGTAGGCTGCGACCCGGCTTTTGAGCTCTGCGGCAGGCTCTTCCGGAAGCAGGCTCTCCAGACGGTCGCGGAGGTCTGAAATGCCAGCGTGGAAACGCTCCACAACGGCAGCCAGTCCCTTTTCAAAGGAGACATTGCGTTTGAACCAGACGACGCGTTCCAGAAGCAGGGATTGGACCTCCGAATAGAGTTCCAACTGCAACTCACCGTCGATCTTGGTGTCCAGACGGTCGATCTCTCCATTGAGTTCGGTCAGTCCGTAGCTGTTGCGCACGGCAACGAACCCCTGGGCGATTTCCGTCGTTGTCGCGCCTGTCTGATCCATCAGGCGGGTAATAAACGTTGCACCACCTCTGTTGACCATAGAGTTCGCGAGCATGGTGGAGATGATTTCCCGGCGCAGACGGTGGCCGTTGATTTCGCCCTCGTAGTCGGCCGCCATTTCATCCGGGAAATACCGGAAGAGTTCGCGGGCGAGGTAGTCATCATCGGGGACCGAGCTCTCCAGGATTGCATCATACAAGGTGATTTTCGCGTAAGCCAGCAGGACGCCAAGTTCGGCGCGGGTCAGCAACTGCCCGGCACTGCGCAACTCATCCAGCTGGACATCATCTGGCAACTGCTCGACGACGCGGTCCAGAAGACCCTCACGCTCCAACTGGCGCATCATGCGGACCTGATAGCCGAAGTCTTCCATCCCCTGCAGATGCGTCATGGAAATTGCGAGCGTCTGCAAGTAGTTGTTCCGCAAGACTAGGTCGGCGACCTCATCGGTCATGTGGGCCAGCAGTTCATTGCGCTGCTCGATGTCGAGTTTGCCTGCCTTCACAGCGGCTCCGAGGGCGATCTTGATATTGACCTCCATGTCCGAGGAATTCACCCCGGCGGAGTTGTCGATTGCATCGGAGTTACAGCGGCCGCCCCGTTTGTTGAATTCGATCCGGGCAAGCTGGGTCAGGCCAAGATTGGCGCCTTCGCCTA
Organism: Roseibium alexandrii DFL-11; assembly: GCF_000158095.2. Taxonomy (NCBI): domain Bacteria; kingdom Pseudomonadati; phylum Pseudomonadota; class Alphaproteobacteria; order Hyphomicrobiales; family Stappiaceae; genus Roseibium; species Roseibium alexandrii. Next base: position 3,932,054 of record NZ_CM011002.1, read on the forward strand.
TGACCTTTGCGCCAAGTTGCGGCGCGGTGATCCGGATATGATCGTTCGCCCGATCGCCGGCGTCTGCATCTGTTTCGGTTGTGGCGCGAATGTATGTGCCGATACCGCCGAACCAAAGCAGGTCCACATTCATTTTCAGGATCGCCATCATGACTTCCTGAGGCGTTGCCGTTGCCTTGTCGAGGTTGATAAGGGCGCGGATCTCCGGTGAAAGCGGGATTGACTTCAATTGCCGTGAAAAGATGCCGCCGCCTTTTGAAATCAGGCTTGTGTCATAGTCTTTCCAGGAAGAGCGGCCCATATCGAACAGGCGTTTGCGCTCGTCCCAGGTTTTTGCCGGATCCGGGTCCGGGTCAATGAAGATGTCCCGGTGGTCAAACGCTGCGATCAGTTTGGTTGCCTTCGACAACAACATGCCGTTTCCGAAAACGTCGCCGGACATATCGCCAACACCTGCGGCCGTGAATGGCTCGGTCTGAATGTCCCGGTTCATTTCCCGGAAGTGACGTTTAACCGCCTCCCAGGCACCCCTTGCGGTGATGCCCATCTTCTTGTGGTCGTATCCGGCAGAGCCGCCGGACGCGAACGCATCGCCGAGCCAGAAATCCCGGCCCTCGGAAATGGCGTTCGCAGTATCGGAGAACGTTGCAGTCCCTTTGTCCGCGGCCACGACCAGATAAGGATCGTCGCCGTCAAACCGGGTGACCCGGTCCGGTGGCAGGATCTTGTCCTCATCCAGATTGTCGGTGACATCGAGGAGCGCGTTGATGAAGATCTTGTAGCTCTCCGTGCCCTCCTTGAACCAGGCCTCGCGGTCACTCGCAGGTGGCAATTGCTTTGGAACAAAGCCGCCCTTGGCGCCGACCGGAACGATCACGGCATTCTTGACCTGCTGCGCTTTCACCAGGCCCAGCACTTCGGTACGGAAATCCTGCGGCCTGTCGGACCAGCGCAAACCGCCACGCGCGACCATGCCGAAGCGCAGGTGAACCCCTTCAACGCGCGGGCTGTAAACGAAAATCTCGCGGAACGGACGCGGTTGCGGCAGCTCGTCAATCTTCCGGCTTTCGATCTTGAAGGCAAACGTTGCCTTGGGCTGACCGCCCTGATCAAGCTGATAAAAGTTCGTGCGCAGGATCGATTCAATCACATTCTTGAACCGCCGCAAGATGCGGTCGTCATCCAGGCTGGAAACATCTTCCAAAGCTGCAGAGAACTGGCCTTCAAGCCGCTTCTCGCCTGCATCACGGTCTTCTTTCGATGTGTTCGGGTTGAAGCGCAGATGGAACAAATCGACCAGAGTTGAGGCGATGGCCGGGTAGTTGTTCAGCGTCGACCACATGTAGTCTTCGGAGAACCGGATACCGGCCTGCCGCAGATATTTTGACAGTGCGCGCAGGATGGCGACATCGCGCCAAGCGAGACTGGCACTCATGACAAGGCGGTTGTATCCGTCATCTTCGGCCCGTCCGGTCCAGACAGCCATGTACATGCTTTCCAGCCGGCTCTGCAGAGCATCGCTGAAATCGATGCTGTCCCCAGTGTGCGCTTCAAGGGTCATCTCATGGAGGTACGAGAATGGTGCGTTTGTCGGAGTGATCCGGTACGTCCGCTCGTTGATGACCTTAAAACCCATGTTCTCCAGCAGTGGAACACGGGCGGACAGCGGGATCGGGGCACCTCGGTGATACACCTTCAGCGCCAGCCGGTTGTCCTTTGTGCCAACCGGACGGTGGAAGGTAATCGTGGTGCTGCGAGTGTCGCTCAGGGTTTCAAGCTGAACGATGTCGAACAGCGCGGACTGGGCATTGTAGACTTCCTTGTAGCCGCCATGGAAAGCGAGTGCGTACCGGTCAGCCAGCTGGCGGGCCTGAGCAGGTGCAAACTCTGCAGCAAGTGCCTCGCGCACCGCGTCCGGCCAGTTTCTGACCATATCTGCAACGGCTGCCTCCAGTTCCTCTTGCGGAGGAGCTGGCGTTTCGCCCTTGTCGCGTCCGATGATGTAGTGCACCCGGGCCAATGGGCCTTCAGGATAGGTTACGTACCAGGCAGATAGACGGCCCTCGTACACCGAGGCCAGATACGTCCCGACATTCAGCCGGACTTCGGTGGTGTAACGGTCCCGAGGGACAAAGACCAGGATCGACACATAGCGATCAAACTTGTCCGGACGGGACAGAACGCGGATGCGCGGCCGCTCGTCCAGTTGGAGAATTGCGGTTGAAAACTCGTAGAGCCGGTCGCGGTCGATCTGGAAAAGCTCATCGCGCGGAAATGCTTCCAGCACATTTCGCAGCGCGCGGCCGGAATGGCTCTCCGAATGGTATCCGGCCTGGGCCAAGACGGCGGCGACCTTACGGCGCAGGAACGGAATAGTGCTGACCGGTTCCGTATAGGCGGTTGATGCAAACAGGCCCACAATGCGGAGTTCTCCGATCATGTTGCCGTCGTCGTCGTAAAGCTTTGCTCCGACGTAATCCATGTGAACCCGGCGGTGCACCGTGCTCTTCACATTGGCCTTTGCAATGATCAAAGGTTCCGGTTTTTTCAGGAATTCCCGGATTTCCGGCGTGATTTGAACGAATTCCGAACCGCGGCGCAGCACGCGAACTTCCGGATCGGTGAGAAGGCCGAGGCCGGTGCCCTCGTGGGGAGAGAGCTCACCTTCTTCAACGCCGCCCTCGAACTTGTATTCCCGCATGCCGAGGAAGATGAAGTTGTCTTTCTCCATCCATTCCAGGAAATGGATGGCTTCCCATAACTCGTCACTGCTGCCAAGAAGCTGTGTTGTTTTGTAAGTGTCGATCGCCTCGCCGAGCCGTTCCTGCATTGGCTTGAAATCATTCACAACCGCGCGAACGTCGTTCAAGACGGTGTTGAGCCGGGCTTCGAGGGCCTCACGCTGTTCGGCATCGTCTATGCGGGTGACGTGAATGTGGATTAGGCTTTCCTGCCGGTCCTTCCGCTTCGCTGGCTTTTTCCGGCCGATGGCAGAGATCAGAGCGCCCTTCTCGTCCCGCTCAACGATGAAAATCGGATGCAGGACCAGGTGAACTTCCAGCTTGCTGTCCTGCAGTTCGTCCATCACCGAGTCGACAAGGAACGGCATGTTGTCGTTGACGATCTCGATTACGGTAAGGTTTTTGGCTTTGCCGCCCTTCGTTTTGAAACTCGGATCGGACATGCTCACCCGATGAGTGCCCAGATCGTGGGACTGGAAGTCTTGCCAGGCATCCATGGCAAACCCGGTCAGCTCCTCCGCCGAATAGGTCACCAGATCTTCGGCCGCGCCCCGATCATAAAAGGCGTTGACGAATTCAGCGAGATTGGGATCTTTCTTGGAGAGTTTCTTGTGGACCGCGTCGATCAGCTTGAGTTTTTCGACGTCGTGCTTGTCGGGCATTTTTTTCCCCTTGGGCGGTCATTTGGTTTGGCTCAGCCGCGTGCTATCGTTTTATATTCGCGACACAATTGTTTCAGGACGGGAGGCCCGAATTGTCAAGTAAAGTCACTGCCTTGCAAATCGATTCAAATGTAACATTAAGTGAAAAAACGCAGGCCTATTTCGATTTGTGTCAGGAAAAGCTCGGCCTGGTTCCGAATGTGCTCCAAGCTTATGCCTTTGATGACGCCAAGCTGCGCGCTTTCACCGACATGTACAACGACCTCATGCTTGCTGACTGCGGACTGAGCAAGCTTGAGAGAGAGATGATTGCCGTTGCGGTATCCTCCGTCAATCGCTGTTTTTATTGCCTCACAGCTCATGGTGCGGCTGTGCGCGAGTTGTCCGGCGATCCGGTACTCGGCGAACTCATGGTGATGAACTATCGTGTCGCTGATTTGACAGTCCGCCAGCGAGCCATGCTCGATTTTGCTGTTAAGCTGACTGAAAAGCCGGCGGAAATCCTGGAAAGTGACCGGCAGGGCTTGCGGGATGCCGGGTTCAGTGACCGTGACATCTGGGATATTGCCTCCGTTGCCGCATTCTTCAATATGACCAACCGGGTTGCCGCGGCCAGCGACATGCGGCCGAATGATGAGTATCACTCAATGGCCCGTTGAGGTCTTGGGCTGTGCCGAACCGGTGACAAATCCCACGATTGGGTGTATGACCCAGTCGTTTTTCAATTCTCGAGCTTGAGGAGAGGAGCGGGTCATGACCGCGCGCGTATTTATTGATGGTGAAGCTGGCACGACGGGTTTGCAAATCCGCGAGCGCCTCGCCATGCGCCGCGACATAGAGCTCCTTTCCATTCCGGAAGACAGCCGGAAGGATCCGGCTGCCCGGAAAGACTACCTGAACAAGGCAGATGTCGCGATTCTGTGCCTGCCGGATGCGGCGGCGAAGGAAAGTGTCGCGCTCATCGAGAATGACACGACACGCGTGATTGATGCATCCAGCGCCCATCGGGTCGCCGATGGCTGGGCTTACGGTTTCGCCGAGATGGACGCCGACCAGGCTGACATCATTGCAGCGGCGATGCGCGTTGCCAATCCGGGCTGCTGGCCGCAGGGGCTTATTGCTGCTGTGCGCCCGCTGATTGCCGGTGGTCTCCTCTCGGCCGAATTCCCGGCCACCGTGAACGGGATTTCCGGTTATTCCGGCGGCGGCAAGGGCATGATCGCGGATTATGACGCGAAAGGAGCAAGCGCCAATATGTTTGCCCCGTATGCGCTGGGCTTCAACCATAAGCACCTGCCGGAAATGACCGAATATGGTCTTTTGGACAATGTGCCTTTGTTCACCCCAGCTGTCGGCAACTATTATAAGGGAATGCTGACTGTGGTGCCGCTCAATCTTGCGCGCCTGGACAAGGTCCCGACTGGCGAGCAGATCCACGCTGCCTTGGCCGACCACTTCGCAGCTGCCCCTGGCGGTTTTGTGGATGTTGCGCCACTGGATGGTCTGGAGCGCTCAGATGATCTGGATCCGCAGGCGTTGAACGATACCAACCGGTTGCGGCTGCACGTTTTTGCCAACGATGCGCGGGCCCAGGCTGCCATCATTGCCGTTTACGACAATCTCGGCAAAGGCGCGTCGGGCGCAGCCGTGCAGAACCTCAATCTCATGCTCGGTGTCGATCAGACCACAAGTCTTGCTGCTTGAGGTGATCGGGCCGGAACCCGTTTTCAGGAGAGGAAACCATGGAAAAATTCGAGACCCTCACCGGGGTCGCAGCACCGATGCCGATCGTCAATATCGATACGGATATGATCATCCCGAAGCAGTTCTTGAAGACGATCAAGCGCACCGGTCTCGGCACCGCGCTGTTTCATGAAATGCGCACCAATGACGACGGGTCTGAGAACGCCGATTTCGTCTTGAACAAGGCTGCATACCGCGATGCCAAGATCTTGATCGCCGGCGACAACTTCGGTTGCGGCTCGTCCCGGGAACACGCTCCGTGGGCGTTGCTTGATTTCGGTATCCGCTGCGTGATCTCCACGTCCTTTGCCGACATTTTCTATAACAACTGCTTCAAGAACGGCATATTGCCGATCCAGGTGTCTGAGGACGAGCTGGAAACGCTGATGCATGCGTCTGAGCGCGGCGCCAATTTCACCCTGACGATCGATCTGGAAAACCAGGAGATCAAGGGGCTGGAGAGCGGCGATATTGCTTTCAAGATCGACCAATTCCGCAAACATTGCCTGATCAATGGTCTCGACGACATCGGCCTGACCATGGAAAAGGCCGGTCAGATCGATACGTTTGAAGACAAGATGGGTGAGAGCCGCCCCTGGGTCTAAGCGCCATCTGGTCTACTCAAATCCATAAGCCCGGTGCCCTGCGCCGGGCTTTTTGTTGGAGCGAGCAATGCTCTAACTTCGTATCTCCATCTGGCAACCTGGGGATACCTTTGAGAGAATAAGCCGCATGTGGTGCGGAGCGACCGCGACGCAGCCTTCCGTTGGCCGGTAATCCTCCCGGGCGACATGGAAGAAGATGGCACTGCCCTTGCCCTTGATCGGCGGATACATGTTGCAATCCAGGACGACAACGATGTCGTACAACCGGTCATCACGCCACATTTTCTCGTGACTGGCCTGAAACGGCAAATTCACCAGACGATTGTAGCGGGGATGGCCCGGATCATCGCACCAGCCGAGTTCAGGCTTCAAAACTTCAAGTGGAAGAACCGTTTGCGGCGTTCGGCCTTTGTCAGCGCGATAGTAGACATGCAGTAGCTCGAATGTCCCGGTCGGGGTCGCTCCGTCCCCTTCCCGCTTGCGTGTGGTGATGCCGGAACGGCCCAACGCACACGGAACCGTGATCGATCCGCATCGTAGAAGACCCTTCGTCCGGTCGCGCGGTAACGCGTGAACCTCGAGGATATCTGCCGGTTTTGTGCTCTCCCGCATGGATTGTCCCGCTTGTTTGTTCGGTACCGTGAAAGGTCTTGATAAACCGGAGCTAAAGCCCGCGTGAAGAAGAATTGACGGAACCCTGCTTGTAAGGCGACACTTTCCCGCGCACATAGAGACGGCAACGCGCTTGTGTAGATTGCACAAACCCGCGTGAACACTGAAGATTTTTGGCGAGGACCCGACAAGATGACCGCCCGCACCATTTTGATTGTCGATGATGATACTGAACTGCGCGAAGCGCTTGTCGAACAATTGTCCCTTTACGACGAGTTTGAGACCCTTCAGGCCGACACGGCGACTTCCGGAATTGGCATGGCCAAGGAAGAGCACATCGACCTTCTTTTGATGGACGTCGGCTTGCCGGATATTGATGGCCGAGAAGCAGTGAAGCTGCTGCGCAAAAACGGGTTCAAGGCTCCGATCATCATGCTCACCGGCCACGACGGGGACAGTGACACGATTCTTGGCCTTGAGGCTGGCGCCAACGATTATGTTACCAAGCCTTTCAAGTTTGCAGTGCTGCTCGCCCGGGTCCGCGCCCATTTGCGCCAGCACGAGCAGAGCGAGGATGCGACATTCGCAATCGGCCGCTATTCCTTCCGCCCGGCTGCAAAGGTCATGCAGGAAGACAACGGCTCAAAGGTGCGCCTAACGGAAAAGGAAACTTCGATCCTGAAGTTCCTGTACCGAGCCGGCGAAAAGCCGGTCACGAGGGATGTGCTTTTGCACGAAGTGTGGGGCTACAACTCTGGTGTCACGACCCACACTTTGGAAACGCATATCTACCGGTTGCGTCAGAAGATCGAGCGGGACCCGTCCAATGCCGAGCTTCTGGTGACTGAGGCGGGCGGCTACAAGCTCGTCCCTTAAGCCACAGACTTGTTTGTGACGCGCATATTCGCTTGGACAGACACGATCAATCAGCGTAAATCTTGGGCATGAGCCTTGCCCAAGACATAGCGATTCTCAAAAAGATACCGATGTTTTCGGACTTTCAGGACGATCAGCTCCGACTGCTCGCCTTCAGTGCCGAGAGCATGGATTTCAGCGCCGGTCTGCGCCTCTTCGATCAGGATGAGCGGGCGGACGGCGGACTTGTGATCACCGATGGTATGGTGACGCTGTCAACGCGCGGCGAAGACGGCTTTGAAGAAGTCGACAAGGTCGGCCCGGGAACACTGTTGGGCGAAAGCGCGCTGCTGGTGGAAACCAAGCGTCCCTGCCGCGCAGAAGCTGCCGAACCGGTCCGGATCATCCGCATCCGCAGAGCTCTCTTCAAACGCATGGTGTCCGAATATCCGGAACTTGCGCAGCGTCTGTTCGATCAGCGGGCCGCCCGGTTCCGTACAACCATGGGCCGTCTGAAGCCCATCGGCGATAAAATGGCCGAACTGGAACAGCTCAATGCAGAGCGCCGGGCAAAAGAAGAGGGCTGAGCCCGCTTTTACCTCGTGTTTTATACCATCGCCATGACCCGGCTTGGGCCGCCAGTGCCGCCACGGTTTTTCGGGGCACCCACAATGAGTGTCGCGCCGCTCGGTGGCAACGCATCAAGATTGGCGATGCATTCCAGACCCCAGCGGCCAGACGGAAGCCAGGCGTAATGGGCGGCAAAATCCTTCGAAATCCCATGATCGAGTGACAGGCTGTCAACGGCAAGCCCGGCGACGTCGGCTTCTTCCATCAGCATCTGAACCGCTTCGATATGAAAGCCGGGAAAATGCATCACGCCATTTGCATCTGCATTGCGAAACATGTCTGAAGATGCATGTGCACTCCAGCCAGAGTTCATGGCAACGCACGCTCCGTTGGGAATGTCTCCGTGTGCCGCGACCCACGCCTTGAGATCCTCCGGAGTGACTTGCGCATCCGAGTTATCAGCGGCGCGTTCCTTGATATCGATGATGCAGAGCGGCGTAACCAGTTTGTCGACGGGGATCTCGGCAACGGATTGACCATCTGCGGAAAAGTGCAGCGGCGCGTCTAGATGGGTGCCCGAATGCTCATCGATTGAAAGGCTGTAGAGATTGTACCCGTCCTTGGCGAAGTCAAAGATTTTCTCCACCCGGTATCCAGGCTCACCCCCAAATGTTGGAAAGTCTTCCGAGAGTTCGTGCGTAAGATCCAGAACTTGAGCAGGTGTCTGCGCCATTGCCGGCAAAGTGCCTGCAATAGAGGTCGCTGCGGCAACGCCGGCTCCGGCCGCCGCGGCCCTGAAAACATCGCGCCGGGACAGCATTTTCTCCTTCACCGACTTGATAACACACAGATCGCACATGGATTTGTCCTCCGGTTCCGCGTTGGGATTACACCCACTGTGCGAGCGGCCAGGAGCTTCGGCAAGTGACTTTTTGGAAAGGTGACAATCGGCGGCGTCCGTGGCGATCCAAACACGCACCTTGCTCTCGCCTATAAATTGCAATAGCGTTTCGTTAAATCTAAAGGGGAGTTTGATGGTCAGCCGCGTGACCACAGTGGCCTTTCAAGGTATTGAGGCAGTTCCGGTCGATGTCCAAGTGCATGTCGGGCCGGGCATGGTCGCCTTTACGATCGTGGGCTTGCCGGACAAGGCGGTGGCAGAAAGCCGGGAGCGGGTCCGCGCGGCTCTGTCTGCCTCAGGTCTTGCGTTGCCTGCAAAGCGTGTCACGGTCAATTTGGCGCCAGCGGACCTTCCAAAGGAGGGATCCCATTACGATCTGCCGATTGCACTCGGGGTGATGGCGGCAATTGGCGCAATACCGGCCGAGTTTCTGGAGAACTATGTCATTCTGGGCGAGTTGGCGTTGGATGGCACCCTTGCTCCAGTCGCAGGCGTCTTGCCTGCCGCCATGAGCGCAAACGCACTGGAAAAAGGACTCATCTGTCCTTTCGAATGTGGCGGAGAAGCCGCCTGGGCAGACGGTGAAATGGACATTCTGGCGCCGCGGTCCCTGATCCAGCTCGCCAATCATTTCAAGGGAACGCAGGTCCTCTCCAGGCCCGCAGCCAAACTCCGGGGCGATCCGGTTGGCATTCCGGACCTTGCAGATGTAAAGGGTCAGGAAAGTGCCAAACGCGCTTTGGAAATCGCGGCGGCTGGTGGTCATAACCTGCTGATGGTCGGACCGCCGGGATCCGGCAAATCCATGCTGGCTAGCCGCTTGCCCTCTATTCTGCCGCCGCTCACCCCGCGCGAACTACTTGAAGTCTCCATGATCGCCTCGCTTGCAGGGGAACTTGCGGATGGCAAACTGTCCGACCGCCGCCCGTTTCGCGCACCGCATCACTCGGCCTCCATGGCGGCCCTAGTCGGCGGTGGCTTGCGGGCCAAACCTGGTGAAGTCTCGCTGGCTCACAACGGGGTTCTTTTTCTGGACGAGCTCCCCGAATTCAATCCCCAGGTGCTCGACAGTCTGCGTCAGCCGTTGGAAACGGGTGAGGCCATTATTGCGCGGGCCAATCACCGGGTGACTTACCCGGCTCGCATTCAGATGGTGGCGGCGATGAACCCCTGCCGGTGCGGTCATGCTGGGGAACCGGGACACCAATGCCGGCGCGGAGAACGATGTGTGACAGAATACCAAGCCCGGATATCGGGGCCGTTTCTGGACCGCATTGATCTGAGGATTGAGGTCCCTGCGGTCACGGCAGCCGATCTGATCGGCCCGGCAGAAAGTGAGCCGTCTTCAGAGGTCGCCAAGCGGGTTCTGGTGGCCCGCAAACTTCAGGAACAGCGTTTTTTTGATCTTGGGGTTGCGGCGCGGACCAATGCGCAAGCCCCGGCCTCGGTGGTCGAAAAGATGGCGCAACCAGATGACAAGGGTCTCGCCTTCTTGCGTGAAGCTGCTGAGACACTGCAGCTTTCAGCTCGGGGCTACCATCGGGTGCTGAAACTTGCCCGGACCCTCGCCGATCTTGACGGTCTCGAGACCGTTGCCCGGATCCACTTGGCTGAAGCGCTCAGTTATCGCGGCCAGGATCTCTCACGGCGGGCAGCGTAACCGAACCGGCTGACGTTCCTTGTATTCGTCCGGACACCGTCCCATGTCATGCCTTGCACTCAAATTCGGAGGATGACGCATGCTGGTGACAACAACGCCGACCATTCAAGGCAAGGATCTCGATTACAAGGGCCTGGTGACCGGCGAGGCCATCCTCGGCGCGAACTTGTTCAAGGACATTTTCGCCGGTATCCGCGACATCGTGGGCGGCCGGTCTGCAGCCTACGAAGAAGAGCTTTCCAAGGCCCGCCAGATCGCAGTTGAAGAAATGTGCCAACAGGCACAACGGCTTGGCGGTAATGCTGTAATCGGAGTTGATATCGATTATGAAACTGTGGGCCAGAACGGCTCCATGCTGATGGTGAGTGCGACCGGTACCGCTGTCACAATGCGCTGATGACGGATCCCGTAGATCAACAGTTTCAGATTGTGTCCGGCTTTCCCGAAGATCAACGGGAGACGGCAGCTGCCTTGTTTTGGCAAGCGTTTTCCGGAAAGCTCGGCAAGATCCTGGCCCCGGATGACAAGGCGCTCTCCTTGATTGCCCGTCTCCTTGATTCTGACTTCGCAATCAGTGCGCTGGATAAAGACGGCGGGCTTATAGGAATGGCCGGGTTCAAGACCAAGGACGGCGCGCTGGTTTCTGGCAGCCTGTCGGACATGACAACCGTCTATGGTCTGTTTGGAGGGCTGTGGCGCGGGATTGTGCTGGATCTCCTGGAGAGAGAGCCAGAGCCCGGACTTTTGTTGATGGACGGAATTTTTGTGAGTGCCGAAGCACGCGGTCTTGGCGTTGGCACGGCCCTTTTGAATGCAATCTGCTCGGCTGCCGTTGCGCGCGGCTGCTCCCGGGTTCGGCTGGATGTTATCGATACCAACCTGCGGGCAAGGGCGCTTTATGAGCGGTCGGGGTTTGTGCCGGCAGGCACTGAGGAAACAGGACCGTTCAAATACATTTTCGGTTTCTCATCTGCGACGCGCATGGAAAAGCCGTTGCAAGCCGCTTGACGACGCCAGATCCGCACTGGAAGCTTTCAGTTGAAAGACTAACCTGGAGCGTTTCATGACATCTCACGGATATGAAAGCGGGCGGCTCAACCTGCCCTTTGTCGGAATTTGCACATTTGGAAAGTATCCGTACCAGCCGGATTGGGATGCCATTGACGCAGATGTCGCCGTTCTTGGAGCGCCGTTTGATTTCGGAACCCAATGGCGCTCTGGAGCTCGAATGGGGCCAAGGGCGATCCGGGAGGCATCAACACTGTTCTCCTTCGGCCACGCCGGGGCCTATGATTTCGAAGATGACATTACCTACCTGCCTGCGGAAACCACGCAGATTGTTGACATTGGTGATGCAGATATCGTTCACACAGACACGATCGAGAGCCACAAACGCATCGAGTTTGGTGTTCGTAAAATACTTGAGGCCGGAGCCTTGCCAGTCGTGCTAGGGGGAGATCATTCGATCAATATTCCCTGCATCAATGCTTTCGATGGTGAAGAGCCAATCCATGTGGTGCAGATTGATGCCCACCTTGATTTTGTCGATGAGCGACATGGTGTGCGATACGGCCATGGCAATCCCATGCGCCGGGCGGCTGAAAAGTCTTATGTGACCGGCCTCACCCAAATCGGCATCCGCAACGTTTCGTCAACGGCCCGCGACGGTTATGAGGCGGCACGCCAGATGGGCTCGGACATCGTATCTGTCAGACAGGCACGGAAACTGGGCATAGACGTGCTTCTTGCCAAGATCCCGAAAGGCAAACGTTACTATCTGACGCTCGACATTGATGCTTTTGATCCATCCATCGCGCCGGGCACGGGTACGCCGAGCCATGGCGGGTTTCTTTATTATGAAATTCTGGAGCTGATCGACGGGCTTGCGAAACAGGGGGAGATTGTCGGGATGGATCTTGTTGAAGTTGCTCCGGACTATGATCCCGCCGGTGTCACAAGTGTTTTGGCCGCACAAATTCTCATGAACACAATCGGCAGGATTTTGCACCAACGGTCCAAATCATGAATGGGGTCAACACAACTCATGATGGGTCGTATATCGATGAGTTGCTGATATGTGCACCAGGGTTGCAAAACATGTCGGTATTTCTGATCGGGCGTAGAGCTGTTTGGTGACATCATTCGGAATTCCTTGATTATCCAGGTGAGAGGTGCTTGAAAATTCCCAAGGGTAAATTCTTGATGTGGGGTCACCGTCCATGACTGACTTGGCAGCTGAGGCGCAACAAAGTGCCAGAGGCGTGGTCATTGGCTTGATCGTACCTGACATCACCAATCCGTTCTTTGCTCAATTGGCAAAAAGCATCGAGATGGAAGTTGCTTCGCGGGGCGGCATGGTGATGCTTGCCAACTCCCATGACGATCCGGGCATTGAGCTCAAACAGGTTCGGGCTATGCACGAATGGCCCGTCACGGGGATCATCGTGGTGGCCGGTTCTGATGCCAGCCGATCCTATTCCGCGGAGCTGCCGATCATATCCCTTGATCGCCGTTACGGCACATATCCCCTGGTTGCGACCGATCAGCGGGATGGCGCGCGCAAGGTCGTCGATCATCTGCATGGTCTGGGGCACCGGATCATCGCCTATATAGCCGGGCCGGAAAACCTGGAGGTCGCCCGCGAGCGGCGCGACGGGTTCATTGAGCGGGTCAATGAGCTTTCCACGCCGGATGATGAGATTGATCTGACCGTTCACACCGGTGAATTTGATTTTGCATCCGGCGAGGCTGTTGCCCGAAACATTCTCCTGCAGTTGCGCAGAGGCTTTCGCATCACCGCCATAGCAACGGCAAGCGACCAGCAGGCAATCGGTGTTCTGCGGTGCGCGCGTGACCTTGGTGTGCACGTTCCGCAGGATGTCTCCGTGATCGGCTTCGACGACATCACCTTGGCATCTCTTGTTGTTCCGCGTCTCACGACCCTGCGCCAGCCAATCGAGGACATTGCTTCGGTCGCCGTTGATCGCATTGTCGCCAAGATGGAGGCGCCCTCGGATCATGCCGTCCGCGGCTCGCTAATTGTCCGCGAATCCACCGCACCGGCAAGCCGCTGGGATTAAATCCGCCTCACGGGACGTGCTGTTGAGATGACCTCACAAGATTGTGGATTGAACGTTAGCGGTAGGCCAAACATCTCCTACAAGAGGAGACACTTGGGAGATTCAGCATGATGAACCGGCGTATTGTTCTTGGCCTCGCAGCTGCCGGCGTTGCGGCGATCGCGCTTCCATCCGACCCGGCTTTTGCAAAAGATCCGTTGGCCCTGACCGGTTATGATCCGGTGTCCTATTTTTCCGGCCGCGCCCCAGCAAAGGGGTCTTCAGAATTCACTGCACAACATCGCGGCAAGACGTATCAGTTTTCGAGCGCTCAAAACCGGGATGCGTTTGCAGCCAATCCCAGCCGTTTCGCCCCTCAATATGATGGTTACTGCGCCTATGGTGTTGCCCGCGGCTATAAGGTGGGCGTCGACCCGCTGGCCTATAAGGTCGTCGATGGAAAGCTTTATGTGAATTACTCGCGTTCGGTTCAGCGCACCTGGAGCCGCGACGTTCCCGGATTTATTTCCAAGGCCAATCAAAACTGGCCGAGCCTGAATTGAAAAGGCGTCTTTCGGTCGAACTGATCGCGAAGAGTTGTCAAAGGCGACGGCTGCGGTACCTATGGTCTGGCGATAAGTCTGGTGCGGTTTACGAGGGGCTTTTGATGGAAACGCGCGGAGCGTCTTTGGCGGTTTTGATTGTCTTGGGTCTGAACGGCGCAGCTTTCGCGGTGCCCTCCGACACTGAGGACCTGCCACCCAAGCCGACACAGACCTCGACCGAATGTCCGGACGGGAAGGCCTGGGATAAAGAGAGCAACCGCTGCATTGATATCAAATCGGATCTCTTTGACGACAATGACAGGTTCCTAGCCGCGCGTGAACTCGCCTATGCGGGACGCCTGACGGCGTCAGCGCAGGCGTTGGATGCTATTTGGGAGCAAGACCGCCCTCGCGTTCTCACCTATCGGGGATTTCTTGCGCGGAAGGCCGGGGATTGGCCGCAAGCTGAAAAATATTACCTTGCAGCACTCGCTGCGGATCCGGACAGCTTGATGACGCGATCATACATGGGGATGGGGTTGTTTGAGCGCGGCGACAAAGCTGGAGCGATCGGCCAACTCCGCGAGATCCGGGCACGTGGGGGCCGGGGCGGATGGCCGGAAAGAGCATTGCTCATGGCGATGCGGGCCGGCGGTAAAACCAGCTATTGAAGTTTGCGATTTTTCTCCGTTGCCGAGGAGGTCTCAAGGCTTCAGCCACGGCGGCGCCTTGCCGATTTTCTCAAGCAGAAAATCAATGAAAACACGCACTTTTGCAGTCAGGACATTTGACTTCGGGTATATCAGCCAGAGCATGGAGGGATCATCGACGATGTGGTCCGGCAGTACCCGAATGAGTGTTCCTATTTTCAGCTCCTGATGCACACTCCAGAGAGAATTGGCCGAAATACCGGCTCCGGCGAGAGTGGCGAGCTTTTGAGAGAGACCGTTGTCCATCGTTAAACGGGCGTTGTGACCCCGGGTATCGAACACGCCTTCCGGACCTGTTGGGCTCATCAGCGGTTTCGCGGTGCGGGCGGCAAAACCGATCAGTTGGTGTTGCTGAAGCTCGTCTGGAGCCTTGGGTACGCCATGAGCTGCAAGATATCCCGGGGAAGCGCATAGGATGCGCGTGTCATCCGCGAGTTTCCGGCCCTTCAGGCTGGTGTCTTCCATAGCCGAGTTTCGGAGTGCAAGATCGAAACTCCCGTCAATCAAGTCATATTTGACGTCTGATAATCGCAGATCGAGGCGGATGCCGGGATGCCGTTCCATGAACTCTGGCAACATCGGAACGATGTAAAGCTGGGCAAAGGTGCTTGGCGCGGTAAAACGCAATGTTCCGGTCGCCTCCGGTTTGCCATGCCCGAGTGCCGCGCGTGCCGCGTCCTCCTGCGCCAGGATTTCCCGGGCATAGGGAAGAAACTCCGCCCCTTCTTGCGATAGCGAGACTTTGCGCGTGGAGCGGTGCAAGAGATCCGAGCCGAGAGAGCGTTCCAGTTTGGCTAGCCGTGCACTTGCAATGGAAGGGGCAAGCCCCAACACCTTGCCGGCTGCACTGATGTTGCTTTTTTCGGCGGCCAAAACAAACAGGCGCAGGCATTCGGTATCCATTTTATTATCCCGAATTTCAGAATAGTGAAGTCTCAAATATTCTGTTTATGGAGAGAATAAAAGAAATATCTTCAGTTTGAACAAACACACCATGGGCGAGGATCCACGTCATGCTGAAACGCACCTCAGACGGCGGTTTTCAGTCATTGAATACCGCGTACAATGCCACTTTCCGGCAGAACAGGATGAGCATCGGTCTCGTCGTTCCAATTGAAAACTATGCCAATAGCGCCGTGCCGACGATGCAGGATCATTTGGATCGGGTAAAGTTGGCGGATAAACTGGGTTTTGCTGCTGTTTGGTTGCGCGATGTACCGTTCGATGTCCCGTCTTTCGGGGATGCGGGGCAGACCTTTGACCCGTTTGTCTATCTGGGAACCCTGGCGGCCGTCACTGACCGCATCGCGCTGGGCGTTTCCAGCATTATCCTGCCGCTTCGGCATCCGGCACATGTTGCAAAGGCGGCGGCGACAGCGGATGTGCTTTCTGGCGGCCGTTTGCTGCTCGGGATTGCGTCTGGAGACAGGCCGGCGGAATTCCCTGCGTTGAATGTTTCATTTGAAACCCGCGGCAATGCGTTTCGTGAAAGCTATGACTACATTCGCCGCATGGCTGACCCTACTCCGGCTTTCAACAGCCCGCTTGGCGCACCATCCGGAGGGATGAACATGCTGCCAAAACCAGTTGCAGATCGGTTGCCGATACTGATTACAGGTGGCAGCCAACAGGAGCCGGACTGGATTGCCCATAATGCAGATGGTTGGATGACCTATCCCCGAAACGTTTCGCACCAAGCCGAGGTGATCGAGGACTACCGGCGGCGCGTCGCTGCCGCGGGTTTGGCGGACAAACCGGTCATGCAACCGCTCTATGTCGACTTGCTTGAAGACAAGGATGCTCCGCCACAGCCGATCCATCTCGGCTTCCGGTTTGGGGTTCGGGCTCTGAACCGCTATCTGGTGTCCCTTGAAGAAATCGGTGTGAACCACGTGGCCCTGAATCTTCGATTCAATCAAGCAAACACTGAAAACACCTTGGCCCGGCTCGCCGATGAGCTGCTGCCCAACTTTCACGCGTGAGGTTACTGATGCAAAAGACAATTCTTCTCACCGGGGCCACCGATGGTATCGGGCTGGAAACAGCGAAACGGCTTGCCGCGGACGGCCACACGCTGTTGATTCACGGACGAAACCCGGACAAGCTGGACAGGGTGAAGGCTGATCTGGAGGCTCTTCCGGGCGCCGGTGAGGTTGAGGCGTATGTGGCTGATTTTTCAGATCTGGCCGATGTGAACAGTCTGGCGGACACCATTCGCAGCCACCGCAATCATCTGGACGTTCTGATCAATAACGCCGGGATCCTCCGCACCCAGGATCCTTTGAACAAAGACGGCATGGATGTCCGCTTTGTGGTCAATACGATCGCGCCGTATCTCCTCACGCGGAAGCTGTTGCCGCTGATGGGGAATGCAGGCCGGGTGGTCAACTTGTCTTCGGCTGCTCAGGCGCCAGTCAACCTGAAGGCCTTGGCCGGTCAACAAGGGGCCTCTGACATGGAGGCTTATGCGCAGAGTAAGCTTGCCATCACCATGTGGACACGGGATTTGGCACGCGAGTTGGGCTCCGACGGGCCAGTCATCGTGGCTGTCAATCCGGCCTCCCTTCTTGGCACCAAGATGGTGAAAGAGGGGTTCGGTGTGTCCGGTAGTGACATCGGTGTCGGCGTCGACATTTTGATGCGGGCCTCCTTGTCTGAGGAGTTCGCCGGCCGGTCTGGAGCTTATTTTGATAATGATTCCGGACGCTTCGCGGACCCGCATCCGTCAGGAATGGATCCGAAGGCTTGCGCTGAGGTCGTTGCAACGATCCGCGATGTCCTTGCGCACACCGGCCTGCCTGCAAATTAAAGCGCAGGCCGGTCAAGTCTGCCGATCGATTTCTTAAGGTGTTGCCGGACTATCCGCGGCCCCGGTATGGCTGTACCCCTTGCTCGGGGATCCAGACCTCCTCCGGGGCTGGGCCGGTCTGGTAAAAAACGTCGATTGGAATCCCGCCGCGCGGATACCAGTATCCGCCGATCCGCAACCACTCAGGATCGAGCAGATCAACGAGGCGCTTGCCGATTGAGACCGTGCAGTCTTCATGGAACGCGCCGTGATTGCGGAAAGACCCCAGGAAAAGTTTCAGGGACTTGCTTTCGACCAGGAAGTCCTTGGGCACGTAGTCGATGACGAGATGCGCAAAATCCGGCGCGCTGGTCAGAGGGCACAGCGAGGTAAACTCTGGTGACACAAAGCGCACCATGTATTTTGTGCCGGCTTGCGGGTTTGGAACCTTTTCCAGAACAGCGTTTTCCGGGCTGTCGGGCAGCTCTGTCGATGCGCCGAGCTGGGTGAGGTTTTCGTATATGGATTTGTCGCTCATCTCAAACGCCTCTCAAGTTGCCCCAGATCAGGGTATGTAGCTGCGGTAGGACCGTTGGTGTATACCACCGGTCACCGGCCACTTTGTCCACCAGCCAGCGCATCCGGTCCATGATACCGGGCATGTCGATCGGAGCATCTGCTGTGGCCGGTGACGGTGGCGTGTGATTGCCAGGCTGCAGATAAAGCGGCAGCTCCGGGTAGCGCGCAGCAAGATCCTTGGCATAGTCGTAGTCCGCGTCATCGAAGATCACGGTTTTCAAGACTGTCTGGGTCTCGGATCCGGCCGCCTCGACACATTCCGCGAGTTTTTGCCAATCCGTGTCCATGCCGCTGGAGGGCGGCTTGGGGCTCAAGGTCAGGACATCGAGTGCCGCAAACCAGTCCTTGGCGATGCTCCCCTGCGTCTCCAGGGCAAAACGATAGCCTTCCCGTTTGCCGAGTTCTATTAAAGATCCAAGTGGCTGTATCGCCGGATTGCCCCCTGACAGCGAGACCATCAAAGGCTTGCCACCGCTTAGGATTTCGATCTGCATCAGGATCGCCTGCGGCGTCATCGGGTGCCAGTCGTCCCGGTAGGCGCTGTCGACGGCGTGCAGTGTATCGCACCAGCTGCAGCGATAGTCGCAACCGCCGGTGCGCACAAAGACGGTTGGCTGACCAATCAGGGCACCTTCACCCTGAATCGTTGGACCGAAAATCTCGTTGACCCGGATTTGTCCGATGCTCATTGGCGGGCCTCCGCGGGGATATAGGTCAGCGGCCGGTACTCGGCGCATGTTTTGGGCGTTTCCTTCACCCGGACAGCCGTCGTCTCTGGCCATTTTTGAGCGCACCAGTCGAAAAGATGCTTGGCGAGCCGCTCCGCAGTGACACAGTCATCGCCGAGCACGTCATTGAGATGCCGGTGATCGAGTGTGTCGTCGATATAGGTCTTCAGGGATTTCAGCTCATTGTAGTCCCGGACAAAACCGATTTGATTGAGCTCAGAAGACGCCAGTTCAACTTCGACCACGTAGTTGTGGCCGTGAAACCGGGCGCAGGGATGATCGTCCGGAAGGCCGATCAGCTGGTGCGACGCGGAGAAATGAAATTCCTTGGTGATCCTATACATTACAGGCCCCTTTCCAGAAGTTGGGGTCGGCATAGGTTGTTGGATCGTCCACGCCAGCCAGATGGAAGGCTTCCCGCCGTTCAACACAGGTGCCACAGCGTCCGCAGTGAATGTCACCGCCTTTGTAGCAAGACCAGGATTTGGTGTGATCTACGCCCAGCTTTGCGCCCTCGGCTGCGATATCGGCTTTGCTGACACGCACATACGGCGTGTAAAGCTTGATCTCGCCCATTCCTTCCAAAGCATTGCGCTGCATTTCCTCAAAGCTCTCGGTGAAGGCGGGCCGGCAATCCGGATAGATGAAATGATCGCCGCCATGAACGGCTGTTGCGACCGCCTCGGCGCCGCGAGCAGAGGCAATTCCATAGGCAATGGTCAGCATGATCGCGTTGCGGTTGGGCACCACAGTGATCTTCATGGTGTCTTCGGCATAGTGGCCGTCGGGCACATCAATGTTATCGGTCAGCGCCGAGCCGGTTAGCTGGCGGCCGATGTTCGTGATGTCGATCAGGATGTGCTCGGTGTTGAGCGCATCGGCACAGGCTTTGGCATAGTCCAGCTCCTTTTTGTGGCGCTGGCCATAGTCGAAGGAGATCAGGCCGATCAGCTCGTTTTCTTGCGCGATTTTGTGCGCAAGGGTGACGGAATCCATTCCGCCGGAACAGATGACAAGTGTTTTCAACGTATTGGTCCCTTGTTTTCGCTGTGGACGTTCGTTGAAACGCCCGTCACCGGGTAGGCTGCGACCGGTGGCCTGCCTTTGAAGCAAGCGGCGCGCCTTATAACAGGCTTGAGCGAAAAGGGAAGAGACTTTGATTCCGGCACCGGTTGAGATGCCGACAAAGCTGGACCGGATACTCTTGGTTCATTCTGGTTAGAAGGCCCCAATCAGTGATCCGGTCCTACATTTCGGACGACCGCGAAGAGTATTTTCAAGCCTAGATCGCGATTTGGGTTGCGCTTGTTATTTCACGAACCATGGTCTTGATTGTCTTCCCTCCAAGGCTTTCAACACTCAAAGTCGATAGAAGCGCCTCGTTTTGGGTGATATCCGCGTCCGCATATGCGTCAAAGCCAAGGTCTGTCCGGGTTTCCAGCTCATGAACAGAAATCTGGAACAACCGGAATGGATCGAAGTCGAGCGTTTCCAGATCACTCAGCAGGTCGTTCTGGGAAAGCACGAAGCAGGCGGCTGTCGGGTTGCCATCGGTACCACGATAGGCGACCAGTTTCCAATATTCCCGTGGGATCCGGGCGCCACGATACTCAATGTCCTCGTCAGAAAAGACCGGTCCTGAAATCACAGACACGCGAATGTCCAGATCGGCAGCCTGTTCCAGGATTATGTTTTCAAGCCGCCCCCAAAGCCCGCCAAGGCTGGAGCGATTGTAGCGCTCATGTTGAGGGGCAATGTTTGTGTAGTAATAGGAATCCTTGTTGGCCTGGCGTGCTTCGGGCACTGGCCCCCAGGCCAAATCCGCCCTTCGCGCGATGTGCCCGCGATCCAGCTTGTTGTCTTCATAAAGACTGTTGTTCCACTGCAGACCACTCTCGATTCTTGGATCTTCCTTGAAGCTGTGACTGCCCAAGGTCACTTTTCGCGCGCCGTCGACGTTCCACGCCACAAAGCGGGCCATGCGCCGTTTTGCGCTCAGGCATACGGAGAAGTGGGTATAGGGAATTGTCTGCTTGCGGCCAAAATTCACCGCGTCCCGTTTGATGGCGGTCGACATGCCGGGCATTGGTGCGTGGAAGCCGAGGAAGTCGGAATCGTATCCAGAGCGGGCTCCAAAGGCTTCCGGCGCATCACCTGGAACGAGAATTGTTTCCGGGGGTTTCAGTGAAAACCGGAGCTTGTTCATGATGGAGGCCGGGTAACAGGCAAGCGCATGTTCGTCCGGGTTGTCGCCGGTCTCGCCCGCAAAGTGGAGCCCTGCGAAGATGTCAGTCGCTTTTTGTTTGTCGGTGATCATCCATGCACTGCCGGAGTCGCCGCCCATGCTGATCTCGTTGTTCGGTGCGGGTTTTTTGGGATCCGGTGCAATTTCAAAACAACCGATTGCCTTTTCGCCCACAAGACCGCCGTAATTGATTTTCGCGATGACGTCGGTCCGCCTGACTATGCCGTGGGTCGTATTGGTCGTGCGTCCCGTCTTGACGACTTTGTCGTCGAGCTCAACTGCTGCCATTCTCTGCGGTGCAACGCCAAGGTTATGGATCTCTGGATCAAATTCGCGGTCCCTCAGCCGCGAGATGGCGCAATCGCCAGCGATCCCAAGATGACTCCTTTCCAAGTCACCGCAGTAGTTGTCCGCGATGTTGTTGTCGTCATGGGGCCCAGGCTGAACGATCGGGTCACCGATCTCACCCGTTGGTCCGTGAAGAACGTGCCAGTTGGAGAGAATACACGGCGCCCCGGTTTCGTCGTCGAATACGATCATGCCCAGTGTGCCCGCGGTGCCATCAACGTGTGAAACGCTTGCCCCCGGGACAACTGGATCGAGTCTTGTTTTCAAGTCGGACTGGGTCTCCGGACTGATAACTTGATAGGACGGCTTGAACCCGCGTTCCACGACATCGGTCGGGATTGTAATGCCTTCAAAAGCGATTGCTTTTGGCAGTTCCTTTGTGCCCAGGGCTTCCAGCCCCGACACTTCTGTTTTCTGACCAACTGTGAACACAACACTGACTTCGCCGGTGTTGTTCTTCCGGCCTATTCCGATGGATGTGACGTTCGGATCGTCAAGGTAGTCGCTGCCGCGCGTTCTTATGAATTTGCGCAGTATTTGCTGGGTGGATTCTGTATCGGATTTACCTGTAGTCTTGCGTTTTTTGGCCATGGTTCACTCCAAAAAAACATAGGAACTCGCCCGGCATTTAAACGTGATATCGAATTTTCATCAACTTAAGATATAAGAAATTTGAAAATGTCACCAAATACAATCATTGATTGAATTAGAGGGTGTGTCAGGCCCAAATCGCCATGCGCAGACCTTTGCCGTCTCGCTGATAGTTTTCAGGAAACGGTTCGGCCTGCCGGTTGAAAATCCGCTCTGCAATCAAACTGTTGGCCGCCGCATCTAGGAGATCGTCGCGGCCACACCCCCTTGGAGGCTTTTGATCCAGGAAGGGTTTTGGCAAACCTTTGGAAACAAGCAGATCGCGGCGCAGATCAAGGCCGGATGGGTTCGCGCGGCTTTTCACCTTTTTGGGCATGCTCATTTCCGCCTCCCCGTTCAGGCGCCAAAAGGCGAGTTCCGGATGCACCTCGTAGATCCGGCTTTCCAACTCGGGCGTCATCAGGTCGTCGATTTCACGGATCTTGGGGAACAGATAAAAGCATTGTTTTGAGACCTTGCGGGGTGGACTTGAGGTTTTAAGCGACGTTTCACACGAAGCCCTGTAATCCTCCTCGTAGACCGCAGCACGCGACGGCACAGAGAACACGGAAGACTGACGCATTCCAAGGTGCTTTCTAGCAGCTTTTTCAGCCCCCCTGCCATCCGGTCCAAGGAGGTTTGGAAGCCCGATCGGCATGTCGACCGCAATGATCTTCAACTCGGGCAGGAAGGAAAGAAAATCCGCAAAGTGTTCAAAGAGCTGAAGTTTGAGATTTTTGGGGTCGCTCAGGTTTCGTAGAACTGCGATCCAGCCGGCCCGGCAGCCGTCAACACCGGCGACCCAGGTCCCGGCGCTCTCAGGCACGGACTTTGGCTTCCATAACACGCCGGGAAGTGACAAGCGCCATGGCCCGGACCACGGACTGCTGTTCATCGGCGAAGAGGAGCTCATCCGCTCCTTTTTTGACGCTGCGCGCGACAAGTTCAAAAACAGAGGCCGAAGCGCGTTTTACGGCCTCCTCATCATCCAATCCAGCGAGCCGGTTGATCAAAAGTAAACCGGCCATCAGATCACCCGTGCCATGCGGCGGGTTGGCAATGGCTGCGTGTTCCGCGGCAACGGCGCCCCTTGGGCCGGCGAGCAGATTTGAGATAGCGTTGCGGCGCAAGGCCGGCGCCGACGTCACCAGGACGCGCTCGGCGCCCAATTCCCGAGCCGCCGACAGAGCCTCCAGCTCGCTGGAGATCTCTCTGCCGGTCAACCAGCCAAGCTCAAAGCTGTTTGGGGTGACGATATCGGCCAGCGGAACCAGATGGTCCCGAATGGCTTCTGCAGTCGCTTCAGGAACGTAAAGTCCACCACCTGAAGCAGATGTGTGATCGCCCATGACCGGATCGCACAGATAAGGCGCATCGGGGTTGGCGGTTTTGACCGTCTTGATCAGATCCGCAATTGCCGGAGCCTGATCCGGGCTGCCGAGATACCCGGAGATGATACCACCAATCTCGCTAACCTTCGCCGATCCCGCCAGGTCGGAGGCGATTGCGGAAAAATCAGCGGTTGGCGGCACGATCCGCGTTCCCTTGCCGTGCCCCGGGTGCCAAGGCAGCAAGATGGTCGGAAGGAACCAGACATCATGACCGTTCCGCTCCAGCGCAAACGTCAGACCGCGGCCGGAAATGCCGCCACGCACCACTTGAGATGTGATGACAAGGATCGGTTTTGTCGCCGGTTCAAATCCGGCAGGCGGCTGCGTCATAGGCGGCTTTCAACTGAGGTTTCGCCGGATTGGCGATCAGGCGGCATCGGTGCTGGTTGTTTTGCCGTCACCATAGCGCTTTTCGATGTATTCCAGCACCATTTGCTTGAACTCGTCCGCGATGCCCTCGCCTCGCAGCGTGGTTGCCTTTTCGCCGTCGATGAAGACGGGTGCTGAGGGTGTTTCGCCTGTTCCGGGAAGCGAAATGCCGATATCGGCGTGCTTGGATTCACCCGGGCCATTCACGATGCAGCCCATCACGGCAACGTTCAGGCTTTCAACACCCGGATACTGTTCGCGCCACTTGGGCATTGAGACCCGAATGTGGTCCTGAATGTCCTGCGCGAGTTCCTGGAAGACCGTGGAGGTCGTGCGGCCGCAACCCGGACACGCCGCCACCACCGGCACAAATGCGCGGAAGCCCATGACCTGCAGGAGTTCCTGGGCGACCTGGACTTCACGAGTCCGGTCACCGCCCGGCTCTGGCGTCAGGGACACACGGATCGTGTCGCCGATGCCTTGTTGCAGCAAAATACCCATCGACGCTGCGGAGGATACGATGCCCTTGGTTCCCATTCCCGCTTCCGTCAGGCCGAGATGCAAGGCGTAGTCGCAGCGGCGGGCAAGGTCGGAATAAACGGCGATCAGGTCTTGCACCTGGCTGACCTTGGCCGACAACAGGATCTTGTCGCGGCCCATACCGAGGTTTTCTGCGCGTTCTGCCGACAAGAGCGCGGACTGGATAATGGCTTCACGCATGACGGCGTTTGCCGAGACGGGGGAAGCGCTCTCTGCGTTCTCGTCCATCAGCTTTGTCAGAAGTTCCTGGTCAAGCGAACCCCAGTTCACACCGATCCGCACAGGTTTGTCGTGCATTTGCGCGATATCGATGATCTGCGAAAACTGCGTGTCACGTTTGGCCTTGAAACCGACATTTCCCGGGTTGATGCGGTATTTGTCGAGAGCTGCGGCGCAGTCTGGATAGTCTGTGAGGAGCTTGTGGCCGATATAGTGAAAGTCGCCTACCAGAGGAACGTCCACGCCAATCCGATCCAAACGTTCCTTGATATGCGGAACCTGGGCGGCAGCTTCCGCGCGGTCGACAGTGATCCGAACGACTTCCGAGCCTGCCCGCGCGAGTGCCGACACTTGCGCGACCGTTGAATCCGCGTCTGCGGTATCCGTGTTGGTCATGGACTGAACCACGACCGGCGCGCCGCCTCCGACCATCACTGAGCCGACTTTCACCCCAACTGATTTGCGGCGTGGCAGGGGAGTTGCGAAATCATCAATCATGGCAAGGCCAACCGGTTGTCGTTCATGCGTCCCATATGTGGGAGTGTGCCTGTGTTTTCCAGCGCATCAATAGGGTGTCTTCAAAAAAAGGGCAATGGCAGCGCGTTCGGTGCGGGCGGAACTTGCGCTTGTTGTCATTGCGCGCGTGCCGTTTGCCCCATATGACAAGCGAGATTTTAGCGGGGCACTGGTCTCAACAATAGTAAAGTGGCGGGTTCGACAATGCTCAAACGGTTGCTGAGTGATGCAGCATCACTGGTCTTTGGACATCTGGAAACGGTCTTCAAGGTCTGCGGAGCCTGGTTTTTGATCCAGTTTGTGATTTCAATTCTGATCCTGACTGCGACCACCGGTGTTCCAGCCGATGCCGAAACACTGCCGCCAGCTGCAGGCTTGTTGTTGATGACGAGCACTCTTGTCGCCCTGATCTCGTCGGCATCCATATCCGTTGCTTGGCACCGGTTCGGCCTTCTTGGTGAAAGGGTTGGCAATATCTATTTGCGCTTTGGTAGAATTGAGATCCAGTTCATCTGGCGGATGCTTCTGATCGGCCTGTTTGGGTTCGCCGTTTCCCTGCCCCTCGTTTTTGTCGCGTTCATGCCGTCGGAATCGGCATCTGGTCTGGCAATCATTGCGCTTGTTTTGGGCTTTGCCCTCGTCATCATGCCGTTTCTTATGCGGCTTAATCTGGTGCTGCCAGCGACTGCGATCGAGCGGCCAATAGGATTCGGCGAAGCCCTTCGGATCGGCAAAGGGCTCGGTTGGCGGATGCTGTTGGCAATCGTGGTTCTGTCCCTGCCGTTTGTTCTCGTGACAATGGGGCTTCAGTGGGCACTTACGGTTGTTTCGATCGGCCTGCCTGCCTTGTTCATCCAGATCAAGGTGATGATCTTGAATGTTTTACTGCAGATAATCGTGACCGTGCTTGGCATTTCGGTGATCACTGCAGGATACCGCATGGCAATGGAAAGACAGACGCAATCGGCGCAAAGCTAGCGGATCGCTCGAAAAGACCTATCTTGGGTGAGAACCGGAATTCGAGGGGAGCCAATGTTTATCACCGTTCTGGAACGGTCGCTGTCGCTGGCGCAGCATAATATTGGAACGCTGTTCAAGACCGGCTGGGCCTACATTCTGGTGCTTGTCGCGCTTAACTTCGCGATCGGGTCTTCTTTGATGCCGAGCGGCGGGTTCAGCACCATTTCATATATGACCGAACCGGTTGAGACAGTGGACGAAGGAGCGCTGAGGGCGCTTGCAGCCCTTGCAAACCTTTTGGTCGGGTTCTCGATTGCCATTGCCTATGTGCGGAAGCTCCTGATTGATGCGCGCGACTTCCCTCTGTTTGTGGGACCCCGAACGTTCAAGGTGATCATCAACATGATTGTTTTGAACCTGATCGGGTTTTTATCTCTTATCCCGCTCGGAATTGCCGCCAGCATCCTCGCTGCGATTACAGGTGGCTTGGGCGCAATCGCGTTTCTCGCGGCGCCCTTCATCGCGCTGATGGTGACCCAGAAGTTCTCGCTCGTTCTGCCGGCTGCTGCCGTTGATGATCCCCTCACTTTCAAGGAAAGCTGGCGTGCCACCAACGGGCTTGGTTGGCCGATGGCTTTTGCAGCGCTCGTTATGAGTTTGCTTGCTGCAGTTCTCGTTGCCGGCGTCGGTCTGATCTTGAGCCTGATGGAAAATTTTCTTGCCGCCAATGTGTTCTGGCAGCAGATCCGGTCGGCCGCATTTCCGATGGCGACAATGCTGATCACGGTGTGGGTCTTCGCCAATCTCCATGCAACGTTTTATGGCATGGTCCGTGAACGGTTTGCTGCCCGTATTGGCTTGCGGGCCGAAGATTTGAAGCAGGTTGAAGAAACCCGCAACGCCGCTGATGAAAAAACGCGGTCAAAGGCGCGCAAGGCTCTTGCCGGGGCGCAAAAA
The DNA here is from genome assembly GCF_000158095.2 of Roseibium alexandrii DFL-11. Lineage (NCBI taxonomy): Bacteria > Pseudomonadati > Pseudomonadota > Alphaproteobacteria > Hyphomicrobiales > Stappiaceae > Roseibium > Roseibium alexandrii. Next base: position 3,958,987 of record NZ_CM011002.1, read on the forward strand.
ATGCGCCGCCGTTGAACGTGATAGACCGAAGTCAGCTGTTTAAGGCGCGAATTTCGATTCTCATGTTGCAGTGCGGCGGTAACTGGTCAAAAGTCCCGCCAGACGTTTCATTCATTACGGGAGGATTTTCTGATGCTCGCCAATAAGACAGCAGTTGTGACTGGGTCAACGTCCGGGATTGGCCTCGGATGTGCCCGCGCCTTCGCTGAAAAAGGCGCCAACGTGGTCATCAATGGCCTCGGCGATGCCGATGAAATTGAAAAGACCCGCGCAGGCATTGAAGCTGATTTTGGCGTGAAGTGTGTCTACTCGCCGGCCAACATGCTGAAAGGCGATGAAATCGCGGAAATGATCTCCGACACCCAGAAGGAATTCGGGTCTGTCGACATCCTCGTGAACAACGCGGGCATCCAATACGTTTCCCCGGTCGATGAGTTCCCGATCGACAAATGGGACGCCATCATTGCGATCAATCTGTCTTCTGCCTTCCATGCTATCCGCGCGGCGGTACCGGGAATGAAAGAAAACGGTTGGGGCCGGATCATCAATACAGCCTCCGCGCACGCCCTCGTCGCGTCCCCGTATAAATCCGCTTACGTTGCCGCCAAGCACGGCATTGCCGGCCTGACCAAAACTGTCGCGCTTGAAGTGGCCGAGCAAGGCATCACCGTGAATGCGATCTGCCCAGGTTACGTCTGGACGCCGCTGGTTGAAGCTCAGATCCCGGACACGATGAAAGCACGGAACATGACCGAGGAAGAGGTCAAGAAAGATGTGCTTTTGAAGGCCCAGCCGACCAAGAAATTCGTCACCATCGAACAAGTCGCCGGTTACGCTGTCTTCTTGTGCTCTGACACGGCGTCTTCGATTACCGGTGCCATCATGACGATGGATGGCGGCTGGACAGCCCAGTAAGCCAATAGACTCAAGCCCGCAGGAGCGAAAAGAGCCATGTCAGATCCAAAGAAGATCAATCTGGCTTTGCAAGGGGGAGGCGCGCATGGCGCCTTCACCTGGGGAGTGCTCGATTGGTTCCTGGAAGACAGCCGGTTCGAACTCGACGGGATCACCGGGACATCTGCCGGGGCGATGAATGCGGTTGTGTTGGCCAGCGGCCTGGAGGCTGGCGGGGAAGAGGGCGCGCGTGCAACGCTGGAAGCCTTCTGGCGCGAAGTTAGCGCCGAGGCGCGTACCAGTCCGATCCAACGCTCGCCGCTGGATGTGCTCCTGGGCCATTGGAGCCTCGATTATTCACCGAGTTACCTCTATTTCGATGTGCTCTCGCGGTTCGCTTCGCCGTATGAATTCAACCCACTGAATTTCAATCCACTCCGCGACATCGTGGAACGGACGGTCGATTTTGAAAAAGTGCACTGCTGCTCCGGTTTGAAGCTGTTCATCGCAGCCACCAATGTCTTTACCGGCAAGATCCGGGTCTTCAGCGAGAAGGAAGTGACGCTTGATGCGGTGATGGCCTCGGCGTGCCTGCCGCAGCTTTACCAGGCCGTGGAGATCGATGGGGAGCCTTATTGGGACGGTGGGTTTATGGGCAATCCGCCGCTCTATCCGCTGTTTTATGAAACCGAAACATCGGATGTCGTCCTTATCCAGATCAACCCGATCGAGCGGCGCGAAGTGCCCCGGACGGCTCGCGAAATCGTCAACCGCCTCAATGAAATCACCTTCAACTCCACGCTTTTGAGAGAACTCAGGGCGATTGATTTCGTTACGCGCCTGATTGAAGAGGGAAAGCTGGACCGCAAGGAATATACTAAAGTGCATCTGCACCGGATCGCGGCCGAAGAACTGAAACCTCTTCAGGCTTCCTCCAAGATGAATGCAGAGTGGGATTTTCTGACGCATTTGCGTGACGTTGGCCGCCAGACAGCAAAAGAATGGCTCGACCGGCACTTTGACGACATCGGCGAGCGCTCCACCATTGATCTGCGCAAAGAATTCGCTTGATCTCTGGTGAGGCGCCGCCATTGGTCTGTTAATCCCTCGTTTAGGATGTTTGCAACTCGCCTTGCATAATGCAATGCGCGAGATCTGAACAATATCTAAACAAATTCAGTATTTTGTGGTTGCAAATACCGCAGTTTCTAGATCTTGCGTGTTTGAACAAAGAAACCAATTGGCAAGCCTTTTGCTCCTTATTTGGCACGCTGATTGTCAGGTAGTGCGTCGTCAGCGACATTGTGAATGGAAGAAGCAGGCACCTGCGACCCCGCCTGTTTCTTCCGTTGCAATTTTTTGGCTCCCGTCAGGGATGCTCTTCGCACACAATCTTCATGATTTTCGGTTTTAGTGATCCCACCTTACGATCCCGGTTTTAAAGATCGTGGCATACTTGGTCTTTGAACCGCCGCAGATCGCACTTATGTCAAGGGTTATGAGAAAAGGATCGGTTATGAAAAAGTCGGTTTTCAGCTTTTTGGCAGCAGGCGCGGTCATCGTTACCTTGGCGCCGCAGACCCGTGCGATGGAGTTGGACCCGCGTGTTCCACAAATTCTTGAAGACGGTGGCTGCCCGCGGTGTGACCTGTCCCTTGCGACCTTGCGTGGGATGAAGCTGGAGGGCGCGGACTTTCATCGGACCAATTTGCGTGAGGTCGACCTCAAAGAAGCTGTTATGCCCAGATCGAATTTTGAACGATCGGATTTCCGGCGCACTGAGGCCGAACGGGCCGATTTTTCGGCCAGTGATTTTGCTGGTGCGTCGATGCGGGCCGTGGATCTGGAGAAATCAAACCTCAACAGTTCGATTTTCCGGGATGCAGATCTTCGTGATGCAGACTTGAATGCAGCTGTCATGACCGGGTCGACATTTGAGGGTGCGGACCTGCGTAATGTGACGTTGATCCGCGCTGTTGCTCAGAACACATCGTTCAAATCCGCCAAATTGGACAATGCCAACCTGGAGCGGATGGATCTTCTGAACTCCGTCTTTCAGGGCGCGCGCATGCGCAATGTCAAGCTCGACCGCGCTCAGGCTGTTAATGCAGACTTTTCGGGCGCTGATCTTACAGGAGCGCGTCTCGTCAGCACCAATTTGAGCGGAGCCAACCTTACAGATGTCGATTTTGATGGCGCGCTGTTACGGCGGACACGGCTGAAAGGCGCGGATTTGACAGGGGCTTCCAATCTCGATCCAAGCCGGATCATCGATGCTTGCGGAGATGAAAATACTAAGCTGCCTGACGGCATAACGCTGGAGCCGTGTTCTTACTAGGATCCCCAGCATTGGAAAATGATAAAGGGCCGGTGTTCGATGCGAACCCGGCCCTTTTCTTGAGTTCAAGTGATTTTACCGGACGTCCAGAAAACCAATGATCTTGCGCACGTCCTTCAAAACGGGCTCGGCAATCGCGGAGGCGTTTTCCGCGCCCTCTTTCAAGATCGCATCGATCTGGGCCGGATCGCCGGTCAGCCGCCGCATTTCGTCTGTCATCGGAGCAAGCTTGGCAACTGCGAGATCTGAAAGCGCTGGCTTGAACGCGGAGAACTGCTGTCCGCCATACTCTTTCAGGACGTCGTCTTTGGACATGCCGTTGAGCGCCGCATAGATACCAACAAGGTTATCAGCTTCTGGCCGGCCTTCCAGACCATCGGTTTCGCTGGGCAACGCGTCTGGATCGGTTTTGGCTTTTTTGATCTTCTTTGCAATCGCGTCCGCATCATCCTTCAGATTGATGCGCGAAAGATCCGAAGGATCGGATTTCGACATCTTCTTCGTGCCGTCGCGCAGGGACATGATCCGGGTGGCCGGGCCAGCGATCATCGGTTCGGTCAACGGGAAATAAAGCTCTTCTGGCAATTCAGGAGAAGGTGTCGGGTTTGGAACGCCTATGCCCAGTTCCTTGATCCGAGCGCCAAAGTCGTTGTTGAACTTTGCCGCGATGTCACGGGTCAGCTCCAAGTGCTGCTTCTGGTCATCGCCCACCGGAACGTGGGTCGCACGATAAGCCAGAATGTCGGCCGCCATCAGGTTGGGGTAGGCGAACAGGCCAACAGAGGCGTTTTCCTTGTTCTTGCCGGCCTTTTCCTTGAACTGGGTCATGCGGTTGAGCCAGCCCATCCGGGCAACGCAGTTGAAGATCCAGGCCAGTTCCATGTGCTCACGGACCTGGGATTGGTTGAAGATGATCGATTTCTTGGGATCGATCCCGGCCGCCATGTAAGCGGCTGTCACTTCACGCGTTGCGTTTGTCAGTTCGCTCGGGTCCGGAAAACCTGCTGTGATCGCGTGGGAGTCCACGACACAGAAGATCGCAGGCATCTGATCTTGCAGCGGAACCCAGCGCGACACGGCGCCAAGGTAGTTGCCAAGGTGGAGATTGCCTGTGGGCTGAACGCCGGAAAAGACACGGGGCTGGAACGCCGTCATTTCATATCCCTTATTGGTGCGGCCGGTTGGAAGGGCGCTGTGAATGTTTTGGGCGCGACGGGTTTAGGCCTGACCGTGCTTCGATGCAAGCAAAGATGCCGTTCGGACAAGCGTTTGCGCGTCAGGTGTTGCGCCGCTTCAACGATTTAGCGAGACCAACCAGATCACTGCCGCCGCTGATCTGCGCAAAAAGCCCGAATACGGCAATGCCGATCAGCACCAGGGCCCCGAGGCTGGCGACCCTTATCAGAAGCCATCCATCCTTCAGGTAAGGCGCAAGGGCATCTGCAGCGAAATGAATGACAAGACCCATCAACAGGCTTGCCAGAAGCACTAGCATCAGTTTTCTCAAGACAGTGGCGTCTGGTGCGAAGTGTCCCCGCTTCCAAAGCACGATGACCAGGAAGCCGGTGTTCACCCAACCAGCAATCGTGGTTGCCAGCGCGATCCCGACATGCTGCAGGTACGGAAAGAAGGCGATCGACAAGGCGACATTGACCACCATGCCAATCGCCGCGAACTTCATCGGAGTTTTGGTGTCTTCACGGGCAAAATAGCCTGGCGAGAACACCTTGTTCAGGACAAAGGCGGGCAGGCCGAAGGAAAATGCCATCAAGGCAGCTGCCGTTCCTTCAACGGCGGCCTCATCGAACCGGACCCTTTGGAACAAGACCGAGACGATCTCGTCAGGGATGACGGCCAGCGCGACAGCTGCGGGCAAAGTCAGAACAAGAGAGAATTCCAGGGAACGGTTCAGGGTCTTTTGGTAGGCGGCTGTTTCGCCGGAGCGGAGCTGCCGGGTCAGACTTGGAAGAAGCACCACACCGAAGGCAATGCCGATGACACCAAGCGGCAACTGATACAGCCGGTCAGCGTAATAGAGCAAAGCATTCGCCCCGTCCTGCATTGATGCAATCACCTGGCCGACCGCGATGTTGATCTGTGTGACGCCTCCCGCAATCACACCTGGAATGCCAAGCACCAGCAGGCGTTTGGCGGATTTCGTATAGCGCGGCCGGTAAACGGGTACGCGGAAGCCGAGGCGCTTCAGATCAATGACCACCACGCTCAGCTGCACGATGCCGCCGAAGGTGATGCCGAGTGTCAGGATGATGCCAAGAGTTGTGCTGTCCTCAACGCCCCAGAACAAAACACCGCCGAGCACCAGCACCATGACCACATTCAGCATGACCGGCGCAAAGGCGGCAGCAGCAAAGCGCTGATAAGTGTTCAAGATGCCGCCAATGAAGGCGAGCATCGACATGAAAATCAGGTACGGAAAGGCGATCCGCGACATCAAAACCGTCAGATCGAACTTTTCTGGGTCAGACACGAAGCCCGGGGCCAAAGCCCACACAACAAAGGGCATGAAGATCTGAGCGAGTGCGGTCAGCGCCAGAAGGCAAAACAGCAAGGCGGAACCAATTTCACCGGCAAAACGCCGGGCGCTCTCCTCGCCGTCTTCTTCAACTGCGCGCCCAAAAAGGGGAATGAAGGCAGAGTTGAACGCGCCCTCGGCAAACAAGCGTCGGAATAGATTCGGCAAACGGAAGGCGACCACGAAGGCGTCGGCCACCGGACCTGCGCCGACTGCGGCGGCGAGCAGTACGTCCCGCACAAAACCGAGAACACGGCTCATCAGGGTGGCGCCGCCGACAGTTGCGAAATTTCGAACCAGGTTCATGCCAGCGGGGCTCCAGACACGGTGTACTTCTTTCTGAGGTAGCCGCTCAGGACGCCTGACGGCGGACTTTGCGTGCAACAGGTGCTGCCGGATCCAGCTCGACCTGGCCTTCAACGGCAGCTGACAAGCGTTCGCGAATGATCTCCTGGCGCCCGATATTAGCGATTTTCTGGCCTGTCAGATCGGTCACATAAAACACGTCGACTACCTTTTCACCGAATGTGGAAATATGCGCCGAACCGATGTTGAGATTGAGCGTCGCGATGGACCGGGTGAGGTCGTAAAGCAGACCCGGACGATCGAGGCCGGATACCTCCAGAACTGTGTAGTCATCGGACAAGGTGTTGTTCAACAGCACTTCGCTCGCCACCTTGAAGGCCTTCATCCGGCCTCTGACCGATCCTTTCTTCGCAACCGGTTCCGGAATCTGTTCGTCGCCGCGCAGAGTTCTCTCGATCAATGCGGTAATGCGCTCGCCGCGGCGGCGTTCGTCATCATCGCCCGGCAGCTCGCGGCCAATGAAAATCGTATCAAGGGCAAAGCCGTCCGTTGTCGTATCGATCTGTGCATCAACGATATTGGCCCCGGTCGAATAGCAAGCGCCGGCAATCACCGAGAGAAGACGCGGATGGTCCTGCGCCAGGATGGTAAGTTCGGTGACCCCTTCAAATGCCCGCGGCGTCACATCGAACGAGAGTTGTTCGCCATTTTTGTCTGCCTTGTGAAGCAGTTCGGCGTGGGTCTCCAGCCGATCCGGTTCTGTTCGCAGCCAATACGCCGGATAATGACGGTTCAAATAGGCCTTGCGGTCTTTGTCCGTCCAGTGCCCGAGCCGCGAGACAAGTTCTTCCTTGGCCTGGGTGATGGCCTGACCGTGGGACATCTTGGAATGTCCGCCGGTCAGGTGCGGTTCGGTGGCGTAGTAAAGCGTTCTGAGCAGCTGCCCCTTCCAGCCATTGAAAACACCGGGTCCAACGGCGCGAATGTCCGCGACTGTCAGGATCAGGAGCAGCTTCAAACGCTCATGAGATTGGACCGTATGTGCAAAATCGGTGATGGTTCTGCGGTCCGATAAATCGCGCGACTGGGCGATCGTGCTCATATCGAGATGGTGTTCAATCAGCCAGGCGACCGTTTCGGTTTCCGCGTCGTTCAACCCGAACCGTGGGCACAGCTTGCGCGCCACCTTTGCACCCGCAATGGAGTGGTCTTCCGGGCGTCCCTTGGCGATGTCATGCAGGAACATCGTGACATAAAGCAGTTTCCGGTTCTGAAGCGTGCGGATCAGATCCGTGGACAGCGGATGATCTTCGCCAGAGTCGCCGCGCTCGATCTCGGCCAGAACGCCGATCGACCGGATCAGGTGTTCGTCGACCGTGTAGTGGTGGTACATGTTGAACTGCATCATCGCGACGACCTTGCCGAACTCGGGTACGAACCGGCCGAGGACGCCTGTCTCGTTCATCTTCCGCAAGATCTTTTCCGGATGATTGCGCGATGTGAGCACGGACAAGAACAATCTGTTCGCTTCGGGGTCCTTGCGAACGTCGTTGTTGATCAGTTTCAGCGAATGGCGGATGAGCCGGGTCAGGCGCGGATGCATGTTGTAATCATACTTGTCTGCAAGCTGAAACACTCTGAGAAGATTGACCGGGTCGGTCTCAAAGATCGTGTCCGCAGTTACACTCAGCCGGTTGTTTTCAACGACGAATCCGGGTGCGCCCTTGACGGGCTGCGGTGCAGTGTTGTCCGACCGGCCGACACGAAAGCGCCGCATGATGCCGGAAATGCCTCGCCCGCGCGGGTCTTTTACGTGTTCGTCTTCCAGAGCGGCACACAGGATGCGCGTCAAGTCACCGACTTCCTTGGCGATCAGGAAGTAGTGCTTCATGAAGCGCTCGACATCCTTCATGCCCGGATGCTGGGTGTAGCCGAGCCGCACTGCGATCTCGCGCTGAACATCGAACGACAGACGTTCTTCCGGGCGGCCGGTCAAGAAATGCAAGTGGCAACGAACCGCCCAGAGAAAGTCCTCTGCGCGGCGGAAACGGGTTCTTTCGGCCCGTTTCAAAACGCCGATTTTCACCAGTTCCGACTGGCTCGACACCTGGTAGTGATATTTGGCGATCCAGAACAACGTGTTGAGATCCCGAAGGCCGCCCTTGCCCTCCTTGATATTTGGTTCAACGAGATAACGGGATGTGCCTTGGCGGCGGTGCCGTTCGTCACGTTCCTGCAGCTTGGCCGCAATGAATTCGGAGCTGGTGCCTTCCACGACTTCCTTTTGGAAGCGCGCAACGAGGTTTTCGAACAAATCTTCGTCGCCCCAGATGTGCCGGGCTTCCAAAATTGCTGTGCGGATCGTCATGTCCGTCTTTGAAAGCCGGATGCATTCGTCGATGTTTCGTGTTGCGTGGCCGACCTTGAAGCCCAGATCCCAGAGCATGTAGAGGATGTATTCGACAATCTGCTCACCCCATGGGGTCTGCTTGTAAGGCAGGACGAACAACAGATCGATATCTGAACCAGGCGCCAGTGTGCCGCGTCCGTATCCGCCAACAGCGACAACCGACATGCGTTCGGCGGCCGACGGGTTCTTGATCCGGTAGATGTGGTACAAGGCGAAATCGTAGATAACCCGGATGATTTCATCCTGGATGAAAGACAGGCGCTGGGCACACAGAAGTCCACCACCATCATCGGCCAGTTTGTCTTCGGCAATTTTCCGGGCATCCCGAACCGCAGTTTTCAACTCGCCCAGAACAGCGTTGCGGACCTTGGGATCAGAACCTTCACCATCGGTTGCCTCAGTCAGCGCCGTCAGGCGTGCTCGCAGTGCATCGGCGTCGATCAATCCGGAGTGGTCGTCTTGGGTGGATGTCATACCGATCTCAAACTTCCAAAAAAGGTCATTGCCGAATTGCGGCGAGCGCGCGGTTTATAGCGCTTTCATAATAAGGACGTGTAAATACCGATGCACGTCAGATGTCGTCTTTTACGGCGGCAACGCGCAGTTGGTGCAGCAGCCCTTCGAGAGAGGCATCGGAAAGGCCGCCGATTTTCAGGGCGAGTTGATTGGCAAGTTCTGTTGCCTTGGGGTTCATGCCTGCGGTGTCGATAGTGATGCGGGGATCGGAGAGCTCGGCAAGACGCTGGATCTCCTCTGCCTCGTCCCAGATCACATTGAAGTAGGCAATGATCCTTTGCACCAAAAACCAGGTCGGTTTGCCCCGCTTGCCATGTTCCAGTGCGGAGAGATAGGCGCTGGAGACGGACAGGGCCGCTGCCATTTCCTTCAAGGAAACGCCCTGTTTTGTTCTGAGTTCACGGATTTTAGCCCCAAGAGGTGTCACGTTCCTACCTGCGTCTTCTTATTCGCACATACAGCGCACCAGAGCCGCCGTGGGTTGTATGGGCTTCTTCATAGCCCACGACAAGATGGCGCACATCCGGCATTGCCAGCCATTGCGGTACCATTCTGCGCAAAACTCCGCGTTCGTCCATATAGGCATAGCCGGGCCCGCCGCCCTTTCCGGTAATCACCAGCACGACCTTGTGTCCCCGCGCCTGGGCTTCATAGAGAAATCCGCGCAAGCGATCGTGGGCTCTGTCCTGCGTCAGTCCGTGCAGGTCGATGCGGGCGTCGATCTGCTTTACACCGCGCACAAGTTTCTTGCGGTACCGGTGCTCAAGCTGCCGCAATGGCGGCGGTGCCACGGGTTTCGCCGGTTCGGGCGCATGGATAGCGGTTGATGTTTTGGGAGATTTTGCAGCCGCCTTGGGTGTTGCATCTATGAACTGCTCCAGCTCCGCCATTTGAGCCTTGGCGCGCTCTGCATCAAGCGGTGTGGCTGTTTTGGCGACCTTGCCCCAGAGCTCCCGGTCTTCGGGAGACAGCATGCCCTTTCTGCCGCGCTTGCTCATGCCGTCAGTTCCCGAGGCCAGTTGAGCGCCTGGGCAGCAACACAGTAAAGGTGGCTCCATGCCGGATCTCACCGGCAATGCGTCCGGCATCGTCTCCGGAGCCGACAAAGATGTCGCCTCGGGATTGACCCTTGATCGCGGAGCCCGTGTCGTCGGCCACCATCAGGCGGCGGTATTGATTACCGGGCCGCTGCAGATCTTCAAACTCCGCAGAAACAAATACAGGCACCCCATACGGCATTACGCTGTCGTCGATTGCCAGACTTCGGCCGGGTACGAGAGGCAGTCCGGCTGCGCCGATTGGTCCTTCGTTTGTTGCAGCTTCAGTAACTTCCCGGAAGAAAATGTAGGACCGGTTCTCCTTGAAAAGCAGGTCCCGTTCATCCGGGTTTTGTTCCAGCCAGCGGCGCAAGCCGGACATTGTGAAGTCTTCCGGGGAGCCCTCACCACGTTGAACCAACAACCGGGCAATTCCGGTGTAGGGGTGGCCGGTTTTTCCGGCATACCCGACCCGCATCGTTGTGCCGTCAGATAGTTTCAATCGCGCCGAGCCCTGGACATGGATGAAGTAAGCGTCGATCGGACTGCGGAGCCAGACCAGTTCCAGATCCTCGCCATCAAGGGCGCCATCCATGATGGCCCCGCGGTCTGGCATTTCGATGACTTGGCCGTTGATCTTGCGGCCATGTGTCAGGTGCCTTGGCCAACCAGAAGGACGGGCCTTTGCTGGGACGTGAACCAGCCCATCCGGTTTTTTCAGAAGCGGGACGTTGAATTCGGCTGTTTTTTCGCGGGACCCGGCCACTTCAGGTTCGAAATACCCAGTTACGAACCCCGGCTCACGAACCTGAAAAGGCTCGAAATGGATTTCAAAAAACGAGCGCGCATCCTTTGACGCTTGGGCCGCCTTGCACAGCGCGTTGCGATGGTCTTTGGAAAGCTGGAATGGTCCCCGGTTTGCATCTGACGGTGCACCAGACCCACAGAACCGCTTGAACGCGACAAGTGCGTCTGCGTGCTGATCCGTTGACCAACCGATGAGATCGGCAAATTGGACTGGTGTCAGATCGGCAGATTGGATCGGGCCTTGTGCCATGGCAGTTAAAGGTCCTGCAACAAAAAGAGACGCGGCAAAAGCCGCGCCCTTAAATAATATTGCCAAACCAGACGGCCGCGTTGATCCGCGCATGCCTGCCGGGGCGCTCACGGATTTACTCGGCAGATTCGGTCGCGACCAGCTTCCAGTTCGGATCCCGCGTAGCGGTGTCACGTGCGAAGGTCCAGATGTCTATGACTTCCGTAACCTTGGCCGGATCACCATCAACAACTTCACCGCCCTTGTCGCGCGTTGCAGAGATCAGCTGGCTGTGGATCCGTACAGTGACTTGCGCAGTGGTGTCTTTAAGAGCCGCTTCCACGATTTCCGCTTTGTCGATGCCAACGAACGTGGACTCGATCGTCTCACCGCGTTTTTCACGATCGTCGATCGCCGCGCTAAAGCCTTCGAACACATCACGGGACAGAAGATTTTTGAGAGCCTTCTTGTCGCCATCGGCAAACGCCATCACGATCATTTCGTAAGCCGCTTTGGCGCCTTGGATGAACGGCTCCGGCTCAAAGCTGCGGTCAACCGACAGAATTTGCTTCAGCGCATTGTTCAGCGCAGACCCGGCCGGTGCAACCTTGTCGATGACAACTTCACCATCTTCTTCCTGACGCGCCGGAGCCATGTCGTCGTAACCTTCCGGCGATTGTTGCCCTTGATGTGGCAGCGGAATGACGTTGTCCTGGCCGTTGGCCTGACCATTTTGCTGCTCTGGCTTTGAATAGGGGTCAAACGGTGGGCGTTCCTCGCCGGTGCGTTTGCCGAGAACAGAGCGCAACCGGAACAAAATGAACACCGCCAGTCCAAGAAGCAGCAGATTTAGGGGATCAAAAATTTCATTCATCTTCTATTCCGGCTACCCTTTCAGAGGCTGGTAGGCTGCCCCTGACTTGTTTTGCAAGGCCCGTGCGATGCACGTTTAGGTCAGATATGTTCTATTTAGTGGGTTCTTCAACCAGCATCCAGACCCAAGAGCAAGACTGAATTTGATCGAAGTGCACATTCCTTGCGACCGGCCGCTCGCATTTTTGTGACAGAGTGTCTACATCTTGGATCAGATAGTACAGATTTTCACCCTACCAGACGATGGAGCCTCCGTGGGACTTTATATCATAGCAGGCATAATACTCCTGCCTCTGATCGAAATCTCGGTTTTCATTTGGGTTGGCGAGCTTCTTGGGGTTCTGCCGACGATCCTTTTGACCGTGCTGACGGCCATGGCCGGCACACTCATGCTGCGTCAGCAGGGGCTGTCGCTCTTGATGCGTATGCAAAAGGAACTCGATGGCGGGCGGGCACCGGGCAACGAGGTTATGCAAGGCGCTATGATTGTGCTGGCGAGTATCCTGCTTTTGATCCCGGGGTTTGTCACGGACGCCATCGGTTTGCTGCTGTTTATTCCGCCGGTCCGCGAAAGTCTTGCGAAGTTCATAATTGCGCGCTCCAACGTTGTGATCATGGAGGGCGGAACCATGCGTCCGCGGAACGAGGACGGTGTTGTGGATCTGGATGCGGACGACTGGAAAGAGACCGATCATGGTCCGGACGCCGGAAGCCAAACGCCCGGTCAGCCGCGCATCAGTCCTTGGAACGATGGGTCGGAAAAACCGAACTCATAGATTGTTTGCCAATTCCGCAAGAAATCACCGAAACGTGACTTTGCTTTATGCGTAATTTTTACCGGTTGCGCGCTAGACCTGCCCGAATTGGGGATTTCCGCAGCAGGTAACGGATATGGTACAGGCTCCGCGCGTCGATTGGGTTGATACGGCTAAAGGCATTTGCATTGTCTTTGTCGTCATGATGCATGCCGTTCTGGGTGTTGAGGCTGCGGCGGGAGAAACCGGTTGGATGCATGCGGTCATCGCCTTTGCCGCCCCCTTCCGGATGCCGGATTTCTTTCTGATCTCCGGGCTCTTTCTGGCTAACGTCATCACCCGGGACTGGAAGCTCTATCTCGACCGGAAAGTCGTTCATTTCGCTTACTTTTATGTGCTCTGGATGACCATTCAGTTCGCCGTGAAGGCGCCGGTCTTTGCCGGTGAAATGGGCTGGGCCGGGGCGTTTCAGTTCTATCTGGTTAGCTTCTTTCAGCCCTTTGGCACGTTGTGGTTCATTTACATGCTTCCGATCTTCTTTGTTGTCTGCAAATTTGCGTATGACAAAGGGGTGCCCTGGCAAATCATGCTGGGTATCGCGGCTCTTTTGCAGATCGCGCCGATCCATACCGGCTGGCTTTTGGTTGATGAGTTCGCATCGCGCTTCGTTTATTTTTATGCTGGCTACATTTTCGCGCCAAAAATCTTTGAGCTTGCAGAGTGGGCGCGGGACCGGGTCAGCCTGAGCCTCGCGCTGCTACTCGTCTGGGGCGTCATCAACGGTGGTCTGGTCTTTATTGGCTGGTCTGAATTGCCACTCGTGTCGCTGGCACTCGGAGCAGCCGGCGCGTGTGCGATCATTCTCACCAGCGCGCTCATCGTCAAAGCCGGCAGCATGGATTTCCTGCGCCACTTCGGCGCAAACTCTATCGTGATCTATCTGGCGTTCTTCTTCCCGATGGGTCTCACGCGGGTGATCCTGCTGAAACTCGATATTCTTGACATCGGCACCGTGTCGCTGATCGTGAATATCGTCGCCGTCATTGCGCCGGTGATCCTGTTGTGGGTCATCGAGAAAACCGGCATTGGCTGGTTCTTGTTCAAACGGCCGGAATGGGCCTATCTCGGCGGCACCTACGGCCGGAAAACGGCACCCCAAGCGGCGGAGTGACAGGAGAATTTTCGCACCCTTCAATTCTTAGGCTTAGAGGCCTTGGCCCTTTCAAGCCTAGGTGCCTTGCGATATGGACCGAACAAAAAGTGGTCTAGAAAAAACAAGCAAACAAAAAGAAGCAAAGCCGCAGGGCCGATCTTACTAATGAGATCATAGCTATCGCTCTTGATTGCCATGAACATTAAGATCGAAATTGCCAAAAATGCAGCCGTTAAAGCGCGGTATGAATACGCTTTAAGGAGAGATATCCATTCCCGGTCAGACCTAGCTTCTTCGAGTTTTTCGATCATAACCGCGTACCTGTTCAACACGCGAAGTATCGCAACCCATAAAAGGGATAGGAGGAGAACGCTAAATGCTGTGGTGAATTCAAACGCTTTTATGTCAAACAAGAAAACATAGACGCCCGAAGCAACTAGAATAGAAAATCCAAAATCGCTCTTTGATAAAGGCGCGGGAATTGATGCAGTTTTATCCATCGAACTTCGATCTTTAATTGTATATTTGAAACATACACCCATTCTGGAAATTTAAAATAGGCTATTGCTCAACAGCGCGTTCAAGGGCATCGTCCGCGCCATGTCGACACAAGAAAATTCCGCCGCCCTCACCGCTGACGACCATCTCATTCTGGTTGATGGCTCGACCTTTATTTTTCGCGCCTATCACGCGCTGCCACCCTTGACGCGCAAGCCCGACGGCTTGCCGGTCGGCGCTGTTTCCGGGTTCTGCAACATGCTGTGGAAGCTGCTGCAGGAAGGGCTAACCCCGGAAGAAGGCGATGAGCCGACCCATTTTGCGGTGATTTTCGATCATTCCGCACAAACGTTCCGGTCCGAGATTTATCCGGAATACAAGGCGCAGCGCCCGCCCCCGCCGGAAGATCTGGTGCCGCAGTTCGGCCTGATCCGGGAAGCTACCCGCGCGTTTTCCACCCATTGCATCGAGCAGGAAGGCTTTGAAGCCGACGATCTGATCGCGACCTATGCCCGGCAAGCCGCTGAACAGGGTGCGCGCGTCACCATTGTCTCCGGCGACAAGGATCTGATGCAGCTGATCGGGCCGAAGATCGGCATGATCGACACCATGAAGAACAAGACCTTCGGAGAGCCGGAAGTCTTTGAAAAGTTTGGTGTCGGCCCGGATAAGGTCATCGAGGTGCAATCCCTCGCCGGCGACAGCGTCGACAACGTGCCGGGCGTGCCGGGCATCGGTCTGAAAACTGCTGCCCTTTTGATCAATGAGTTCAGCGATCTGGAAACACTGCTCGCCCAAGCCGCCACCATCAAGCAGAAGAAGCGCCGGGAAAACCTGATCGAGTTTGCCGACCAGGCGCGCATCTCCAAAGAGCTGGTGACTTTGAAGCAGGATGTGCCGGTGGTAATACCGGTTGGAGATCTCTCGGTCTGCGAGATTGATGGGCCAAAAGCGGTCGGCTTCCTGAAAGCCATGGGCTTTACGACGCTGACAAAGCGCGTTGCGGAGACCACCGGCGCGGACGTTGCCAATGTAGAGGCGACGGACCTTGAGGTTCCGGGCTGGGATGTGCCGGACCACAAGGGCCGGATGATGGACCGCCCGGGCGGCATGGCCGCGCCTGATGCTGACAACAACAGCGGAGACAGTCCTGCGCCTGATGGACTGATGGTGCCGCAGACCGTGGCTGATGAGCGTGCGGCCAGGATCGGCGCAATCCCGGTCGATTCCAGTGCCTATGAGACCGTAACAACGCTGGAACAGCTTCAGCCCTGGATCGATGCGGCCTATGAAAAGGGCTATGTCGCCTTTGATACGGAAACCACCTCGCTCGATGCCATGCAGGCCGAGCTTGTCGGCATTTCCCTAAGCTGCAAACCGGGCAAGGCCTGCTACATTCCGCTGACCCACAAGGACGGCGAAGGCGATCTTCTCGGCGGTGGCGGACTTTTGCCGGACCAGATCCCGCTGGACGATGCGCTGAAAGCGCTGAAACCGATGCTGGAGGACCGCGGCATCCTGAAGATCGCGCAAAACCTCAAATATGACTGGCTGGTGATGACACGCCATGGCGTTGACGTCGACCCTTATGACGACACCATGCTGCTCTCTTACACCGTGGATGCGGGCAAGGGTGGCAACGGCATGGACGAGCTGTCGGAGCGCTGGCTCGGCCACAAGCCGATCCCGTTCAAGGAGGTCTGCGGCTCGGGCAAGTCGATGATCACCTTCGACAAGGTCGCGATCGACAAGGCAACCGCTTATGCCGCCGAGGATGCTGATGTCACCCTGCGCCTGTGGCTGACCCTGAAGCCGCGTCTTGCCAGCGATCACATGGCAACTGTCTATGAAACGCTAGAACGGCCGATGGTGCCGGTGCTGGCCCGAATGGAAAAGCGCGGCATTTCCGTCGATCGTCAAATGCTGTCCCGCCTGTCCGGTGATTTTGCCCAAGGCGCGGCGGCTCTGGAAAGCGAGATCTATGAACTCGCCGGTGAAACCTTCAATGTCGGTTCGCCAAAACAGCTCGGCGATATTCTGTTCGGCAAGATGGGTCTTCCCGGCGGCAAGAAGACCAAGACCGGGGCCTGGTCGACCTCTGCCCAGGTTCTGGAAGATCTTGCAGCCGAAGGCCACCCGCTGCCGTCGAAAATCGTTGAATGGCGGCAGCTGTCGAAGCTGAAATCGACGTATACGGATGCCTTGCCGGGTTATATCAACCCGGAAACGAAACGCGTGCACACGTCCTATTCGCTCGCGGCGACAACCACCGGACGGCTGTCCTCCTCAGAGCCGAACCTTCAAAACATACCGGTCAGAACAGAGGCTGGCCGCAAGATCCGCCAGGCCTTTATTGCTGAAAAGGGTCAGAAGCTGATTTCGGCCGACTACAGCCAGATCGAGCTGCGTGTGCTGGCCCATATGGCGGACATTCCGCAGCTGAAAAAGGCATTTGAGGACGGGCTCGACATTCACGCGATGACGGCAAGTGAAATGTTCGGTACGCCGATTGAGGGCATGGACCCGATGGTCCGCCGTCAGGCCAAGGCCATCAACTTCGGCATCATCTATGGCATTTCGGCATTTGGTCTTGCCAATCAGCTGGGCATCTCACGCGGCGAGGCGGGCGACTATATCAAGACCTATTTCCAGCGTTTCCCGGGTATCAAGGACTACATGGAAGCGGTCAAGAAACAGGTGCACGCGGACGGCTATGTCACCACGATCTTTGGCCGCAAGGCGCATTATCCGGAGGTGAACACCAAGAACCCGAACATGCGGGCGTTCTATGAGCGCGCCGCGATCAATGCGCCGATCCAGGGCTCGGCGGCAGATATCCTGCGCCGGGCCATGGTGCGCATGGAAGACCGTCTGACCGCCTCAAAGCTGGACGCGCAAATGTTGCTTCAGGTACATGACGAACTGATTTTCGAAGTACCGGAGGATCAGGTTGAGGCGACAATACCCCTCATCAAGGACGTCATGGAAAACGCCTGCGATCCCGCGCTGAAATTTTCGGTGCCGCTCCAGGTCGACGCCCGCGCCGCGGACAACTGGGATGAGGCGCATTAGGAAGGCTTAACGTTTCAGCACTGCCATGCCGTCATTGCACGTCTGTACTGCGAACCCTTTGGGTGGAGAGATCTGGTAATTTCTTCACAAATCCGCCATATAAGGCTCATTATGGCGATGAAATGCGCCTGGATTTCAACACCCAAAAGATAAAGTGCACCCGGTATGGCGTCTGAAACCAGACCCTTTTTGAAGATGAACGGCCTTGGCAATGATTTCGTGGTCTGGGACGCGCGGGAAAAACCGCTGCGCCTGACCAAGGATCAGATTGCCAAACTGGGCGATCGGGAGCATGGCATAGGCTTTGATCAGATGATCACGGTTGAGCGCTCCACCTGCGGTGTCGATGCCTTCATGCGCATTCACAACAGTGATGGCGGTCAGGTCGACGCCTGCGGCAACGCCACGCGTTGCATTGGCCGCCTCCTGATGGAGGAAAACGCGAAGGATCTCGTCACCATCGAGACCAATGCCGGCCTTTTGCATGCCTTTGACGCTGCCGGTCTGCGGAATGTGACCGTCGACATGGGCAAGCCGCGCCTCAATTGGGACCAGATCCCGTTGGCTGAAGAATTCGCCGATACACGGGCGATTGAGCTGCAGATCGGCCCGATTGATGAGCCGATCCTGCACACGCCGGCCGTCGTCAACATGGGCAATCCGCACGCGATCTTCTGGGTCAAGGATGTCGAAGCCTATGACCTGGCGCGGGTTGGTCCACTTTTGGAGCGTCATCCGGTCTTTCCGGAAGGCGCGAACATCTCTTTGGCGCATATCTTCGATGACAACCAGATCCGTGTGAAGGTCTGGGAACGCGGTGCCGGTCTGACACTGGCCTGCGGCACAGCCGCGTGTGCTGTCGGGGTTGCAGCCGCGCGGGACGACAAGACTGGCCGCAAAACTACTATTCACTTGCCTGGCGGTCCGATCGGCATTGAGTGGCGGGAAGGTGATGGTCATGTGCTGATGACGGGCCTGACGGAAGTCGAATTCGAAGGCGAAGTCGATATTGAGACGCTTACGTGGCGCAAGACGGCAGGCGGCGACGCTCCCCTGGAAGCTGGGGCCGCGTCATGACCATCGACGTTGTAACCTTTGGCTGCCGGCTCAATTCCTATGAGTCGGAGGTGATGAAGCGTGAAGCCGAGGCTGCAGGTCTCAAGGACGCCATCCTCATTAACACCTGCGCCGTGACGAACGAAGCCGTGCGTCAGGCGCGCCAGGCTGTGCGCAAGGCCAAGCGTGACAATCCGGACGCCAAGGTCATTGTCACTGGCTGCGCGGCCCAAACCGAAACCGATACGTTTTCGGAGATGGACGAGGTCGATCTGGTGCTCGGCAACACCGAGAAGCTGGAGCGCAAGTCCTACGCTGATGTAGCAGCGTTTGGCATCTCCGAGACTGAGAAGGTGCGCGTCAACGACATCATGAGTGTCGAGGAAACGGCTGGCC
The DNA here is from genome assembly GCF_000158095.2 of Roseibium alexandrii DFL-11. NCBI lineage: Bacteria > Pseudomonadati > Pseudomonadota > Alphaproteobacteria > Hyphomicrobiales > Stappiaceae > Roseibium > Roseibium alexandrii. The sequence goes on from NZ_CM011002.1 coordinate 3,977,860, forward strand.
ACCTGATCGACGGTCTGACGGGCCGGGCCCGGGCGTTTGTTCAGGTCCAGAACGGCTGCGATCACCGCTGCACCTTCTGCATCATCCCCTATGGCCGCGGCAATTCCCGCTCCGTGCCGATGGGCGTTGTGATCGACCAGATCAAGCGGCTGGTTGACAACGGCTACAATGAAATCGTTCTCACCGGCGTCGATATCACGTCTTACGGCGCGGATCTGCCGGGTGAACCCAAGCTCGGCACCTTGACGGCAAAGATCCTGAAGATGGTGCCGGATCTCAAGCGGTTGCGCCTGTCCTCGATCGACTCCATCGAGGCGGATGAGGATCTGATGCAGGTGATTGCCGATGATCACCGCTTGATGCCGCATTTTCATCTGTCCCTTCAGGCGGGCGATGACATGATCCTGAAGCGGATGAAGCGCCGCCATTTGCGCGGGGATACGATCAAGTTTTGCGAAGATGTCCGCAAGATGCGCCCGGATGTCGTGTTTGGCGCCGATATCATCGCCGGGTTTCCGACAGAAACCGAAGAGATGTTCTTGAATTCACTCAAGATCGTCGATGAGTGCGGTTTGACACACCTTCACGTCTTCCCGTTTTCGCCGCGTCCGGGCACACCGGCAGCGCGTATGCCGCAGCTTGACCGGAGCATCATCAAGGAACGTGGTGCGCGTTTGCGTGAAAAGGGCGCGCAAGTCCTTGCCCAGCACTTGGCGATGGAAGTCGGTAAGGTCCGGCCCGTTCTCATCGAGAAGGAAGGCCTTGGCCGCACGGAACAGTTCACCCAGGTCGAACTTGCAGGCGGAACGGCCGGAGACATTGTCGAAACGAGAATTATCGGCCATACCGGACGCCATCTGTTGGGCGAAGCCCTTTCCAAGGCGGCTTGAGCGGCGGCCGAGTTTTTAAGGCGGATTTATGAGCGAGAAAAAGCGCGGGTTTTTTGGACGGCTCTTTGGTGGCAAGGATGCGCCGGACGCGCCTGAAACCCCAGCTGTAGAGGCTCCGGAGGACACGTCTCCGGACGCGGAAACGCCAGACGACACGCCGACCCCGGTTGAGATGGAAGTTGCGCCCGTTGCCGCAATGGGCAGCGAGCCAAGTGTCCTGTCTGCACAGACCGGCCCGGATTTGTCGCCGCAGATCGCTCCAACCGTTCCGCCGGTCCTGCCTGAGGTCGATATTTCGGCCGACCTTGGCACAGATAAAATAGAGCCCGACCTCCCAGACGCGCCGTTTGAAAGCTCCTCGGACGAAACAGCGGCCGAAAAGGCATCGGAAGTTCAGGAACCAGTCGAGACGGTCGAAGAACCGGCGGAGATTGAACCGGAAGCAGAGACATCTGCACCTACCGTGCCGATCGCGGCAACGCCTGCTCCAGCGCCAGTTGAAGAAGAAAAACTCTCCTGGTTCCAGCGGCTGAAAAAGGGTCTCTCGCGCTCATCGTCCGCGCTCACGGACGGCATCTCGTCAATCTTCACCAAGCGCAAGCTTGATGCGGCGATGCTCGAAGAGCTGGAAGACATCTTGATCCAGGCGGATCTCGGTGTTGATACGGCGATGGCGATCACAGAGCGCCTGTCCGATGGCCGTTACGACAAGGAAATTTCACCGGAAGAGGTTCGCGAGATCCTCTCAGAGGAAGTCGAGAAGGTTCTGGCATCTGTTGCCGAGCCGCTGGATCTGAATTCGGGCAAGAAACCGCACGTGGTCTTGATGGTCGGCGTCAACGGCACCGGCAAGACAACCACCATCGGCAAACTCTCCAAGAAGCTGCGCGAAGAGGGCAAGACGGTCATGCTGGCCGCTGGCGATACATTCCGCGCGGCTGCTGTCGAACAGCTCAAGATCTGGGGTGAGCGCACCGGCGCTGAAGTCATTGCCCGCGATACCGGAGCGGATGCCGCCGGCCTTGCCTTTGACGCCATGAAGGAAGCGACCGAAAAACAAGTCGATGTCCTTCTGATCGACACCGCCGGTCGCCTTCAGAACAAGGCCGAGCTGATGGATGAACTGGAAAAGGTCATCCGCGTGATCAAGAAGCATGACCCGGACGCCCCGCACACCTGTCTCCTTACCCTGGATGCGACAACCGGGCAAAATGCGCTCAATCAGGTCGAGATCTTCGGCAAGGTCGCAGGCGTCACCGGCCTTGTCATGACCAAGCTGGACGGCACGGCCCGCGGCGGCATTCTGGTGGCCATTGCCGCCAAGCATGGCCTGCCGGTCCACTTCATCGGGGTTGGTGAAGGCGTTGAGGATCTCGAGCCATTCTCGGCCAAGGATTTTTCCTCGGCAATTGCAGGCTTGGCTTAACTGATCTGACGAACCGTCCGGCAGTGCCTGGCGGGCTTACGTCACGCTGGCTTCGGACCAACGTACAGGGACGCAGGCCGGATCAGTTTTCCGGTTGCCTGCTGTTCCATGACATGGGCGCACCAGCCCGGCGTGCGTCCAACGGCAAAGAGTGGCGTGAACAGCTTGCGGTCTATTCCAATCGCATCAAGCAGGACTGCTGTATAAAACTCAACATTGGTATCCAGCGCCCGGTCCGGCTTGGCCTTGCGCAGAGCGGTCAAGGCGGCTTCCTCGATCTTTTCGGCAAGGCTAACTTTTGGATTTCTAGCCTGAAGTGTTTTGAGACCCGCCTTCAAGACATCTGCACGTGGGTCCCGTGTCCGGTAGATCCGGTGTCCAAACCCCATCAGGCGCTCCTTGCGTTTCAAGGCTTCGGAAATCCAATCTGCTGCGTTTTCCGGGGCTCCAATGGCATCAATCATATCGAGCACCGGTCCCGGTGCGCCGCCATGAAGCGGGCCGCTCAAGGCCCCCATAGCGCCAAGCACGGCTTGTTTCATGTCGGCTTCCGTCGAGCCTATGACCCGGGCGGTGAATGTTGACGCGTTCAATCCGTGATCCAAAATGGTGACCAGATACCGGTCAAGCGCAGCAATGTGCTCTGCGTCCGGCTCCTCGTCTCCCATCATGCGCAACAGATCTTCCGCTGTCGTGAGGTTCGGATCTGGTGCGATCGGGTGTTCACCTTCAGAAACACGGAAGGCGGCTGCAAGAAACACCGGCAGGGCACCGCTAATTGTTATGGCTTGCGGGTGGTCCGGATCAAGCGGCAAAGCGGCAAGGCCGAGTTGTATCCGTTCATAGATACTCAACTTTCCGGAAGATGCCTCGATCAACGGCACACTGGAATAAGCAGCTGAACGTGCCGCGCCCAATGCCTTTTTGATTTCATCGGCATCGCAAAAGACATAACTGTGCCAGAGATGAAGGATGGCGTCCTCGAACCAGACATTGCCGGCGAGGCCTTCGATCCGTTTGCCGCGCAGAACCAGCTGGCCGTTCTGACCATCCACATCGCTCAGGCCTGTGTGGGCCGCGACAACACCTTCCAGACCTGAGGCCGGGTCTGCGGTCAGGGTTCCGGGATCGGGCGCTTTTGTCATTATCATCTCCTTTTTCTCGAAAGCACCTAAGAAGAAGTCATTGCATTGATCAATCTTGATAAATACAATCAATATATGAACACGCCGATCTATCTCTCCGCGAAAGAAGCTGCCGCTGAACTCGGCGTTCAGCCGGCCACCCTTTATGCCTATGTCAGCCGAGGGTTGATTGAGTCTGTCGCCGGGCCGGGAAAACAAAGGCGCTACGATGCCGCTGACGTGCGCCGTCTTAAGGGCCGGAGAACAACGGAGGAGGTCTCCGGAAGCCGCCCGTTAACCGGTGACCCGGTGCTGGAAACCGAGCTCACGATGATTTCTCAGGAGGGCGCTATCTACCGCGGGCGTCCGGCTGTTGATCTAGCCGAAAATGCTACTTTGGAAAGCGTCGCCACACTTCTTTGGGATTGCGATGATGATCCCTTTGCGGAACTTGCGCCCTTTGCGCCGCCCGAACTCCCCAACGGGCTCGGGCCGCTGGACAGGGTTATGATGGCGCTGGCAGCCTGGCCTCTGCAGGACCGGGCTGCCCATACGCAGGCCGTGAAACTGCTGCGGACAAAAGGGGCAGCGCTGCTGCGCTACGGCGTTGCCGCTCTTCTTGAAACCGAACCGCAAACCATCCCCGTTCACATCCAGATCGCACAAGCCTTTGACGTTTCATCGCGGGCGAAGAACCTGATCCGGGCAGCGCTTGTTCTTTCCGCGGATCACGAGCTGAACACAAGCACCTTCGCGGCGCGCTGCGCAGCGTCCACGCGGGCGCCTTTGCATGCAGCGCTCTTGTCCGGCCTGGGGGCGTTCACAGGTCCTCGCCATGGTGCGGCGTCCGGCCGGGCGAATGCATGGATGGCCGAAATCGATGCGGATACGGATGTTGAGGCCTTGATTGCCGACCGGCTGGGGCGCGGTGAAACTCTTCCAGGGTTCGGCCATAAGATCTATGTCGACAAGGATCCGCGCGGCCACTGGCTGATCACCAACCTGATGGCTTCAGAACCGGATCATCCCTTCGTCCAGAAATTGCCGGTAATCCTGAAGGCAGGCCATGATCTCTTTGGACTTTTTCCAAACATCGACTTTGCGCTCGCTGCCATGCAGAAGACCTATGATCTGCCGAAAGACAGCGGGAAGATCATTTTTTGCGCCGGACGGATGGCGGGTTGGATTGCGCATGCGCTGGAACAATACGGCGCGCAAGAACAGATCCGGCCTCGCGCAACCTATGTTGGAATTCGCGATAGCTGATGGCTATTCGATTGTATAGCTACGGCTTCCACGGCTAAGCTCGCGAAATTGTTGGATTCGCCGGAACGGGTGCTGTCTTGGACGTAATCTTCGGACATGTCGTCACCGTAATGCTGCCCGTGCTTTTGTGCGTGCTGCTCGGATATGGCCTGGCGGCTCTGAAAGCACCGTTTGACCGGAAAATGTTTGGCGGCCTTGTCGCCAATGTCGGCTACCCGGCTTTGATCCTGTCTCATCTTGCCAAAGACCACATCGAGCTCGGCGCCTTTTTGAATGTGCTGCTGGCCGCCGCCTGCATGATATTGATTTTCGGTGTTTTGGGGTTTGGGGTCCTGAAGCTGTTGCGTTTGCCGGTTCAGGCCTATTTGTCTCCCATGATGCTGTCGAATGTCGGGAACATCGGTTTGCCGGTTACGACGCTGGCCTTCGGGGCCGAAGGTGCGGCGGTCGCACTGGGTTTCGTGGTCGTGGTGCTGGCTGCGATCTTCACCATTGGGGTTGCACTACCGATCGGCAAACCCGACTTCAAAACCCTTGCCAAGCAACCGGTGATTTATGCCGTCATGGTGGCTTTGGTTCTCATGGAGACGGGTTGGAGCTTGCCAGGCCCGGTGGATCAGAGCCTCAGCATTCTCGCCGGGCTTGCCGTTCCCATCATGCTGCTGACGCTGGGCCACAGTCTTGCGACGCTGAAATTCGGCAATCTCGGCCGCGCAGCCACACTATCCGTGATCCATATCTGCTTTTCCGTGATTGCCGCTTTGGCACTCACCAGCGTATTTCCGTTCAGCGGAGCACAGCAAAACGCAATCATTCTGCTCTGCTTCATGCCGCCATCCGTTGCGACCTATCTGGCGGTTTCGCAACATCGTCCTGACGACGCAGCCGCTGTTGCAGGGTTCATTTTCCTGTCAACGCTGATGACATTGCTCACGCTGCCGCTTGTACTGACCTATTGGGCAGCATGAGCGGAAAGATCAGGGCTTTGCCTTCATGAAGTCTTCGAAATCGACCGGCATTTCCGCACTTGGGTCCCGATCGAAGCAACCGAACGAGCCGCCATCCTTCATGTCTTCTGCCGCGGCCGTGAAGGCGCCGTAAGCAAGGCGCGCCAAGCCTGCGCCAATCGAGATCCGGGCAACACCGAGATCACCGAGTTCCTTGCGCGTGAGATGGAAATTCGGGCGGCCGGCCAGGATGTTCAATGGGGCATCGACTGTCTCCAGAACTTTGGTAATTTTTGTCTTGTCTTTTAGCATCGGGGCGTAAACGCAATCAGCGCCTGCGTCTTTGAAGGCATTGAGGCGTTTGATTGTCTGTTCCAACTCATGCTCCGATTTTACCGGGCCTTCACTGCGGGCAGTCAGGACAAACTCAGGCGCGTTTTCCTTGACGTAGGCGCTGGCCGCCTTGATCCGTTCAACGGCCAAGTCCAGCGGGTAAAAAGGGATTTTGGGGTCCTGCGAATAATCCTCGATGGAGCATCCGGCAAGACCAACTTCGATTGCACCCTTGATTGTTTCAACCACGTCTTCGGGGCTGTCGCCAAACCCGTTTTCAAGGTCGCCATTGACCGGCAGGCTGGTCACCGAAATGATATCAGCAGCATGAGCCAACGCATCATCCCGCCCAATCAGACCTTCAGCATCCCGAACCCCCCGGGCCCAGGCGAACCCGGCACTGGAGGTTGCCAACGCATCGAAGCGCATGCCGTCCAGAATTCGGGCGGAACCAATGTCGAATGGGTTGGGCATCAAAAAGGCTTTGCCCTTCACATGAAGGGCCTTGAAGGCGGACCGGCGTTGCGCAGCAGTGACCATCAGTGTTCTCCCAAAGCATTTTGATTCTGAGTATAGCCCAACATCGAAAAAACGAACGTGACATCTGCCGGATTATCTAAACGCAACGCCGGTCATTGAGGGCCTATGCCTTTGGTTCTGGGCGGACAACGCGGGCCGCGAAACATCCGCGGCGTGCATAATGCAGATGGATGTAGTCTACAGCGGTATTTTCAAAGAACTTCGCGATCAGATCTTGCACCTCGGTTCCCTCGATGATTTCCGCATCCACGATTTCGTGCGCTTCGTTAAAGGCGCGGACGGACAAAAGCCGGCTTGTGATTGAGGCCGGGATGTCGCCTTGGTCCGGATGCGCTTCTTCAGCGCCTTCTTTCACGAAGATCGCGTGCCGGGATCGATAGGGTGAGTTTCCCGGCTGGTGCTCGAAATTCAGAAGAAACACACGCTCGCCCGCCGTAACGTCTTCAAGGGACACACGGCAGGGAAAGCCGCCATCTGAGATATGAACCTGAACGCCGCGCTTCGACAATTCTGCGTCAGAAAGACCATTCAGGCCGGAGAAATGTTCAGCTTGTAGTGGATGGATTTGAAACATGGACCTCGTCCTCCGTTGTTGTTGGAAGGACGATAGGCGGCGGTGCTACCGGAGACGACCCGATTTGCGAGAATGCGAAACCGGCATCCCTAGACTGGAGAAACAGTATCAGGGATACGTTCCAACACGGCGCGCCATTCCCACAGACCGCGGCGCTGTCTCGTCAAAGCCGAATTTCTCATAGAGCTTGTTTGCCGGCACATCCGCGATCAGGCTCATATAAGCCGATACGGGCAGTTCTGCCTCAGCCCAGGACATCAGACTTTCCAAGATCAATCGGCCCAAGCCTTTGCCCTGGTATGCAGGCAACACGGCGATATCTGTAACCTGAACAAACAGTCCGCCATCTCCGACAAGACGCCCCATGCCGATTGGATCATCACCATCAAACACCATCACGGCATGCAGGCTGTTCTTCAGTCCGAGTTCTGCGGCTTTCAATTCATAACCACCAAGGCCGCAGTTTTTGCGAAGTAGCAAATAGGTCTCGGGCTCTGGGACTTGGTTCTTAATCTCAAATGTCAAAATATACCCCGGGAATCATGCGTTTATGTCTGAAGAATGGGTCTCATGATGGTCTAACAGCAAGGCGCAATGGGCTCAGGCGACATCAACAAAGGTTGAGATCAGGCCAGAACACTCAAATCTGGAGCACTTAAGCTGTGTTCAGTGGTGTCACGTTCGACCTGCGCCAACGAGAGAATCGCTCTGGCTTTGCTTGTGCCAGGAGATCAGCAGGATCATTCCCATAATGATGAGGTACGGCACATAGAACCGTGTCTCATAGTGTGGGAACACGAGATACTTGGCGCATATTGATACGAAAACCGCATAGAGCAACACACGGGTCCGTTCTGCCGTCTCTGTCACCCGAATGAGTTTTGCAAAAAACAGAACCTGCGCGATCAAGACTGCGAGCCAGGTTTCTCCCATCAGTGACCGCACCGTCGCGCGAACGAGCATCTGGACATAAGCGGTTATTGAAAACGGCGGGTCAAAGCCTTCGAGCGTTGGAACGAATTCAATGTGCGAAAACCACATATGCACCCACCAGCCGGGGTGGTTTGCGCCTTTCGTCAGCCAGATATAAAGACTGAAGCACACTGCAAAACAGCCGGTCATCCACCATCGTCCCGGGCCGTAGATCGCTGCGAATACGAAAAAGACGCCGATGAAGGCCAGGTGATCCGGGCGGACCAGAAAGGCACATAAAAGGCTAATAGCTGCCAACCAATCGAGCTTCTCCAGATAGCTCATGGCTGCAAGAAGCAGGAAGACGGTGCAATAAAGGTCTGGTGTCACCAATTGTGCCGCCTCCGTGAAACCGGAGAGGGTCAGCAGCACCGCGACCGGCAAACCATACGCCAGTGCCTGATTGCGGGCCATCCAGACGAGCAAGAGCCCCCCAATGGCAAGTATGGATGCCTTGGAAATAAGCCGCAGCGCCTGGACCGGATCCATGAAGCCGGTCAGTAGTCTTGCTGTTTCGATGTAAAGGATCTTTAGACGATAGAACCCAAGCATGGTCATGAAGGCGTCAGGGTTTTCTGCCTGATGGATCCGGTAATCCCGGTCTTGTGTCAGGATCAGATATTCGCCAGGCGAAACATTCTTTTCAACGAAATCATAGCTTTGCCGGTGCAATTCCGCAGTGTCGTCAATGGACGGTTCCAGAACACTGGCGGTGTAAGCGAACATGTCCCAATTGGAGCCCGGAAAAACATGCACAACAGCCGTGGTCATGGCGATAAAGACCACAAGGACCAAAGCGCCAATCGACTGACGCACTGGTCGATAGAGCGCATTGGATTTTTTGAAACAAAACAGAAAGCTCTGTTCCAAAAGGCGTTGAGCAGGATTAGACACGCAGGGCCCCTTCAGATGAAAGCAGCCTGCAGCTTAGGTCGGACTTGTGAGAAATACGTAAACGTAAGGTTTGCGGCCGTTCCGCAGTCAGGCGCTACTTATACCCTCTGGCTGGCTTGACCAGTTGGTCAGACCGTGTCTCCATCATGCTCAAATAAAAGTGTGGGAGGAACGATGCGCGACCTGGGTGATTGGGATTATGTAATTGTTGGCGCCGGAACGGCCGGGTGTGTTCTGGCCAACCGATTGTCAGAGGATCCAAGCGTCAAGGTTCTGCTTCTGGAAGCGGGAAAGCGCGACAATTACATCTGGGTCCACATTCCCGTTGGCTATCTTTATTGCATTGGCAATCCGCGTGTTGATTGGGGCTTCAAGACCGCGCCCGACAAGGGGCTGAACGGCCGGTCGCTGGTCTATCCGCGCGGCAAGGTGCTCGGTGGCAGTTCGTCCATAAACGGCATGATTTACATGCGCGGCCAGGCTTGGGACTATGATCATTGGCGCCAGCTCGGACTTGCCGGTTGGGGCTGGGATGATGTTCTGCCCTATTTCCGGAAATCTGAAGATCATTATGCCTGGAACGATGAACTTCATGGTCAGGGCGGCAATTTGCGGGTCGAGGAGCAGCGCATCTCCTGGGAGTTGCTAGATGCCTTCCGGGATGCCTGCGAAGAAAACGGCATTCCCAAGATCCGGGACTTCAACAAGGGCGATAATTTCGGGTCTGCCTATTTTCAGGTGACCCAGAAATCCGGCATGCGCTGGAACGGGGTAAAAGCGTTTTTGAAGCCCGCCCAAAACCGGCCGAACCTCAATATCGTTACGGAGGCCCATGTGGCCCAGATCCGCTTCGAGAACGGCCGGGCCTCCGGTCTGGATCTGGAGATCGCGGGTGAACCGGCGACGGTTGCGATTTCTGGAGAGCTCTTGGTGGCTGCTGGCGCAATTGGATCACCACAGCTTCTGGAGCTCTCCGGGATCGGCAATCCGGAGGTCCTGTCGAACGCAGGGATTGAAACACGGCACGCGTTGCCATCCATTGGAGAAAACCTGCAGGATCATCTGCAGCTTCGTCCCGTGTTCAAGGTGAAGAACGCAAAATCCCTGAACAAGATGGCAAAGACCTGGACCGGCAAAGCCAAGATTGGTCTGGAATATCTCCTCAAGCGATCCGGGCCGATGTCGTCCGCGCCGAGCCAGCTCGGTGTGTTCGCCAAGACCGATCCATCGTTCGAGACGGCGAACGTGGAATATCACGTCCAGCCGCTGTCTTTGCCCAAGTTTGGCGAACCGTTGCATGATTTCCCGGCGATGACTGCGAGTGTCTGTAATCTGCGCCCTGAAAGCCGGGGTCATGTTCACATCACGTCACCCGATAAAGGTGCACAGCCGGAAATCCAACCGAATTACCTCTCGGCAGAAGCCGATCGCCGGGTGGCTGCCGACAGTATCCGGCTCACGCGCAAGCTCATGGCATCCCCGGCTATGGCGCGGTTCGAGCCTGAGGAATATCTGCCGGGTCCCGATCTCACCAGCGAAGACGAGTTGATCAAAGCAGCCGGAGACATCGGCACTACGATTTTCCACCCCGTCAGCACGTGCCGGATGGGTGTCGATGAGAGATCTGTAGTTGATGACCGCCTTCGTTTGCGTGGTTTTGAAAATATCCGGGTGATTGATGCGTCTGTGATGCCGACGATCACCTCCGGCAACACAAATGCCCCGACCGTCATGATTGCGGAAAAGGGTGCCGATCTCATCAAGGCCGACCGGCGGACGGGATGATCTGTTTCATGATCTAACCGGTTGGCAACGTACATAGCAAAGGCCGTAAAGCGAAAGGACGTTGCTGTGCGCTTGAGCCTCATTTTGGCTGCCGTTTTTGTTCTCGCTCAGACTGTTGTTGCTGCTGCGGAAAGACCACTGACCGTATTTGCTGCCTCGAGCATGAGCGAGGCGATGGGTGCGATCGGTGCGGCATTTGAAGCTGAGGGCGGCGTGGCGGTGACATTTTCCTTTGCAGGGACCGGTACGCTTGCGCGTCAGATTGAGGCCGGCGCGCCCGCTGATGTCTTCGTCTCTGCCGACACGCTCTGGATGGACTACTTGAAGGATCGAGGCGCCGTTCTGCCAGAAAGCGAAACGGTTATCGCTTCTAACCGGATAATTCTGGCTGGCGCGCTGGACAGCGCCCCATTGGATCTGTCCGCTGACGCAATTGCGGCACGGTTGGGCGACGGACGGCTGGCAATTGCGGATCCGGATACTGTTCCTGCCGGGCGTTATGGTAAAGCCGCGCTGACAGCACTTGGGCTTTGGCCTGGGGTGGAAAGCCGGTTAGCGCCGATGGAAAACGTTCGCGTTGCCTTGGCCGCGGCAGCGCGCGGTGATACGCCCCTTGCGCTGGTCTATGCAACCGATGCTGCAATTGAGCCGAATGTTCGGGTGCTGGCGGAACTACCGGCAGACAGTCATCCAAGAATTGAATATCCGGCCGCGCTGACGACGGACGCCAATCATCCGCAGGCGGTGGCATTTCTGGACTTCTTGAGTGGCCCAGAAGCTGTGAAGATCTTGCGTTCCTTTGGCTTTGTGACCCATAAGGAAGAATAGCCTTCCCGGAGGAAGGTCCAACGGCAAACCGATCTGAGCGCGCGTGGAATTTCTCACCCTTCAGCCCGCCGAATGGCAGGCGCTTCTTCTGACCTTAAGGGTTGCAGCGGCGGCCTTGCTTGTCGCGCTGCCGCTTGCGGTAATGGTCGCCTATGGCCTGGCCCGGTACAGATTTCCGGGTCACGGTGTTCTCAACGCACTGGTGCATTTGCCGCTGGTCCTGCCACCGGTCGTCACCGGTTATGTTCTATTGCTTGCCTTTGGCCGGAATGGGCCCATCGGGTCCGTGTTATACGACACCTTCGGTATCACGTTTGCCTTTAACTGGACTGGGGCTGCGCTGGCCGCCGGGGTCATGGCGTTCCCGCTGATGGTCCGACCGATCCGCCTTTCTTTTGAAGCGGTGGATCCCAAACTGGAGGATGCTGCCCGGTCCTTGGGTGCGCGGCGGCTGGTCAGTTTTTTGACAGTGACACTGCCGCTTGCTCTCCCGGGCATCCTCGGAGGTGCCATTCTGGGGTTCGCCAAGGCCATGGGTGAATTTGGCGCGACCATCACTTTCGTCTCCAACATTCCGGGGGAGACACGAACGCTCGCCTTGGCGCTCTACACAGCCACCCAAAGCCCAAGCGGTGACTTGGCAGCCTTTCGCCTGACGATTATCGCAACGGTCGTTGCCTTTGCCGCCTTGATTGCTTCTGAATTGCTCGCCCGCCGGCTCCGGAACCGTCTTGGAGGCGCGGATGCTTGACGTTGATATCAAGGGCCAGGTCGGTGCGCTGCCGCTGACTGCACGATTCAAGAGCGAGGGTGGGGTGACCTCCCTGTTTGGTCAGTCGGGGGCTGGAAAAACCAGCTTGACCAACATGATCGCCGGTCTCATCCGCCCGGTATCCGGCCGGATTACCGTCAACGGCACACCGCTTTTTGATGCAGACAAGAACATAAATCTTGCGGTTCAGGACCGGCGGATCGGGCATGTTTTTCAGGATGCGCGCCTGTTTCCTCATATGAGTGTGCGCTCCAATCTGTCTTATGCACGCTGGGCCGGGCGCCGGAAAGCGACACGCTCGATGGACGAGGTGGTGCAGCTTTTGGGCTTGCAGCCGCTCTTGTCCCGCAAACCCGCAACGCTGTCCGGAGGTGAGCGTCAGAGGGTCGCAATCGGACGGGCGCTTTTATCGGATCCGCGGCTCCTAATCATGGACGAGCCATTGGCCAACCTCGATCAGGCCCGGCGGAATGACATTCTTCCTTATCTGGACCGCCTTTGCGCGGAAGCCGGGATCCCGATCCTTTACGTCAGCCACTCGATCGAAGAAGTGGCCCGTCTGTCTCAGACCTTGGTGATCCTGTCAGATGGCCAGACACCGGCCTATGGACCGGTTGCCGAGATGCTCGCCAGAACGGACCTTGGCAAAGCAACGGGCCGGCATGAGGCTGGGGCGCTCCTTGAAGGCACCGTGAGCCATACGGACAGCGCGTGGGGACTGACGCATATCAACATTGGCGGTGCGACCATTCAGATCCCGGATCTTGGAGCTGCGCCAGGCGAACCGATCCGGTTGCGCATCCGGGCACGAGATGTCGCGCTTGCGACCGAAGTTCCCAAAGGGCTTTCGATCCGGAACAGGCTGGGGGGAACGATCCGCAGCATTTCGGAAGAGAGCGGACCTTATGCAGAAATTCTCTGCAGCGTCGGAGAGCAAATGATCAGGGCCCGGATCACGCGGGCATCGGTCGCCGATCTTGGCCTGGAAGTTGGAAAAACGGTGACGGTCCTCATTAAGAGTGTCGCCATCGACAAACGCCAACGCGCGCCCGTACCGGGTTAAAGATCTGCAATCCCTACGCTTTCGCGTAAGACGATGAAATAATATCAGGAGCATGTCACAACCGGAAAAGCTGGGTCGTCATTTGAGTATGGAACCAATTCAGGTTCTGAACGAGGAACTTCAAATGACTGCGACTACTGCACCTGTGAACCACCACCAGCAGATCCCTGGAATTGCACAGACCCTCGGCGGCGTCTCGGCGTCCTTTGCCAAGGAAGGACTGGATCCAAAGCTTCAACATCTGGTCGATCTGCGTGTTTCACAGATCAATCAATGCGCGTTTTGCGTGAAGATGCATATCAAGGAAGCACTGGCAGCAGGTGAATACAGTGAACGTCTGGAACGCTTGATTGTCTGGCGGCATGTGGATGATTTCAGCGAGAAAGAAAAGGCCGCGTTGGCGTATGCTGAAGCGCTGACCTACATGAAGTCGGAGCAAAGCTACGGACCGCTGCGCGCGGAACTCAGAAGGCACTTTACCGAAGCCGAGATCAGCTTGTTGACCGCGGCGATAGGCATGATCAACCTCTGGAACCGGGTTCAGATCTCGAATTACTGATATGAGCGAGCAGTCGAAACTCGAAACATTTGAGCAGGCCAGACCCCGTCTTTTGGGGCTGGCCTACCGCCTGCTCGGCACCTGGGCGGATGCCGAAGATGCTGTGCAGGATACGTTTCTGTGCTGGCAGGGCACCGATGGTGCCGCGATCCTGAATCCGGATGGATGGTTGACGACCGCTTGCACCAACCGTTGTCTTGATTTGTTGAAATCCGCGCACAACAAACGCGTCGATTATGTCGGTCCCTGGATCCCGGAGCCGCTGCATATTGAAGCCGGGGAAACACCGGAAGGCGATATTGAGCGGGCTGAATCTCTCACGATTGCATTCCTGCACATGATGGAACGCCTGTCGCCAAAAGAACGGGCTGCGTTCTTGCTACATTCGGTGTTCGGCCAATCGCACAGACAGGTCGCAGGTGTTCTCGGAATGAGTGAATCTGCCTCCCGTCAGCTCGTTTCCCGGGCCAGCCGCAACGTTCAGGGGCCGAACGCCCGATTTATCCCTGCCGCAGATCACCAGGAAAAGATGCTGACCGCTTTTCTCGATGCAGTGACCTCGGGGTCGACGGAACAATTGGCCGGTCTTCTGTCGGAGAGTGTTCAGTTCCAATCGGATGGGGGCGGCAAAGTAACGGCGCTCGGCCGAGTTCTGTCCGGCAGTGTGGACGTTTCCAAGTATGTCGCAAAGATCATGTCACGGCTCTGGACTGGCTCAGGCGGAACGTTGGAGCGCAGGGTCATAAACGGGATCGAAGGCTTGGCGCTTTATGAGGCGGAACACCTGGTTTCAGTCGTTACTTTTGGGTACAGCGCAGACGGCATGATTGATCAGATCTTCATCATGCGAAACCCGGAAAAGCTGCGCGGCATGACGCAGTCGATTCGGCACGACACTGGAAGCGGTGCTCTGCAGCCCAACTGATCGTAGTTTCAACAAAGGGTTTTCCCGCGTGCGTTTAAAGTTCGGCAATAGGCATTGGGTTACGGTCAATGCCGTTAGACACACGTAATGCTGTTCATGAAAGCCTGGGAGGAGCACATATGAAAAAGATCGCCGGCCTCACCGCTGCGGTTTTGTCCTCCTTCCTGTTCAGCGCGTCGCATGCCTTTGCTGCCTGCGATGAGGACGAAATCGTCATCAAGTTCAGTCACGTCGTCGCAGCGGAAGGCCATCCCAAAGGGGAAATGGCAAGCGCGCTAGCGGACCGGGTCAATGCTGAGATGAACGGTACTGCCTGCATGCAGGTGTTTCCATCATCGCAGCTCTTTGACGACAATCAGGTGATGGAAGCGCTTTTGTTAGGGGACGTTCAGCTGGCAGCCCCATCGCTTTCAAAATTCGAAGCATACACCTTGAAATATCGGGTGTTCGATCTGCCGTTCGTTTTCTCTAACATGGACGCTGTGACTGCTTTCACTGAAGGCAAAAAGGGACAAGAGCTTCTGGGTGCGATGTCCGACTACGGCTTTGTTGGCCTTGGTTACCTATTCAACGGTCTCAAACAGTTTTCGGCGAATAGACCCTTGATCGTGCCGGACGATGCCAAGGGCTTGAGGTTCCGTGTCCAGCCCTCCGATGTTGCGGTTGCCATGGTCGAAGCCATGGGTGGCACTGCGCAAAAACTGGCATTCAAGGATGTTTTTGAGGCCCTTCAAATGGGCGTTGTGGATGGACAGGAAAACACTTGGTCCAACATCTACACCCAAAGATTCTTTGAGGTACAGGACGGCACAACGGAGACCAATCACCAGCTTCTGGCATATCTCGCGGTAACATCCCGGGAATGGTTGAACAGCCTTGATGAAGATGTCCGCAACCAGTTCATGACCATCTTCACCGAGGTCTCGGAAGACTACAACGCACGGTCAAACGCGATCAATGAAGACAGCAAGCAAAGCATCATTGAAAACGGCGGAGTTGTGCGGGCGTTAACCCTGGATCAGCGCGATGATTGGATCACCATCATGAAGCCTGTCTGGGACATGTTTCGGGATGATATTGGGGCCGATGTCATTGATGCTGCGATTGCATCCAACAAGGCCCGTTGATTCCGCTCCGCGCATTTGTTCGGCAGAATGCCAAAAAGCGTCGCAATTACATGGAAATCGGCGGATAGTGCGGTTGTTTGGTCTGGTTTGGTGAGTTGCTGATGCCGTCTGTTTCTGATCCATTTGAAGCTCTTTCTGGGTTCATTACCACTGAAGAAGAGCTTGATTCCGTTTGCGGACATCCATTGCCGCAGATTGCGGCAAAGGAGTTGCCGGCGCTTGATGATATCTGCCGGGATTTCATTTCAAATGCGCCCTTTTGCTTTGTCGCATCTGCGAATCCTGACGGTCATATCGATGTGTCACCGAAGGGCGATCCCGCTGGATTTGTAAAGGTTTTGGCCCCAAGCCTTCTGGCGATCCCCGACCGGCCCGGCAACCGCCGTCTCGATACGTTCCATAACCTTTTGAAAGACCCGCGCATTGGTCTTTTGTTTCTGATTCCCGGGCGAGGAGAAACCTTGCGGATCCGCGGCGAGGGCCGTCTGACGACCGATCCAAAGCTGCTTGAGAGCCTGTCAGTTCAGGGCCGGTTCCCAAAACTCGCTCTAGCAGTTCAAGTCCATTCCGCTTTCATGCACTGTCCGAAATGTGTCTTCCGGTCCGGGTTATGGCAGCCGGATGCCTGGCCGGACACCGAGGGCATGGCGGCCATGAATGAAGCGATGGTCAAGCATGCCAAAATCGCGCTTAGTCCGGAGGAGTGGTTCGAAACACTTAAGGAAAAAGGTGAGCTCGATCTTTGGTGATGGGTCGCCTCCTGGTGTGAGCCCGGGTCATCGCTCACAAAAAAACCGGCCTCCGAAAAGGCCGGTCGCGAGGTATCTTCTTCTTTGGGAAGAGATGTAATCAGACGACGCTGCCAAGCTTCATGGCAACGCTCATGTCGCCTTCAACCTGCATTTTACCGCCCATGAAGGCTGCCGTCGGGTTCAAGTCGCCAGACAGCATGTCGGACAGGTCCTCAGCGGACATCTTAATCGTGCAGTCTGCATCGGCGTCTTCGTTGCTGACTTCAGAGCCCTGCAAGAAGATTGTACCGTCTTCGCCAAGATCGAACTTCACGCTTTCTTCGATACCGCCGCCAGAAACCTTGTCACGGATATCGTTGGTAAGCTGTTCCAAGGACATTATGTTTTCTCCCATTGAATAAGGCCAAAGCCGTTGTTGCCTCTTTGAAGCATGCCCTTTACGTAATCGTCAAGACTAAATGCGCAGTCGTGTGGTTTCATCAATCGTTTTTGGTCTTCGGAAAGCCGGAATTTAGATTCCAGACCATTTCATGATGAAAAACTGAAAACACGAGGCCCGAATGGGCCCCGTGTCATGGAATTCCCGGAAAAAGGTAGGACAGTCCTACTTGAAGACGTCAAACGCGAACCGGTATGTAAAACCCAGGCCGACATTGAACTGGTTTTCACTACCGACCTTCGCGATAGGGCTATCGGCTGCGTCCCCAACGAGGCGATCATAGCCACCTTGCAGGTGCAGACGGACATCGTCATTGAGATCATAGCTGACGCGCGCTGCAAGACCGACCGACTTGAAACCGGCACTTGGATTGTATTCGCTCAATTGACCGCCGCTGGCAGAGGCTTCGGTGGACGTGACGCCGAAATAGGTGTCCATGTAATCGCCAGATGCAAATTCCGCACGCGGACCGAAGCTCAGCTCCCACTTTTCTCCGGGATACATGATGCCATCAAAGCCGACTTGGCCGACCTGCCCGTTGTGACCATTGATGCCCTGACGGATTTCGCCGAAAGCGCGCCAATGCTGTGTCCGAAAGCCACCGCCTAGACCGAGTTCTAGGGCCCAATCGATTTTGTTTGTCCCGGTCAGATCGGTCGTGTCGCTGGCCTTCCGCTCGCCGACGAAACCGAAGGACGGGTAGAAGAACACGCCAGTCCGCCCGCGGCCCTCAACCACCTGGCCAAGACCAGGAACATAAAAGCGGCCCATCTGGATCAGCGGGAACGGATAAACGAGGTAGGAGTCCGAGGCCTCATAGCGCGGCTTCACCATCGCGCCGACGCCGAGGTCTATCACGAATTGCTTTGTCGCATCTTCCGCAGAAAGGCTGCCGCCCTGCGCAAACGCTGCGCCGGAAAGGGATCCGGCCAAGAGCGCGACTGCGGCGCGCGAGATGAGTTTTTTCATGAGGCCCACATTATACCGGAAATTGTTGAACGCGAAGATAGCATGAACACAGGTAACGCAAAGACTAACGGAGTCGGGTTTTGCCAGACTGTTGCATTTTCGCACCTGCGTAAATGATAGCAGATTTACCTGAGTTGATCACCGCCTGTTCGCTGCGGGTTGCAGGCGGCGGTTCAGAAAGCTACATGAAGTACAACAACTGCTTCCAAAGGCAACGGACCGCACAATGACAGCCCTTTTCACAGTGATTCTCATCGCGCTGCAACTCTATACCTATGTGGTTATCGCGAGCGCGATTTTTTCCTGGCTCTATGCCTTCAACATCGTCAATCCGAAAAACCAGATCATCGGGATGATCGGACAGGTCCTTTATAACCTAACAGAACCGGTGCTCCGGCCCATCCGGCGGTTCATGCCGGATCTGGGCGGTGTCGACATTTCTCCGGTGGTTTTGCTGCTCGGTATCATTTTCATTCAAATGATCATTCAGAACAATTTGATGCCGATGTTCCGCGGCCTCTAAAAGGCAAAAAGAAACCCGGGTTTCGGCCCGGGTTTTTTAGTTTCAATCTTCGAGTTTTCTCGCCTCATCCGGCAGCATGATGGGAATTCCGTTTCGGATCGGATATGCCAGCTTGGCCGTCCGGGAAATCAGCTCTTGAGCCTCAGCGTCATATTCCAATGTTGCTTTTGTTACCGGGCACACCAGTAGTTCAAGAAGCTTCCGGTCAATCGGCCGGTCTGTTGTTTCGCTCATTCGTAAGTCTTCCGCCAGTTTTGGCTTATTGAAGGGTTGCGCCGCCGTCATTGTCGTTTCGGGCAAGATCCATCTCGGTAATGGCAATGAGGGTTTCGGCACGGGTTTTTAGATCCTGCGCTTCCAGCAAAGCCTGTTTCTCCTGAGGACCGTAGGGGCACATCATGCAAAGCGCGTTTACAAGAACTTCCGTCTCAGCCTCTTTGACGCTGTCCCAATCCGCTTCCAGATTGTTGGCGTCCAGATAAGCCCGCAAGGTTGTCAGCAGTCCATTGCGATCGACATCGTCTTCGCCCTGGCCGCATCTCAGGTCCGCGGCGAACGGGGCAAAATCGACTTCCGCCTGCCGGAAACGCGTCAACGCGGTGAGTTCCTGCGCTACCCGGAAGCGTGTCACACCCTGGAGTGTGATGAGGTACCGGCCGTCGCCGGTTTCTTGAAAGCCGGTTAAGCGGCCAGCGCAGCCAACCCCTTCCAGCAAGGGTTGATCAGGGTCTTCCGTGTTCTGCCGTCCTGACGGTTGCACCATCCCAATGAGACGGTTGCCCGCCAAGGCGCTATCAATCATGTCGATGTAGCGCTGCTCAAAAATGTTCAGCGGGAGCTGCGTTCTGGGAAGCAGCAACGCGCCGGACAAGGGGAACACAGGCAAGACCGGAGGAAGATCAGCAATCGTCTCGTAAATGGCGTTACCAGCCTGCATGAGTGGGCCTTTGTGTTGTTGTTCTCGACCAACCGCTTTGTGCGGTTGTACCGCATAACTGGGTATGTGTGGCGCGAGTGGCCTATCGTCAAGAAAACAACACGGCAGACAGTTTGCGTCGGCCATATGCACTTGCTTCATCCTTGAAACCCCAGGCTTCAAAGAACTGCAGCAATTGTTTGCGGGCGCCGTCTTCGTTCCATTCGCGGTCGCGGCGGACGATCTCTATGAGCTGGTCCACGGCCGCTGTTTTGGCACCCTTTGAATTCAGCCCAAGGGCAAGATCAAAGCGGGCCTGATGATCGTCCGGGTTCTGGGCAATGCGCTCTTCAAAGCCTGCCAGATCTCCAAGAGAGGCCGCTTGTTCGGCAAGGTCCACGGCAGCTTTGGCTGCCAAATAGACTTCATCCGCGCGTTTTTCTTCCGGTACGAGCTCCAGTGCCTGTTTGGCACGTTCCAAGTCGTCGGCGCCAAGATAGCATTGAGCCAATCCCGCAACGGCCTGAACATTATCAGGTTCCGCCTGCATCAATGCCCCGAACAGCTGTGCGGCTTGCCCATAATCCTTGTCAGCCAACAACGCGGTTGCTTGTTCCAGGTAGGCTTCGGCAGGATTGGCTGGAGCGGGGCCACCAACCTTTTCGATGAACGCCTTGATCTGGCTTTCTGGCTGAGCCCCCATAAAACCGTCGACAGGCTGACCGTCCTTGAAGGCAATCACGGCCGGGATGGATTGAATGCCCATTTGGCCGGCAATTTCCGGGTGGTCGTCAATGTTCATTTTGGCGAGCTTCACAGCACCACCAGCCGCTTTCACAGCGTCTTCGATCAGTGGTGTCAGCTGCTTGCAGGGGCCGCACCACGGCGCCCAGAAATCCACGAGCACCGGCTGCTGGCGGGAGGCCTCCATCACATCAGCCATAAATGTCTGTGTGGTGACGTCGAAAATCAGGTCGCCATCCGGCGCGCCGCCAGAGCCGTTGCCGCCACCGCCGCCGAAACCGCCGCCTTGGCCGCCATATCCGCCGCCCATGCTGGCGCCGAAACCGCCACCGACTTGACCGCCAATGCTGTAGTCGCCGTTGCTCATAAATCTGCCTCTTGCTGTTCGGCCGCTGTGAAGGTTGGCCTCGTTGGCCGTCTCTCTGGAAAAACCGCACCTAACATGGCGCGGCTACAATCGGATTACAATTCTCAACCCTGCACTTCGCTTGCCTGAGCCTGCGCACTGACTGCCAGCACTTGTGGTTCATGGCCGCACGCCTTCGCGAACTTGAGTAAATCGCTGGAAGTAATCGCTGTCGTCGCGTCATTCTTCAACGGGTGATAGTTCAGGACGTCATGGGCCATCATCGCGGCATCGAAAACGGGTGTGACACGTTGCGCTTCCCGGTCATTGATCAGGGAAAACGGGGTGACAGACCCGGGCTCAACCCCAAGCACTTCCATCAAAAGATCCGCGTTGCCAAATGATACCCGTCCCTGAGCGCCAATCACCTGATGCACTTTTTTAAGATCAATCTCGGCATCGTGCAGGGTGGTAATCAGAAACAACCGGCCCTTCTTGTCTTTGACGAACAGGTTCTTGGTGTGGCCACCTGGAATGCGGTCGTGCAGGTCGCCGGATTCGGCGACCGTGAACACCGGATCATGATCCACAGTGGTGACAGAGATCCCCAGATCCTGAAAGAAGCCCATGAGCTCGTCGCGGCTGGCTGGCATGACTTTTCCTGAAAAAATTTGACTGTTTGCAGCTCTCTAGCGTGTTTTGATGCTGATCCGCAAGGCGAGTGTTGCCTATGGAGCGGCTATTTTCTGCCGTTTTTGGAGGTGTTGAAGTTGTGAAATCCACAAAAAGACAGCTAAAAAGATTTATGCATTTTCGGTGTTGCATTCTGTTTCGGCTTAGTTCATATACTGCGCCACCAACGACGAGGCAGCCGCCGCCGAGTTGGAACACTATGCGGGTGTAGCTCAGGGGTAGAGCACAACCTTGCCAAGGTTGGGGTCGTGGGTTCGAATCCCATCGCCCGCTCCAATTCCACCGAATGGTGCTGAAAGCCAGTTGCAGAAAAGCAGCTGGCTTTTTTGTTGCGCTGACCGTTTGCGACAATTTTCCCTATGATTGAAATAAATCAGCGTCACAACCTTATATTAGCGTTATAGACCGGCGGGTAATCTACCTGTGCAAACTGCGGATGGCGAAATTATCAATATTTCGCCCCAAGACGCGATTGCGACTGCTTCAGTGACTTTTCCAGCGGGACCATCAGGTTCCGCTGTTTTTTTGTGACTTTGGGCTCCCTTGAAAGGCACAGGAATCGTCACTTGTTATTTCAGATATTAAAACATACCATAAGGTATGGTATGTATATTTGGAGATTGAAATGAACATTTTTTTTGCGAGTGCTGGAGGACTGGCCGCCATTGTGTGCCTGATCCATACCTTCTTGGGAGGCAGGGCGATTGCCGAGCCGCTTTTGAACGCGCCCGGGCTGCATCCCGTTCCCAAGCTCACGACCTATTATTGTTGGCATATCGTCACCATCACACTTGCAGTCATTGCCGGGATGTTCGGCTATGCAGCGCTCTTTGCCGGCGGAACGGATCTCGGGTGGGTTGCGACGATCTTGACGTTTGGCTACTGCGTGCTCGGCCTAGCCGTCCCGGTTTTCAAGAACCAGACATTCAAGGATATGCCGCAAGGGTGGTTGTTCCTGCCGATCGTCATCCTCGGCGCGTTGGGCGGGAGCCTATGAGCGAGAAGAAACGGCTTGGCAAAGAGGACTGGATCACGCTCGGATTTGGGCAACTGGTCAAAGAGGGCATCGGGGGCCTGACCCTTGAAGCGCTGTGCCAAACGGCGTCACGCACCAAAGGCTCTTTTTATCATCACTTCAAGGATCATGAAGCTTTCCTGACGGCTTTGGCTCATGCCTGGAAAAAACAGAACACACTTGATGTTGCCGAAGAAACACTTGCGAGTGCGCCCGAAGACCAGGCGCGCACGCTGGCGCTGAAGGCGGCTCAACTCGATCATGACTTGGACCGTGCTATGCGCCAGTTTGCACAACTCAACCAGACGGCCCGGCAAACCGTACGCGAGGTCGATGATCTTCGAACCCAGTTCATTGTTGCGCTGTATCGTGCGCAAGGGTTGGATGATGCCACTGCCAACAGCATTGCGAAAATTGAATACGCTGCCTTTGTTGGCGCTCAGATCATCTGGCCGGAGATGACAGCCGAAGAGCGTCTCAGACTAGATCAAAAATTTGCTGACCTTGTCTCTCGCGGCACAAAACAGCCTCACAAATAGTGCGGCTTGCCTTAAGCGTTCTTTGATAAGTGGATTTACGGACCGGTTTTGAGCGTTGAGTGTAACCAGTTTTCAAGGACTCGCCCTGTATGAATTGACGATAGTTCCGACATTCAAAACAGAAGATAGATATGGCTATTTTGCGCCAACCCGTTACCGCCGTCGTGATCGCTTTCTGGTTTTGCTTTTGGCTCTTGAACGGTCTCGACAAGTTTTTTGCCCGCCAAGACATCGGTTTTGTCCATTGGTGGGGCAATCACCGCGTCGAAAAATTCACCATGTATTTTGATCGCCTGGACATCGATCCTGGTTTCGTAACGGCGACGCTCATATTCGCAGGCATCGTCGAGTTTTTTGCGGCCGCTCTGTTTTTGGTGGCCGGGATCCGGCTTGTAAAAAACCAGCCGGGTGTTGCCTACCGGACTGATTTAGCGATTGCTGTGTCGATTGCCGTTTTTCTCGGGTTTGCAATCTTCGATGTGGTCGTTGGCGACAGGGCCGAGCTGCTGGAGCACTCGACATATGTTGGCGTCCTGCTGGTTTCCTTCCTTGCGGTCGCCGCCGAAAGTTTCTTCCAGCACCTCAAGGATCTGGACAGCAACAGCACGATCAACCGCCGCTATCCACCAGAGCTGAACTGAACCGCCTAAACCGGCACGGGCCTGAAAGGCGAGACCAATGGAATGCCATCGGTCTCCCTTATCCCCGTATCAGTGGCCCGCTGTCAGTGCGCCTTGCTGGCGCGGATCGGAAGCCCCGGCCAGAAGACCGCCCACTTTCATGATCGATTGGGTCGAGCCCATCACGTTCTTGACCTCGACCTTGTGGCCACGCGCTTCCAAAAGACGGATCGTGTCCGGGGACAAACCTTCCTCAATTCGAATTTCATCCGGGAACCATTGATGGTGGACGCGCGGTGCGGCCGTTGCCTCGGCGATGTTCATTTGGTGATCGATTGCATTCAGGATGACCTGCAATGTCGTCGTGATGATCCGGCTGCCGCCCGGCGAGCCGGTGACGAGGAACAGGTCGCCGTCCTTGAACACAAGTGTCGGGCTCATGGACGAAAGAGGCCGTTTGCCACCCTCAACCGCGTTCGCTGTTCCCCCAATCAACCCATAGGCATTCGGTGCGCCGGGTTTTGCGGAGAAATCGTCCAATTCGTTGTTCAAAAGAACGCCGGTGCCGTCGGCGGTGAGGCCAACGCCGTAGGAAAAGTTCAGCGTGTAGGTGTTCGAGACTGCATTGCCGTCCTTGTCGACAACGGAGTAGTGAGTCGTTTCATTGCTTTCGTAGGGAATTGGGTTGCCGGGAGCAACGTCCTTTGAATCGGTTGCGGTCTTCATGTCGATGGTTTCTGCGAGGCTTGCTGCATAGGCCGGATCGGTCAGGCCTTTTACCGGAACCTTAGCAAAATCCGGGTCTCCAAGATATTTAGATCGGTCGGCGTAAGCGCGGCGTTTGGCTTCGGCCATTACATGAATTGCATCGGCAGAGTTGGGGCCGAAATCGGCCATCGGGTAGGCCTCCAGCATGTTCAAGATTTGTACGATGTGAACGCCGCCGGAGGAGGGGGGCGGCATGGAGGCGATCTCATATCCGCGATAGCTGCCGGTCACCGGATCCCGCCAGACGGGTTTGTAGTCGGCAAGGTCGGCTATCGTCATGCTTCCGCCAGCTTCTTGAACCTTGGCTGCGATCTTCTCGGCAACATCGCCCAGATAAAATCCCGCAGCGCCCTTGTTGGCGATCAACCGGAGCGTTGCCGCCAGATCTGTCTGTTTTAGCGTTTCGCCCGGCACATAAGGGATCAGGCCGGCCTTGAAGAAAATGGCAGCGGTCGCCGGGTCTTTGCTCAGCCGGGTGATCCGGGCGGCCAAAGAGGCCGACAGGTCCGGTGTCACTGCTATGCCGTCTTCTGCGAGCGCAATTGCGGGTGCAACCAGGTCTTCCCAGGTCACATTTCCGCTGCCGTGTTTTTCAAATGCAGCCGCGAAGCCGGCCACCGTGCCAGGAACCCCTATGGCCAATCCCGAAAAACGGGACTTGTCGTTATCCGGTTCGCCGTCCGCTCCCAAGAACATGTCGCGGGTTGCGCCAGCCGGTGCTCTTTCCCGGTAATCCAGCGCTTCGGTTTCGCCGGTGTCAGCCTTGTGGATTATCATGAAGCCGCCGCCACCAAGATTGCCAGCACGTGGCAAGGTCACCGCCAGGGCAAAACCGGTCGCGATCGCAGCATCGACGGCGTTGCCGCCTTTTTCAAGAATACCGACCCCCACCCGGGTGGCGACAGCTTCCTGGCTCGCCACCATACCGTTGGCAGCCGTGACCGGGTGAAACCGGTCCTTTCCGGAATAGATCGGCGTTTCTTGAGCAACTGTCGGCGCGCCCGCGCCAATGGCCAACGCAAAGCTCAGGCTTACCGCCGTCGCCGCGCGGATCAGGCATTGGTGAATCATCCAGATCTCCGATTATCTTGCGGTTTTTCAACTTTAGACTGTGGACGAGGATGCCGGATGCGGCAATGGCGTTTTCTGAAAAGTTGCAGACAGGCTCATGAGCATGATTTGATGCAGGACAAGGAAGAGGCCGGTTCGATCAGACAGACTGCGAACCGTGATTGAGATGTGGAGACAGCGAAAATGGTTGAACGGTCCAAAATGTGGCGGAGAGGTTTTCGAGCGCTCGTTTTGGGCTTCAGCCTAACGGCCGTCGCTCCTGTGTCGTCGGCGGTTGCTGCCGATGTCGCCGCGGGAAAAGATCTGGCGCTTCAATGGTGTGCGTCCTGCCATCTCGTCTCCAACGATCAGGCGACGGCGTCCAGTGTGTCGTTGCCGAGTTTTTATGACATGGCCAAGGATCAGAGTTGGGATGCATCGAAACTGGCGACCTTTCTCGCCAATCCCCATCCGCAAATGCCAAACATGACACTCGGCAACATCGAGATTGCCAATCTCGCCGGGTATATTCAGTCATTGGCAAACGAATAACCGAAACTCTTACGACATGTCGAAGTCCACGCACATTGCGGCGTGGTAGGAGCCGGCATAATCGGGATCGTCACCTTCGAGGATCTCATCCGGCAGAGCCGCGTTGAAGACCTTGATGTGCGCAACCCGGTCCGTCATGGAGCGGCTCGCAAGCACATGGTCCAGGGTTTGGGCCCGGCCTTTGTGAAGTACGGTTTTCCGTTGCTCCAAAGGAAGGGCTGCATCCAGTTGATAAAGCTGCCGGTAGCCAAGGTCCGGGACGCCGGTATCGTGCGGGTCCGCCCGCAATAGCCGCAGCGCCCGGGTTTCGCCGGTCGCGTTGAAATCTCCGGTCAGGATGATCTGAGCCTCGGGATCTTCGTCAAAGAGCGCTTCCGCCCCGAGCCTGAGTTCAAGTGCTTGCGCTGTCTGTTTCAGGACCGACAAATGATACCCCTCTGCCCAGGCAGAGACAGAGGCCCAATTGTGCTCCGCATCCTTCCCGCCCCGGATTTGGGCTGCAATGGGCGCGCGCAGATGCACGTTGAACACGTGCAAGGGGCGCCCCGTGCCCAAGTCGATTTGAAGCTGCTGAACCGGCCGGTCGAAAGCGGTTGCCTGTGGCTCGTCATATCCTGGATCGGCAGTTCCCGGCCGCCAAAGTGGCGGCTCCGCGTGGCGGTGATAAAGGCTCTCTCCCGAAAGAACCGGATACCTCGAAAGCACAACAAGATTGTGCCGGTCGCCAGGCCCTTTGCCGGATGGGCGCAAGCTGCCGGACATGAAAAAGTCCTGATAAGGCGTGCCTTCAATCAGACGCTTCAGATCGTGAAACTGCCGGCTGGATTGGCCCTTGATTTTTTGGGCGTTGACTTCCTGAAGGCATAAGATGTCAGCCTCGAGCTCTAGAAGCTTTGGCCTGAGCGCGTCGATCCGCCGGGCCAGCAGATCTTCATCGATCCTGTCTGTGCCAAAAGATTCCAGGTTAAAGGTCGCAAGTTTCATGCCGCCGTCGCAGTCGATCTGATCAAGTTGGGAGCAGCATAGCGTCCCGTTATAGGTGGTGATAGAGACTGCGATCTAAAGAGTGAATTGGAACGGAACTTGGATATGGCGGATACGGATTGCCCCTGTGGATCTGGCGCTGCATTTTCGGCCTGTTGCGGTCCTTATTTGGAGGGACGCCAAACACCAAAGACCGCAGAGGCTTTGATGCGGTCGCGTTACTCAGCATATGTGCGAGAGAACATTGCGTATCTGCAAGAGACACTTTGGCCGAAACATCAGGCAGGGTTCGATTTTGCGGCGACGGCCCGATGGGCGTCGGAAAACCACTGGACGGGCTTGAGCGTTCTTGAGACCGGCAAAGGAAGCGAAGCCGATCGCGACGGGACGGTGTTCTTTGAGGCGAAGTATCTGTCCGGCGGAACACTGCACACCCACCGGGAAAACAGTCGGTTCAGGAAAAAATCCGGCCGCTGGTATTATGTGGAAGCGATTTGAAAACAGGGCCACCCGATTTGGGCGGCCCCTTGTGTTTCAGTTGACGCTTAGCACCGGCCGGCCATAACACCGCCGTCAACATCCCAGACTGCTCCGGTCACCCAACCGGCCTGATCGGAGAGCAGAAAGTCTACGGTCGCGGCAACATCGTCCGCCGTGCCGATCCGTCCGATCGGATGGAATGCGTCGAAGCCGTCCTTCAGAGTTTGCGTGATCTGGTCCTCCGGGATAAACGCGCCATAAATCGGCGTTTCGACAACAGACGGGGCAACGGCATTAACCCGGACCCCATAATCTCCAAGCTCCATGGCCAAATGCTGTGTGAGAGCGTGCAAGCCGGCCTTTGCCATGGAGTAGGCGGAAGACGGCGTCGCCTTCACAGCCTGGTGTGCCCACATCGAGCCGAGATTGACGATAGATCCGGCTGCCCGCTCCACCATTTTCCGCGCAATGGCCTGAGTGATCTGAAACGTGCCGCGGTTGAACGCGTGATAGAGGTCGTAGTCCTCCGGTGTGTGGTCGAGGAACGGTTTCGGACTGAAGGCACCAGCTGCATTGACCAGATATCCGATCGGTGCTTGCAGACCCGCAATGCGCTCGACAAGGTCGGCAACGTCCTTTTGATCGGTCACATCGGCTTGCCATGTTTGAACGCTGACTTTGTATGCATCCTCAATCTCTGCCTTTGCGGTTGAGAGTTTGTCAGCGTTCCGCCCGATAAGAACAAGGGGCACGTTCCTGGCGGCCAGCCGTTTCGCAGTGGCAAGCCCCATACCGGACGTTCCGCCTTGAATGATTGCTACGGTCTCTGTCATTTCAGCTTCTCCATGATATCTATCTACTGATAGGTAGATTACGATAACCGGGATATCGGGATTGCAGAAGCTTGTGTCAAGGCCTATCTACTGATTGATAGATAATGAGGGTGTCATGAGCCGGAATGCTGCCGAAACAGAAGGAAAAATTTTGGACCTCGCCGAAAGCCTCATTCGCAAGAACGGTTATAACGGTGTGAGTTTCCGCGACCTGGCGTCCGGCGTTGGGGTGAAGAGCTCAAGTGTCCATTATTATTTCCCGACGAAAGAAGATCTCGGCGCGAAGGTGGCGCGCCGCTATACGGACGGTTTCTTAAACGCGCTCGGTGATCCTGAAGATGGGCCAGCGACCGCGTCTGAAATAGTTAAAAAGCTTCACGGCCTGTTTGTCTCCGCGCTTGGTTCAGATGGGCAAATGTGTCTCTGCGGAATTCTGGCAGCAGAATCTGCTGGTCTCCCGGAAAGCGTTGTCACCGAGGCCAAGTCGTTTTTTGACCGTGTTTCAGAGTGGATGACCGTGAGCCTGAGCAGAACCGAATGGGCCGAAAACCGGTCAGAAGTAGAGATTAAGGCAGAGGCCTTGTCAGCTCTGGCACTTCTTGAGGGAGGCATGATCATTGCACGGGTTCGAAATGACCCGGCACTCCTGACAACGCTGAGACCGCAGCTCGCAAGGTGATCATTGAGATGGATGGTGGGCCCGCCCAGTAGTTCCGCGGTGTTTCCAAAATCGTTCATTTGACCGGTCCGCAATTGGGTGCAAGTCTAGGTTCAAGCCGCTCAACGGCAGGAGCCTGACTTCATGAAGTTTTTCCCCTCAGCTTTCGTTTTTTTTATTTCCGCAATTGGTTTAATCCCGGCTCACGCCGACGATCCGGCACCGGCAGTCCTGGTGGAGCGGGCGTCCAACACCAAGCCTGGAATGGCTGATGTTTATGTTGGCCGTGTCGCAGCCGTAAGCACCGTCAAAGTGGAGGCGCGGGTCGAAGGCGTTCTGGAAAGCCAGAAATTCACTGATGGGGGTCTCGTGAAAAAGGGCGATGTGCTCTTCCAGATCGAAAAGGATCTCTATCAGGCAAGTGCTGACAAGGCACAGGCGACCTTGGACGGTGCGAAAGCCACGGCGCTGAATGGCAAAATCAACCTAGACCGGCAAAAACAGCTGCTGGATCGGGGCGATGTTTCGCAGGCGGTCTACGATTCAGCCGAAGCGGATTACAAGGCTGATCAAGCCGCCGTGGGACAGGCGCAGGCGGATCTCGATACAGCCAATATCAATCTGGGCTTCACGACCATCACAAGTCCGATCGACGGCCGGATCTCCGACTCGCCCGTCGATGTGGGCAACCTCATAACGTCGAACACCGGCGTTCTCGCGACGATCACCAGCATAGACCCGATCCATGTGAAGTTTTTTATCAGCGAGCGGGACTTGATCTTGAAGCGTCAGGAAGGGCTCGTCTCAGAAAACTCTTCGACACTTGATGTGAAATTGCAGCTCTCAGATGGCGCGAGCTATCCGGCTTCCGGGAAAATCGACTACATCAGCAACGAAGTCGAAACAGCGACCGACACGGTCGAAATGCGCGCTGCGTTTGATAACAAGGAAGCACTTCTCGTGCCCGGCCAAGTGGTTACCGTGACATTCGAGGATCCGAATGCAAGCGAAGTGGTTGTCGTGCCGCAGACGGCAATTCAGCTCGATGCAAAGGGGCACTTCGTTTTTGTTGTTGGGAAAGACAACGTCGTTGAACGTCGGGACGTGACCCTTGGCAATCAAATCGGTCGGGATTGGGTCGTCAGCAAAGGCCTGCAGGCCGGTGATCCGGTGGTCATCCAGGGACTGCAAAAGATCCATGAGGGCGTCAAAGTCAGCCCGACTGAAACGCAATCCTGAACCGGGGCGGTCCGATGCTTGCAAGATTCTTTATCGATCGGCCCAACTTTGCCATCGTCATTGCGGTCCTCACGGTCCTGGTTGGCGCACTCGCCATCCGGTTTGTGCCGATCGCCCAGTTTCCGAACATTGCGCCTCCGCAAATTCAGGTGACTGCGAGTTTCCCGGGCGCGAATGCAGCCCTCATTCAAAATGCCGTCGCAACACCGATCGAGGAACAGGTGAATGGTGTCGATGGGATGATTTACATGTCGTCCCAGTCATCCAGTGAAGGCACCTATCAGCTGACCGTCACATTCGAAATCGGCACGGATCCCGATATTGCTGCGGTCAATGTCCAGAACCGTGTAGCGCTCGCCACGCCTCTGCTGCCCGAAGCCGTCACAAAGCTTGGCATTTCCACGTCGAAGCAGAACAGCGACATGCTTCAGGTGATCAATCTGCTGTCACCGAACAAGACGTTCAGTCAGCTCTACTTGAGCAACTATGCCGCAGATTTCATTCAAGATCCGCTCAGCCGGATTGATGGTGTCGGGCTCGTAAACCAGTTTGGGCCGTTGAACTACAGCATGCGGGTGTGGCTCGATCCTGAAAAAATGGCGGCACTGAACTTGTCCGCGTCGGATGTCTCCTCGGCCATCGAGGCGCAAAATGTCGAAGCCGCCGCAGGTCAGATCGGAGCCCCACCTTTCAGCGACGCGCAGACGTCTTTTCAATTCACACTGGACGCTCAAGGACTGCTGGAGACCGCAGAGCAGTTTGAGCAAATCATCCTGGGAGCGCAGGACGACGGTTCTTTCATCCGGTTGAAGGATATTGCGCGGGTGGAGCTTGGCGCTGAGAGTTATGCTGCGACATCATTCTACAACGGCGAACCGTCTGCGATCATTGCGATTTTTGAGGAAAGCGGAGCAAACGCCCTGGATGTTGCGGACGCCGTCCGCTCCCAAATGGAGGAGCTCTCAAAACAGTTCCCTGAGGACATGGAATATGTCCTTGCCTATGACGTAACCACGGCGGTTCGAAAATCAATCGAAGAGATCGCATCGACCCTGGCGATTACGGCGGCCCTGGTCATCTCGGTCACCTTTTTCTTTCTCCTTAGTATCCGGGCAACCTTGATCCCGGCGATCGCAATTCCTGTCTCATTGCTTGGGACCATGGCGCTTATCTACGTGATCGGATTCAGCGCCAACATGATCACGCTTTTTGCCATCGTGCTTGCGATCACGCTGGTGGTCGATGATGCGATCGTCATCATCGAAAACACCGAACGGATCATGGAAGAAGACGGGTTTGAACCGCGCGAAGCCACGTTGAAAGCGATGAGCCAGGTGACGCGGCCGATCATCGCGACCACATTCGTTCTGGCGGCGGTGTTTGTCCCGGTTTGTTTTTTCCCCGGGATCACGGGCGAAATCTATCTTCAGTTCGCGTTGACGATCACATTTGCCTTCGCTCTGTCAGCCATCAATGCACTGACGCTTGGCCCGGTGCTGTGTTCGTTGTTCCTGTCGCGCCGGACCGGGCATCCAAAAGGTCTTTTCCGCCTTATTCCGATGCTGATTGACAAGCTCCGGGATGGTTATGTGGCGGTTGTCAGGCTCATGCTCCGGTTTATTCCGGTCTCTTTGGCAGTGTTTGCGGGGGTGATCGCTGCCACGATCTACATGTTTGAAACCACGCCGACCGGCTTCATTCCCCCGGAGGACAATGGCGTGTTGTTTGTCAGCATTGAGCTGCCGGATGGCGCCTCGCTCCAGCGGACCCAAGAGGTGGTGCAAAACATCAGCGCAGAGGTTCAAAAGCACCCGGGCATTGGAGCTATTACGTCTGTGGCCGGCTTCAGTTTGCTCGCCGGGAATAGGTCGAATGTCGGGATTCTGGTGTTGTTGCTGGACCCTTGGGATCAACGCAAGACGCGCGAGACCCAGTGGTGGGCCATCATGATGTCCTTGAACCGGTCCTTGGCCGCGATCCCGGAAGCAACATCATTTGTGTTCCCGTTGCCGACGATCCAGGGCGTTGGTTCAAGCGGCGGCTTGTCCGCGCAGTTGTTGGATTACAAAGCCAACAAGATAGAGGATTTCGACGCTGTAAAGACAGCATTCCTGTCGGCGCTGATGAAGGAACCTGAATTCCAGTCGGCCTTCAGCAGCTTTTCGGCCACGGCCCCGCAATACAGTTTGACGATAGATCGCGACCGGGCCGAAGCCCTGCAGGTCAAGGTCAGCGACATCTTTACCGCGTTGCAGGCAAGCTTCGGCTCGCTCTATGTGAACAATTTCGTCAAGGACGGCCGCGTTTACTGGGTGGTGATGTCGGCCGATGCGCAGTTTAGGCAGACCACCAGTCAGGTCCGGGGCATTTACGTCAAGAATGCTGCCGGTGAAGCGTTGCCGCTGAGGACCTTCATTACGGCGGAACCTGTGTTGGGTGCCCAGACGATCTACCGATATAACCTCTTCACTTCGGCTTCGATCAACGCCCAGCTCCAACCGGGCTTCAGTTCCGGTACTGGCATCCAGAAATTCTCAGAGGTGGCTCAATCAACCTTGCCGGACGGCTATGGTTTTGACTGGACGGACATCACGCTTCAGGAGGTCGATGCCGGTGGTTTGGTCACCTACATCCTGATACTGGCGGTGATTTTCGCCTATCTCTGCCTGGTGGCCCAATATGAAAGCTGGGTGCTGCCTCTGTCTGTCATGGCATCGACCGTGTTTGCAGTGTTCGGTGCATTGATCCCGCTGCAATTTATCCCGAACTTGAACAACAACATCTACGCCCAGATCGGGATGGTGTTGCTGATCGGGTTGGCTGCGAAGAAGGCAATCATGGTGGTTGAATTTGCCAAAAACCTTCGGGAAGAAGGGCACAGCATTCAGGAGGCCGCGATTGAGGCAGCTCACATGCGTTTCCGGCCTGTGACCATGACGGGGCTGTGTTTCATTCTGGGTGTTCTTCCGCTGGTTCTGGCAAGCGGCGCGGGAGCCGCCGGACGGGTGTCGATCGGCTTTCCTGTGTTCGTGGGGATGATCATCGACAGCACCCTCGGGCTTTTGATGATCCCGGTTCTTTATGCTGTCTTCCAGTTGATCAGTGAGCGGATCGCAGGATTTCGCGGCAAGCCTTCGATAAAAAAGGAACCAGCCTGATCTAGTGGAAATTCCGCCCGCCGGGCAGAGCTTTCACTGTTTGCCGTTCAAGTGCGGCGGCCTTGTGCGGTTTGATCTGTGCGACATCCTTTCGAAGTTCCGGAACATCGCGGATCAGCTGGACCAGGCGGCTGGCGGGCTTGATCTTTTCGGTCAATTCAATCACGGGCCGTTTAACCTCATCCGCACGGGCAAGGCCTGCATCGTCCAGGGACTTGTCGGACAGATCGGAAAGCAGCGCGGTGACGTCCTCGACATGATCTGCCACTACATGAATGACCCCGGCTTCATTTTGTACGCGCCCTGAAACCTTCAAGAAGCGGGCCCCCATCACCAGTGGCCGGTATTTTTCAAACACCTTCGGCCAAACAATAATGTTGGCGATGCCGCCTTCATCCTCCAACGTTAGAAAAATGACGCCCTTGGCCGAGCCGGGCCGTTGGCGGACCAGCACCAGTCCGGCCACGGAAACCTGTCGGCCCTGGCGGACATCCGGCAGGTTCATGCACGGAACAACGCGCTGACCAGCGAGCGCAGGCCGGGCAAAAGCAACCGGATGGGCTTTCAAGGACAGGCTCAGGCTTTGGTAATCGGCCATGACATGGGCGCCTGGCAACATCGGCGGCAGGTCTGCGTCTGGTTCTGGCCGCAAGTCCCCAAAATCAGCAACATCAAACAGCGGCAGCCGGTCGCGTTGATTGCCGGCTTCCAGACCTTGCGCCGCCCAGACCGCCGCACGCCGGTCAAGACCAAGTGAGCGGAACGCATCGGCCTCGGCAAGGCGCAGGATCACCGGGCGGCTGAGGCCGGATCTCAGCCAGAGATCCCGGATGCTGTCATAGCCGTCGCCGCGATGCACGATCAGCTTGTCCATATCGTCCTGCTTGAGGCCTTTGACGGTCCGGAAGCCGAGCCGGACCGCATGATCGGTACGCACGATCTCCTTCATCTCCCGGTGGCGGGGGTGAAGATGCCGGGCCGCCTGCCAGCCAGGTTCCAGTTTCGCATCCCAGTCTGACAGGTTGATATCAACCTCGCGCACATCCACACCATGCTCGCGCGCATCGCGGACCAATTGTCCGGGGGCGTAAAACCCCATGGGCTGGGAATTCAAAAGTGCTGCGCAAAAGACATCCGGGTAATAGGCCTTGATCCAGGACGAGGCATAAACGAGGAGCGCAAAACTTGCCGCATGGCTTTCGGGAAACCCGTATTCGCCAAAGCCCTCGATCTGGCGGAAGCAGCGTTCGGCAAAGTCCCGGTCGTAGCCGTTTTTCGCCATACCCTCGATCATCTTGGTCTGGAACGTGCCGATTGTGCCGACCCTTCGGAAGGTCGCCATCGCGCGGCGCAGCTTGTCGGCTTCGCCGGGCGTGAACCCGGCGGCCACAATGGCGATCTTCATTGCCTGTTCCTGAAACAGCGGCACACCCATGGTCTTGCCAAGCACGGCTTCGAGCTCCTTGCTCGGGTAACTGACACGTTCCTTGCCCTGCCGGCGGCGCAGGTAAGGGTGCACCATGTCACCCTGAATCGGGCCGGGCCGGACGATGGCAACCTCGATGACGAGATCATAGAATTTTTCAGGTCTGAGCCGGGGCAGCATGGTCATCTGGGCCCGGCTTTCAACCTGGAAAACGCCGACAGAATCGGCCCGGCATAGCATGTCGTAGACGGGTTTCTCCTCAGCCGGGATGGTGGAGATGGTGAGATCCTGGCCATAGTTTTCCGACAGCATTGTGAGGGCCTTACGGATTGCTGTCAGCATGCCAAGCGCAAGGATGTCGATTTTCAGGATCCCGAGCGCATCCAGATCATCCTTGTCCCATTCCACCACAGTGCGGTCTTCCATGGCCGCGTTCTGGATCGGAATGACCTCGTCGAGCCGGCCACGGGTGATGACAAAGCCGCCAACATGCTGAGACAGATGCCGGGGAAAGCCGATCAGCGTGCGGGCAAGTTCCAGCATTTGTGTGATCAGAGGGTCTGACGGGTCCAGCCCGGCCTCGCGCACCTGGGCCTCTTCGGTTCCGGCCGACGCGCGCCCCCAGACCGTCCCGGCAAGGGACGCAATCGCGTCTTCGGAAAGGCCGAACACCTTACCGACCTCCCGAAGGGCGGAGCGGGACCGGTAGGTGATGACGGTGGCCGCAAGCCCGGCGCGTTCGCGGCCGTATTTGGCATAGATGTACTGGATGACCTCTTCCCGCCGCTCGTGCTCGAAGTCGACATCGATGTCCGGCGGCTCGCGCCGTTCGGGTGAAATGAAGCGCTCAAACAGGAGATCTGCTCTGGTTGGATCAACCTCGGTGATGCCAAGGCAGAAGCAGACAACGGAGTTGGCGGCCGATCCCCGGCCCTGGCACAGGATGCCGCGTGTGCGGGCAAACCGGACAATGTCGTAGACGGTCAAAAAATACGGTGCATAGTCGAGGTCTGCGACCAGTTTCAGTTCATGATCTATGGTCGATCGGATCTTGTTTGGAACTCCTTCCGGGTAGCGCCGTTTGGCACCTTCCAAGGTCAACCGCTCCAGTTCGGCCTGCGGGCTGGCACTCTCCCCGGCCGGTTCCTCCGGGTATTCATATCGAAGGTCATCCAGCGAGAACTGGACCTCTTGGAGGATCTTCAGGCTTTCATGCAATGGCGCCGGATCGCTTTCAAAAAGACGCAGGATTTCCTCTGCCGGCTTCAAGTGGCGTTCGGCATTTTGCTGCAGTTGCCGGCCGGCGGTCTCCAGCCGCTCGTGCAAGCGGATGCAGGTTAGAACATCCTGTAAGGGGCGCCGGTCCGGCGCATGATAGAGCGTGTCGTTGATGGCCAGCATCGGCACACCTGCCGTATGCGTGATGTTGCGGGCAAGAGCGAGCCGCCGCCGGTCTTCCGCCTTGCGGTGGAGGGCGACGGCAAGGCGGAGGGTGCCTTCAAAGCGGCTTTTCAGCTTCTCCAGCACCTTAAGGACCGGATCTGGATCCGGCAGGCCCGGCGGCAGGATCAGGGCGGCCGGAGAGCCCGGGCAGAGCAGGCTCACGTCATCCAGGGTCAGATGACAGGCGCCCTTTTCCGCCCGCCGGTTGCCGATGGTCAAAAGCCGGGTCAAGGTGCCATAGGCCCCACGGTCTTTCGGCCAGTACAGAAGGTCAGGTTTGCCGTCGAGAAACGCCAGACGGCAACCGGGCACGAACTTCAAACCGGTCTCTTTCGCCGCCATATGCGCCCGGACCACACCGGCCATGGAATTGCGGTCACAAATGCCAAGTGCGGCCAGCTGCAAGTGTGCGCCTTGAAGCACCAGTTCTTCCGGATGTGAGGCGCCATGAAGAAAGGAAAAATTGGTCGCAGCGCACAGTTCCGCATAAGCGGGCGGTTCCGTGATTGAAGGGCGCCGTGTCATGCGAACAGACCC
Source organism: Roseibium alexandrii DFL-11 (assembly GCF_000158095.2). Classification (NCBI taxonomy): domain Bacteria; kingdom Pseudomonadati; phylum Pseudomonadota; class Alphaproteobacteria; order Hyphomicrobiales; family Stappiaceae; genus Roseibium; species Roseibium alexandrii. The sequence goes on from NZ_CM011002.1 coordinate 4,014,569, forward strand.
TGCAGATACCAGCGCGGGCGACTTGTCTCCCGTTCATAAAGACCTTCCCGGTAGAGCCAAAACCGCCGGCCTTCGGTGTCTTCAATGCGGAAATAATCCCGGGTTACGCCCTCCTTGGCCTCCGAGGGCCGGTCGCTCGCGCCAATCCACCAGGGCGGAGCAATGCGTTCCGGACCTTCTGAGCGGACGACCTGGTAGATGCTACGGCGCCAGCGGAACCTCAGCGGCGGTCCGTTCGGAACCATGGCCAGAGCCTCGACTTCTTCTGCCGGTTCGATCAGCCGCAAGGGACGTGTCATCAGGCCCTCCTGCCAGCTGGAAGGCTTTGCCTCCTCGGCCGGACGGGTGTCTTCGGCAAACCCGAGTTGAGGATTGGCTGAGGGGCGCGCGCGGTGAAGATCGGGAGCAGCTGCGCTTTTTAAAAATCCGGACCAGACGAGGGCGTCTTGCCGGGCGAAGGCGGCGGGCACATACCCGGTTTGGCTTTCCGGCAGGTGCCGGTCGACCGGCAAAAGCCGGGTGACACGCTCAGAGCCCAAGCGGGCGCCCAGCCGGTCCACCAGATCGTCCAGGCTGGCATTGGCTTCCACCGCGCCGTTCGCTGTCAGCGCCGATTGAACGGCCGGGGCCTTGTCGGCGACCAGAACATCCAGGCGGACAAGGTCGTAGCCAAAGCCGGCATCGATTGCCCCTTCATCGGCCTTCAGTTTTTCGGCAAACAGGCGGAGGACGCGCTTTGGGTCGCGCAATGGGCTGCTGGTGCCGACGCGGAATTTTTGAACCGCGCCATCGACCCGGAACAGGCTCAATTCGAAGACGCGGCCGCCTTCGACCCGGCGTTCCAGAGCCTTGGCGGCCTGACCGGCCAGGGAGAGGGCGACTGCCTTGACGTCGTCCAGCTGTGAGATGGGATCGAAGAACCGCCGCTCTGCGGAAATCAGCGGAGCTTCGAACCGGGGAGAAATCGCTTCTCCTTGCCACCCCAACGCCTGATCAAGCCGGAGGATGAGGTCTGCGCCAAGGCGGTTTGTGAGCGGTGCACGCGGTCGGTCATACAGCTGACCAATGGTTTTCAAGCCAACCTGGTTCAGGCCGGAGACGGCTTCAGAGGAGACCCGAAGAGCTGCAAGGGGCAAGGGGGCAAGGGCTTGCCGTTCTTGGCTGTCCGCCAAGACGCCGCCGGAACCGTAGCGGGCGAGCGCCCAGGCCGCCCCTGCGGTTCCAGCGATCGCACCGGCAACGCAAAACCCCTGCCGGTGAAGCCGTTCCAAGGCATCTTTTAAAAGGGCCTCTTCTCCTTTGAAGAGATGTGCGCAGCCCGTGATGTCGAGAAACAACCCATCCTTGCCGTCGAGGGCCACCAAAGGCGTGTAGCGGGCGCACCAGTCCGCGACCGCGCCCAATAGGGCGGTATCCTTTTCCGGATCGGCGTCTTCACACAAAAGATGCGGGATCCGGGCGCGGGCATCGGCTTCCGCCTCGCCGAGGCGCAAGCCGCAGGCCCTTGCGGTGTCATTCATGGAGACAATTCGGCGGGCTCCCCGGATTTTTTCCAAAACGGCGAGCGGCGGTTCAGCCTGCCGGGCGGAGGGTGTGGAGCTGACCCGCAGCCGGCGCAGGATCCGGTCGCAGGGAAGATCCGCGATCCAGAGCGAGAGAATGCGCTGGTGCGGCAAATGTTTGTCTCGCATGGTCCCACTCCACGGTCAGGCGGCCGGGACGGCCCTCCCGGTTCCGCGTCAGGTCAATGTGCCATGCTGGCGCTCCAAGGCCCGCATGGGGTGCTTTTTCCAAGAACTCCGGAGCCTTTGAGGCGGCCGGAGAAATCTGCCAGCGGGTGACGGCTGCGGTCGGTTCTTGTGCTGCCCCATGACGGAGCAAGATGACCGGGACCGTGCTGCGGCTGGCCCGCAGGGAAATACGGCGGCTTGCCGTGAGATCCACGAGACGCTCCCCGCCCTGGATTTCGCCGGCAACGGCGGCAAGGGCACTGCAGGACGCGCCTTCCTCAAGGCACCACAGAACGTCTTCCAGCTTTCTCGCCCGCACCACGATCAACCGGGCCGGATCAATGCCGAAGTCCAGCAGTCCGGCGCCGTGAAACTGGCCGGATTCCTGAGTGGCGCGGATATCCTGGACCACCAGAACCGGCCCGGGCCTTATGGCCAGAAGCCGTGCAAGAAGCGCAAGGCCGAAGCCGCTGAGCGCCCCGGCATTGCGGCTTTCGGAGCTGACCACCTCATGTAAGGCACCCACTTTCAGTCCGCTGCCCGACAAGCTGTTGCCGGACTGAAACAGCCGATCGAGTGTCTCCAGCCCCAAGGGGCACCGGGCGGCCAGATCGTCTGATCCACCCTTTCCGGGTGGCTCAGCTTCGAAGCCCTCAGCCTGTGCCCTTCCGTCCGGCGGACGGTCTTTCAAAAAACTGTCCGGCCCCTGCGGGTTGGCGGCGGTCGCAGGGGCCGGACCAAACTGCGCCTTAAAGGGGAGGCGACCCTCAAGATCCGCAATGCGGCGACGCAGCTCGGCAAGAGATGTGCTATGTTCGGATGCGGCGGACATTGTGCACGTTGATTCCAATCACGCTGGTTTTTGTTCTCTATTTGTTCTTATTGATTCCGGAGAACGGGTAGAGAGTCAAGCGGCTTTTTAAAAAGCTGCGCGAGTCTTTTGACCTTGCGTTAGTTTTCAGCAGGTTGTGTTGTTCTGGAGGCTCGGAAACACGCAAGTTAGTGCCTCGGCATTGTCGAGCCGTGAGTGATCCTGAAATGTGGTCACCAAAGATCGCGTATTCCGGACAGACGGTTCCTCAGGCGGACGAAGTGCAGACCTCTGCGAGCTTCTTCTCAGATAAACCGCAAGAATCCGCATGACAACGGCCCGAAAATCCTGTATACGCCCGCCCAAGTTGGATGAATGCTTATCTTCCGGCAGGAAGCTTTGTGTTCTGGTCGATGTCTTTTACCGGGCGCCGAACTCCATAAAAATCCGGCGGATATACAACATGGCCCAAAGCTGGTGAACCCGTTCTTGGCACCTGTGATCCCAAGGACGCTCTGACCGCTTTGTAATTGAAAAGGGAAACATGCCATGAATATCATCGAGCAGCTTAACGCTGAAGAAATGGCGAAAATCGAAGCTCAACGTAAGCTTCCTGAATTTTCTCCGGGCGACACCGTCCGCGTTCTGGTGAAGGTCACCGAAGGTAGCCGGACCCGTACACAGGCTTATGAAGGCGTATGCATTGCGCGTTCCGGCGGCGGCATCAACGAAAGCTTCACCGTTCGCAAGATTTCCTACGGCGAAGGCGTTGAGCGTGTGTTCCCGATCTACTCTCCGATGCTGGAAGGCGTAGAGGTTGTCCGCCGCGGTAAAGTCCGCCGTGCGAAGCTCTACTACCTGCGCGACCGCCGCGGTAAGTCTGCCCGTATCACAGAGAACACCAACGCCCGCTCCAAGCGCCTCAACGAAGGCGCCCGTGCGGAAGCCGCTGCCGTCAAGGCCGCTAAAGCTGAAGCCAAGAAGGCCGAAGCAGAAGCAGCAGCTGCAGAGACCGCTGCAGAATAAGCAGCTCTCACATCAGTTTTTCAAGGCGGCTCCTGGAGTGATCCGGGGGCCGTTTTGTTGTTTTAAGGGTGGTCAAACCGATATGTTTGAATGGTGTTTCCCGGCGCGCGCCGGCTGAATACCGGAAACAGGGTTTGCATTTGATGCTATAACGACCAGAAATCGGCAGCCATCCTTGACTCTCTCCCCCCTTTCCGGCATAAGCCCGCGAACTCCATATGAGTGACTGACATTTCAATCCGCCGACCGGGACCCGCAAAGGTGTAAAGAGTTCCCGGAGGTTCACATCCGACAGCGCGATGCGCCCTCGGGTGTCAAACTGCTTTGCGTTCTCGCATTCGGTTGGATTTAAAGGCCGGTTCCCCATATGGTTCGGGAGAATTCCCGGAAAATTTGAGCCAAGGACCCTTTGATGTTTGAAAGCCTGTCCGATCGATTAAGCGGCGTTTTTGACAAGCTCACCGGCCGCGGTGCGCTGTCGGAAAATGACGTCAATGAAGCGATGCGCGAAATCCGCCGCGCGCTGATCGAGGCCGACGTTGCCCTGCCGATCGTCCGGTCTTTCACCGACAAGGTTCGCCATCGGGCTGTTGGCGCGGAAGTCGTCAAGTCGGTTACGCCCGGCCAGATGGTCGTCAAGATTGTCCATGACCAGCTGATCGAAATGCTTGGTGAGGACGCTCAGCCGATTGATCTGAATGCACCGGCGCCGGTCGCGATCATGATGGTCGGCCTTCAAGGTTCCGGTAAGACCACAACCACCGCCAAGATTGCCCGCCGTTTCACCCAGCGCGACAAGCGCAAGGTGCTGATGGCCTCGCTCGACACCCGCCGTCCGGCCGCGCAAGAGCAGTTGAAAATCCTGGGCGAGCAAAACGATGTCGACACCCTGCCGATCATCGAAGGCCAGGGCCCGGTCGAGATTGCCAGCCGTGCGATGTCCGCTGCCAAGCTCGGCGGCTATGACGTGGTTCTCCTCGACACCGCCGGCCGGATCCATATCGACGAACCGCTGATGGTGGAGATGGCCGAGGTCAAGGCCGCCGCCAACCCGCATGAAATCATTCTTGTTGCCGACAGTTTGACCGGTCAGGACGCCGTCAATCTGGCGCAAAGCTTTGACGAGCGCGTTGGCATCACCGGTATTGCTCTGACCCGTATGGACGGTGACGGGCGCGGCGGTGCGGCCCTGTCCATGCAGGCGGTCACCGGAAAACCGGTCAAGCTGATCGGTACAGGTGAAAAATCCGACGCACTGGAAGACTTTCACCCGAAAAGGATCGCCGACCGGATCCTCGGCATGGGCGATATTGTTTCGCTCGTCGAAAAAGCGGCCGAAGCCATTGATGCGGAACAGGCCGCAAAGATGGCGAAGAAGATGCAGAAGGGTCATTTCGACCTGGAAGATCTCGCCGAGCAGCTCAAGCAGATGGAAAAGCTGGGCGGTATGTCCGGCATGATGGGCATGCTGCCGGGCGTCGGCAAAATGAAAAAGCAGATCGACGCAGCGGGTCTCGACGACAAGATGTTCAAACGTCAGGTCGCGATCATCCAGTCGATGACCCCGACCGAGCGCAAGAAGCCAGACCTTTTGAAAGCCAGCCGCAAGAAGCGCATTGCCGCCGGCTCCGGTGTGCAGGTGGCCGAGGTCAACAAGCTTTTGAAGATGCACCGCCAGATGGCGGACATGATGAAGAAGATGGGCAAGGGCAAAGGCATTCTCGGAAAGCTGATGGGCGGCATGGGCGGCGGCATGCCGGATGTCGATGCGCAGCAGCTGGAAGAGATGGCCAAGTCCGGCCAGATGCCGAGCGGCATGGACCTGCCAAAAGGTCTGCCGGGCGGCATGCCGGGTCTTGGCGGTCCGGGGTTGCCGCCAGGATTGCCAGGCCTTGGAGGCCCCAAGATGCCCGGTCTTCCCGGCATGGGGAAAGGTAAGAAACGTTGAGCCAGGCTGAAATCCAATTGGGCCAAAGCGCAGCTCTCGATGAGCTGACATCGCTGCGCGGTTCAATCGACAACATCGACGCAGCGCTCATTCACATGCTCGCAGAGCGCTTCAAATGCACCCAAAAAGTAGGTGTTTTGAAAGCCACCAACGACCTGCCGCCGGCTGATCCGGCGCGGGAAAAAATTCAGATCGAGCGGCTGCGGAAACTCGCAGCCGACGCCAATCTCGATCCTGACTTTGCCGAGAAATTTCTGAACTTCATCGTTCATGAAGTGATCCGGCACCATGAAGCCATTGCCGCTGAAGCCGGCAATTGAAACAAACTGGAGAAATAAAATGTCTACGAAAATTCGCCTTGCACGTGGCGGTTCCAAGAAGCGCCCGTTCTACCGCATCGTTGTTGCTGACATCCGCGCTCCGCGTGATGGCCGTTTCATCGAAAAAGTCGGTTCCTACAACCCGATGCTGCCGAAGGATTCCGAAGAGCGCGTTCAGTTGAACGTTGAGCGGATCCAGTACTGGCTCGGCAACGGCGCACAGCCGACCGATCGCGTGCACCGTTTCCTGGATGCTGCCGGTCTCCTGAAGCGTGAAGCGCGCAACAACCCGAAAAAGGCCCAGCTCGGCCGTAAGGCGCAAGAGCGTCTCGACGAGAAGAAGGCTGCTGAAGAAGAAGCTGCTGCCGCTGCTGCTGAAGCTACAGAAGAAGCTGCTGCCGAGTAAGACTGCATACGCCGCATAGATATCCGGCTTGAGGGCCTTTTGAAATGAGCTCCAAAGAGACACAAAAGGTGCTGATGGCCAAAATCGGCGCGGCGCATGGCGTTCGCGGGGAAGTGCGGGTCAAGCCGTTTGGCGATGACCCGCTTTCCTTCACCGATTATGGTGTGCTGACGACAAAGGACGGCAAGCAGTCCTTCGAAGTGGTGAGTGCGCGGGTGCAAAAGACGGTTGTCGTCACGAAATTCAAGGAAGTGACCGACCGCAACAGGGCAGAAGAACTCAACGGGACCGAGCTCTATATCGACCGGGACCAGCTGCCTGAGACAGACGAAGACGAGTTCTACTATTCCGACCTGAACGGACTGGATGTGAAGGACCCGCAGGGTGAACTGCTCGGCAAGATCGTGGCGGTTCAGGACTTTGGTGCGGGCGATCTCTTTGAGATCCGGCCGAAACGCGGCAAAACCTTCTATATTCCCTTCACCAAGGAATTTGTTCCAACGATCAATCTGGACAGCGGCTTTGTGGTTGCTGATCTTCCGGAAGACTATTTGTCGGATGAAAAGCCGGATCCGGAATCATCGACCGATTCGCCGGACAGATAACGGGTCGGCACGGGTTTCAAACCCATTTCCCCAAGATCAATGTTATTAGTTTCGTCACTCAACGCCTGCCGGGTTTCCGAACGTATCAGCGCGATCAGAGCAATCACGAGCGACACGCCGATTGCGTTTGCGACGATGTCCGGCACCGACATTTGGTGATGCGGCAGCATGCCTTGTACGATTTCGCCGAGGACGCCGAGGCTCATCGCGATGAAAGCGGAGATCCGCAACCGGCAGCAAAACAAGGCATGGATCGATAGGGTCAAAAGCGCGAAAAACGCGATATGGAGAACTTTGTCGTAGGGGTGGCTAACGCCGGTCTCAAAAACGAGGCCGACAAGAACACCAAAACCAATCAAGGCCGCAAGAGGAAGAATCCGGCCTATAGACAGCTCAATAAAATGCGGATCTTCCCGAAGAAGAAAGATGTCTGGAAGCTTGAATTTTATCCTCGGGAAACGGCGCACGACAGACCACCTGACTGTTATCTCCTTGTCACTTAGCACAAGGACGATTAATCAGAGCTTTCAAACTCCTAAAGCGGGTAAACAGCAACAGAATTACCAATTTACTTGGTAAATGGATCGTTAAGGCTGGCCCGGCATTAACTTGGCCTACTGCGGCAAACAGGCGGTGCTCCCATGGCCTTCAAGGCAACCATTCTCACGCTCTACCCTGACATGTTTCCAGGGCCACTCGGACAAAGCCTGTCCGGCCGTGCGTTGGAGAAAGGTCTGTGGGATATTGAAACCAGCCAGATCCGGGATTTTGCGGCCGATAAACACCGGTCTGTCGACGACACCCCGGCAGGCGGTGGTGCTGGCATGGTGCTGCGGGCGGACATTCTGGCGAAAGCTATTGATGCCGCGGCTCCGGTTGAAGATCCGCGTCCCCGTATTCTGATGAGCCCCCGCGGAAAACCGTTTACGCAAGCAAAAGCACATCAACTGGCCGAGGGGCCGGGTGCGGTTATCGTATGTGGCCGGTTTGAAGGCGTCGATCAGCGGGTGATCGAAACGCGCCAGCTGGAGGAGATCTCCATCGGGGATTACATCCTGTCGGGCGGTGAGATCGGTGCCATCACCATGCTGGATGCGATCGTTCGCCTGATCCCGGGTGTCATGGGCAACATGGAAAGCGCCGATACGGAAAGCTTCGAAACTGGTCTTCTCGAACATCCCCATTACACACGCCCGGCGGAGTTCGAGGGCCTGACCATTCCGGATGTCCTGACATCCGGCAATCACAAGAAAATCCACGAATGGCGTCTCGCCGAAGCCGAACGCTTGACTCGCGAACGGCGGTCGGATCTATGGTATGCCTATATGGCGGACGACGACGACGTGGATTGATTGGTGCTTCCAAAGGACAAGTCAACGGTGTCTGCCGATAGATGCCACAAGTCACCCTTCGGTGCAGAAGCCCTTGTAATTTCGTAATTAATATACATCTCCATCGGAAACGAGGTCCTGCTTCCTTAATGGGCCTGCCGGGCGGAGATAATGCATTTTTGAAGCCGTCTTTTGCCTTGGGTGTTGCACCTGTTCTGGTGAAACCGCTCGGAATTTTGTATAGGACTCTCGCGAGTTTCTTAGGGACAAGAATGGGGGAGAGGCTCTGTTCACGTCCATTGCGGAACCTTTTGGGATGAAATGGCTTTTCTTTCCAAAAAGCCCGCGAAATGTGTAGACCGGCGGCCGGCAAGACGCGGCGAGGCTGCCATGGATGCGAAGGAGACCACACGTCGTGACCCAGTCCCTCGACAGTTTCAACTGTAAGAAAACCCTCACTGCCGGTGGCAAGACCTACACCTATTTTTCCATTCCCGAGGCTGAGAAGAACGGTCTTGAGGGTGTTTCCAAGTTGCCGTTTTCACTGAAGGTTGTCTTGGAGAACCTGCTGCGTTTCGAAGACGGGCGCACGGTGACCAAAGACGACATTATGGCCTGCGCCGAGTGGTTAAAGACGCGCAAATCCACACATGAAATCTCCTACCGGCCAGCGCGCGTCCTGATGCAGGACTTTACCGGCGTCCCGGCCGTTGTTGATCTGGCCGCCATGCGCGATGCGGCGGTGAAGCTCGGCGGGGATCCGCAAAAGGTGAACCCGCAGGTGCCGGTGGATCTGGTGATCGACCACTCCGTGATGGTCGACTATTTCGGTACCGGCGATGCGTTCAAGAAAAACGTGGAACTGGAATATGAGCGCAACGGCGAACGCTATGAGTTCCTGCGCTGGGGCCAGTCCGCGTTTGACAATTTCCGTGCAGTGCCGCCGGGAACCGGCATTTGCCACCAGGTGAACCTGGAATATCTCGCCCAGACCGTCTGGTCCAAACAGGAAAACGGCGAGGAAATTGCCTATCCGGACACATTGGTCGGCACAGACAGTCACACCACCATGGTGAACGGTCTTGCCGTGCTCGGCTGGGGTGTTGGCGGTATCGAGGCAGAAGCGGCCATGCTCGGCCAGCCGATCTCCATGCTGATCCCTGAGGTCATCGGGTTCAAGCTGACCGGCAAGCTGAACGAAGGCATCACCGCCACCGATCTGGTTCTGACCGTGGTGCAGATGCTGCGTGCCAAGGGTGTTGTCGGCAAGTTTGTCGAGTTCTATGGACCGGGCCTCGACAATCTGTCGCTCGAGGATGCGGCGACGATTGCCAACATGGCCCCTGAATACGGTGCGACTTGCGGCTTCTTCCCCGTAGACAGTGACACGCTGAAATATCTGGAAGCGACCGGCCGTGACAAGGACCGCATTGCGTTGGTGGAAAACTACGCCAAGGCGCAGGGCATGTTCCGCGAGGGATCTGAAGAACCGGCGTTCACCGACACATTGGAACTAGACATCTCGACTGTCGTGCCGTCGCTGGCCGGCCCGAAACGCCCTCAAGACCGTGTCACCTTGTCTGAAGCCGCGCCGGAATTCGCCAAGGCGCTCAAAGAGATCAAGGGAACGGGCGGCGCTGGCGCGGTGCCGGATTCAACACCCGAGTCCCGGTTTGTCGATGAAGGCGCAACGGGTGTTCTCGATAAGGTTCACCAGCGCTATGCCGTTGACGGCCGCGACCATGGCCTGGCCGATGGCGATGTGGTGATTGCCGCGATCACCTCCTGCACCAACACCTCCAACCCTTCCGTTCTGATCGGCGCGGGGCTGGTTGCCAGAAAAGCGCTGGAAAAGGGTCTCAAGGTCAAGCCGTGGGTAAAAACCTCGCTAGCCCCGGGCTCGCAGGTCGTGACCGACTATCTGGAAAAGGCGGATGTCCAGAAGGATCTCGATGCGCTGGGCTTCAACCTGACGGGCTATGGCTGCACCACCTGCATTGGCAATTCCGGCCCGCTCGATCCAGCGATTTCCAAGACCATAAACGACAATGATCTGGTCGCCTGTTCGGTGCTGTCCGGCAACCGGAACTTTGAGGGCCGGGTCAACCCGGATGTGCGCGCCAACTATCTGGCCTCGCCGCCGCTGGTGGTTGCCTATGCGCTCGCCGGATCCATGCACATCAATGTGGCCGAAGATCCGCTAGGCGAAGACCGCGATGGCAACCCGGTCTACCTGAAGGACCTGTGGCCGACCACTGAAGAGATCAGCGCGCTGATCCGCTCGTCTATCACCGAAGAAATGTTCCGCGAACGCTATTCCGACGTTTTCAAGGGCGATGAGCATTGGCAGGGTATCAAGGTGGAAGGTGGCATGACCTACGGCTGGCCGGCCGGATCCACATACGTTCAAAACCCGCCTTATTTCGAAGGCATGACCATGGAACCGAAGCCGCTCGAGGATATCGAGAACGCGGCGGTCATGGGCCTGTTCCTGGACTCAATCACCACAGACCACATCTCTCCGGCGGGGGCCATCAAGGAAAACAGCCCGGCAGGTCAGTACCTTTCCGAGCATCAGGTCGCCCGCAAGGACTTCAACTCCTACGGTTCGCGGCGCGGCAACCACCAGGTCATGATGCGTGGCACCTTCGCCAATATCCGTATCAAGAACCAGATGGTTCCGGGTGTTGAAGGTGGCGTCACCATGAAGGATGGCCAGGAAAAGTGGATCTACGACGCCTGCATGGAATACCTGGAAGCGGGCCGCCCGCTCGTGGTGTTCGCGGGCAAGGAATACGGCACCGGCTCGTCCCGCGACTGGGCTGCGAAAGGCACCAAGCTGTTGGGTGTGCGTGCCGTCATCGCACAATCGTTCGAACGCATTCACCGGTCAAACCTTGTCGGCATGGGCGTCATCCCGTTGACCTTCAAGGAGGGAGAAAGCTGGCAGTCGCACAACATCACCGGCAAGGAAAGCGTGACCATCAAGGGCATTGCCGACATCCAGCCGCGGCAGATGATGGATGTGGAGGTTACCTACGAGGACGGCACCACCAAAACCATCGAGTGCCTGTGCCGCGTCGATACCGAAGATGAGCTGGAATACATCAAGGCAGGCGGTATCCTGCACTATGTGCTTCGGAACCTTGTGACGAACTGAGTTCAAGCGGGCAGGGGTGGTCTCAGGAAACCTCGATGCTCTTTGATATAGAAACAAAACGGGCGCCTCGAGACGCCCGTTTTTCTTCATTCCAGGACCTGCTGTTCTTGCGAGCTGATCTTATTGGTCGATCAATCCGGCAGCGTAGGCGATGGCGCGCTGATAGTTGCCGCTGTCGTTCCAGGTCGAGAGAACCCGGAAATTGGCTGACCCGTCCGCGAAAGACCGTCCAGCCCGCCAACCGTTGCGGCGAAGCATGTTTGCCGCTGTCGCAAGCGCATCTGCTGCATTGTTGGGGTCCGCACGGCCGTCACGATTGCCGTCGACGGCAAACCGCACCCAGTTGCCCGCCAAAAACTGCATGTGCCCGAGTTCACCTGATGGGCCGCCGCGGCTGTTGCCGGTGATCAGACCCCGGTCGACCAGTTGCAGGGCGGCAATCGCATCGTCTTCAAAGCGCGGATGACGGCGGCAATAGGAAGCCAAGGTGACGGCACCGCTCACAATACGGGTGTTGCCGGTATACCCGCCCCAATTGGTCTCATATCCCCAAATGGCCACAAGGATCGAGCCGGGCACGCCATAGCGTTTTTCAATGGACTGAAACAGTCTGGCGTTCTGCTTGAGTTTGCGTTTCGCACCGGAGACAAATGTATTCACGCTGGAAAAGCGGCTCTTTAAAAACTGTTCCGGACTGCGATAGCGCATGCTGGATTGAGACGCCGGGTTTGATTCAAACCGCCACGTGATACCAGAGAGTTTAGCCTGTTGCAGCGCCTGCAGACCGCGTTGCCGGACACCGGACGCTGAGGCCTGTTGCGCGAGCTGCTGTTTATAGGCCCCAAACTGTCCCTTGCTGGTGATACAAGATGCGGCCAAAGCCGGTGTTGCCATCATCGTACCGGCAACAATCGCCACCATTCGCAGCGCGGCCCGTCTTGGTGTCATATCAATCTCCATCAATCCGAATGGTCCAAGGTCAAACTGCCAAACACATGTACGTCACCTTACAATAATCACTGATACCATACACCATACTTGGAGCTGGCTTACCCAAGTCCGGCTTTAGACAGTCCGTGATCATTTGATTGCAAAACCCAAAAAGCGTCGCAAAGCAGATGCGCGCAGCCTAAACACGTTCTGATCAGTCCAGTTTATACAGATACTTACCGCAATTTTACAAAGCCGTGATGACGCCATTGGAAATCGCTCGGCGCTGGTCCACGCGTTGACCTCTCAGGTCCAGGTCTTGGGATCCATACCGCTACTCCAACGCAACAACTCTCAGAATGTGAAGCGAATCGGATTGTATGTCTGCGATCGCGTCGGGACAGGATTGTCACTGAGGAGAGAGTTGGCCGGGTGATACGGTGGTAAAGCTGATGTTCCGGCCTAGAGCCAGGCCAATTCAGTGGGATGCAGATCCCGGATCAAGTCCGGGACGGCATCTACAGATGTTGCATTCGTTTGGTGGCGGCAGAGGCTTCAAACCGGCGCACCGAACAGGGCCAGCCGTTCCTGGCGGGAGTGCGCCATGCGCCGTCGTGCTTCGGCGATGATCTCGGGTGCCGCGTCTTCCGGGGTGCCGGATGAGAACGGTGGGGCCGGGGCATATTCAAGCGCGAGTTGGACGGTTTTTGCCTCTTCTTTTCCCAGAAGATCAGCAAGGATTTCCAGTCCGAAATCGATGCCGGATGTGATGCCGCCGGCCGTATAGAGAGTGCCGTCTTTCACCACCCGCTCCTGGACCGGTATGGCGCCCAGTTGCGGCAGGAAGTCGACAGCGTTCCAGTGGCTGGTCGCGCGTTTGCCATTCAACAGCCCGGCGCGGCCAAGAACCAGCGATCCGGTGCACACGGAAGTTACATACCTAGCGCTTGCCGCCGCGCGGCGAACGAACTCCAGTACCTCATCGTCTCGCAAAAGCGGATTGACACCTCCGCCGCCCGGGATGCACAGGACATCGAGCTTCGGACACTCTGAAAACGTTGTATTTGCGTGGATTTCCATGCCGCTGGTCGTTGTAACCAGGTCGCGGTTCTTCCAGATCAAATGAACCTTCGCGCCCGGCACGGCTGCAAATGCATCGTTCGGTCCGGCAACATCAAGCAGCTGGACATTTGGAAAGATCAGAATTCCGAAAGACAGTGTCATGAGAACCTCCATATTGACAGGCCCGTGATAGCAGCCCACCATCTGGCGATCTGGACAATTACCCCAAAATTTAAGCCAAATGACACGCCGTATTGAAATTCTTACTTATGACGCGGTCCAGGTGCTGGACATCACTGGGCCGATGCAGGTGTTTGCCTCGGCCAATGAACAGTTGATCGCGGCTGGAAAAACCGCTGCCTATGAGATTGAAACGGTGTCGGCGCTTTCTCCGGTGAAGAGTTCCAGCGGCCTTGCGCTTCTCGCAGGTCCCTTGCCGAACGATGATAGCGTCATCGATACTCTCCTGGTTCCAGGTGGGTACGGGATCGACCGCCTGTGTGAAGATGCGGAAATTCTCGGCTGGCTGACTGCACGGGCCACAAATGCCCGGCGGATTGCTTCTGTGTGCAGCGGTGCGTTTCTGCTGGCGACAGCCGGGTTTCTGGATGGCAAACAGGCCGCAACGCATTGGCAGCGCTGTGCCGAATTCAAACGTAGGTTTCCGGAAGTCCGGTTGAAAGCCGATCCGATCTATGTTCAAGACGGCAGTCTTTGGACGTCTGCGGGCGTGACGGCCGGAATAGATCTTGCCCTTGCTCTGGTTCAAGAAGATCTCGGCCGGGAACTGGCGCTGCAGGTTGCCCGGCAGCTTGTCGTTTTTTTAAAACGTCCCGGCGGGCAATCCCAATTCAGTGCCGCGTTGACACTTCAAAACGACAGCGGCCGCTTTGATCAGCTGCATGCCTGGATGATCGAGAATCTCCAGAACCCCATAACCTTGAATGACATGGCCGAACAGGCGGTCATGAGCCCGCGCACACTGTCCCGTCACTACAAGAAAGAAACCGGCCGCAGCCCGATGCGCACACTCGAAGAGTTGCGGCTCGATCAGGCCCGTCAACTCCTTGAGCAGGACCGCCCGGTTGCGCAAGCTGCAAGCCGCAGCGGGTTCGGCACGGAAGAAACCTTACGGCAGGCGTTCCAGCGCCGGTTTGGTGTCAGTCCCCAGGCCTACCGGGAGCGTTTTTCGGGCTAGCCGATTGGACGCTTTGGTCACTGCCTCGGAAACGCTACCGGGAGAACTTGGCAAACACAGGGTTTTCCAACATGGGAATCACTGCCGGAAAATTGAAACGCAAAGTTTCAAGACGGGATTGATGTTTCCACCACTATCCCCGGTTTTTGCCTGAAATGTCCTAAATTTGATCAATCTGTTAACTTTTTGAGGGCGGAAATGGCCGATTTCTGCGGACAAAAGGTTAACGCCTCGTTAAACTGGCACATGAGTTGCGAGGTCAGAGGGAGAGCCGCGACAAGCGTGCCATTCTGACACAATGAGGCGTTAAAACGTGCGAGTGAACCCTGTTACATCAACCGGCCGTGCCAATGTGAGGCGCAAGCGTCCCTCTGTCGGTGAGACGGAGAGCGAACGCAGACCGGCCTTTTCTTCGCATTTGCCGGTCCCGCTCGAGCCGGTTCTTGAACGCAAGCAGGATGCATTTGCGGGCCGGTATCGCCCGAATTCGATTTTTCTCGCCCACTTGATCGCCACCCGCGATGGTGAGCTTCAGGCAAGGTCCGGCAGGCAGACAGAACCCCTCACCGGGGTCAACACCTACCGGGCGACCGCTGCCCTTCCCCGCCAGCGGGGGGCCGGTCACGTCCTGAAGACGGAGCGGTGAGGTTTGACGTTTCCAGACGTACCACTGGACACCTTGGCCCGGAGCTTTTGCTTCGGGCCTTTTTCGTTTTTGAGGCGCATGCGTGTGGATCTCAGCAGAACGGCGAACTGTGACTGAAAACACAGTTTCATTTCGGAACAAGAGCTATTGTGATCTTGGTTCCGGACAGATGCCGGACCTCCGAACAGATTGGCCATGGACTGGCCCAAACCGGAGAAGACGTAAATGCAAGTTCAACCGATCATCGCCATCCGGCCGCCGAAAATCCGTCAGCGTCCGGCGGCTGATGTTCCCCCGGCTGGCGATAGCGAGCCCCGCTCGCAGCCGGAGTTTGTTCCAACCAGCACAGAAGCCACGCCAGCGGCTGTTGCTTCACCGGTCGAAACTAAGCCCCATGCTTATTCCGAGCGCACTGCGCATCTGCTGATTACCCATCAGGCATACGCGCAAACAGCGCTTGACCGGTCGAACCAGATGGAAAGCTATGCATCCGCCAACCGCTCCGTGCATTCGGTGCCGAGCATCTCGTTTTCTGTCTGATGCTTTTCTGATCTAGCTTTCAATTCTCAAGAAACCAGCAAGGCCGGTTTTCTGGTGTTCGATCACGTGGCAATGAAAGGCCCAGTCGCCGGGATTGTCCGCTACCAGCGCTACCTCCATCGTTTCTTCTTCGAGCAACAGAGCCGTATCTGTCACGAGCGGTGGCAGTTTGCGCTTGTTGGATCGAAGCAACTGGAATGAAACACCGTGAAGGTGAATCGGATGGGCATTGGGCGATTCGTTGCGCAATCTAAGAATATAGGATTTGCCGAGTTTCATCCGGGCCAGCGGATCAAGCGGTCCCGGCACATCACCTGGCCAGGCCTTGCGGTTGATTGACCAGAACGTATAGCCAAGAGATCCGCAAATACTGGCTTGAGGGGCATCCCCTTCTGGTGACCAGCCAAAGACAAAGTCGATCACCTCTGCATTGCGAAGGTCCGGTTTCGGGACCGGATTGGCTGGAAGAGGTTTGAGATCTGCCAGTTGGCGGTTTGCGCTTGCGCCGGTTGCCTTGAAGCGCGCCAGTGCTTTGTCTCCATTTGGCCGCCGCAGGAAGAGCGTCACCTCTTCGCCGTCGTCATCAGGAACCCGCAAGGCGACGTCGGCCCGCTGACCGGGAGACAACAGTATATTTCCTGCGGACATCGGTCCGGGGAGCGGATTGGAATCGAGCGCTATCACTTGAGACACACCGCCTTCAACGCCGAATGTCCCGACCCGCGTGACATCGGTTAAGGCCAATCTGAGCCGGACCAGACCGCCTGCTGGCACCTCATAAACCGGACCAATCTGCCAATTCACCGTTGAGACAGTGCCGTATGTGCCGCCGCGGGCGGCGTTGCGGGCCTTGAACATTTCAATGAATTGACCATCGCCGCCAAGACGGAAGTCCCGGATATTGAGCGGTACATCCAGATCGAACCCCGGGTCTTCGTCTTCGTCAACGATCAGTACACCTGTCAGGCCACGGCCCATTTGCTCCAATGTGTTGCAATGCGGGTGGTACCAGAAGGTGCCCGCATCCGGCGGGGTAAACGCATATCGAAAGGACTGACCCGCTTCGATCGGATGTTGGGTAAGATACGGCACACCGTCCATCGCGTTGGCGATCCTGAGGCCGTGCCAGTGAACCACGCTTGCCTCATCCAAAGTGTTCTGGACGTCAATTAAGGCCTTCTCGCCCCGTCTCATCCGCAAGACAGGCGGCGGGTCATCTGGAGCGAAACTCATCATGTCGCGGGTGATAGTTCCCGGCAGAAGGCCGTGTTCATATGGGGAGATGGTCAGCGTGTGATCTGGGCTGTTGGCAGCGCGCGCTGCCAGTCCGCCGGTTGCAAAGGCTGCACCTGCCGCCGCTGATCCAAGCAGCAGCTCGCGCCGGGAAAGTCCCAACATCTTCAATTCTCCAAAAGTCATCGGCGCGTCCAGGTGCAGTTCTGCACCCGGACCGTGTTTCGCTCAAGGAGATTTACTGACGCAGGCCGTTCAGAGACATGCTCTGGATCAATACCCCGCCGCGTGGCCGTCTTTCCGCGGATCGGATCCTGCGGTGAGCACATGGCGCGCCTTGTCGATCATGATCGCCTGACTGCCGCCTATGGCGCCCTGGGCCGGCACAACCGTGTGACCAAGTGCTTTCAAGCCATCAATCGTGGACGGCGGCACAAGGCGTTCAGCCTGCAATGCATGGGTTTCCAGATCGAAGAACATGCGCGGGAAATCAATCGCCGCCTGCACATCCATGCCGTAATCGATGATGTTGGTCAGCAAATGCGCATGACCGCAGGCTTGATAATGGCCGCCCATGACGCCGAACGAGAGCCACGGAGCGCCGTTTTTCAAGGCCACGGCTGGAATGATCGTGTGCATCGGGCGCTTGCCGCCGGCGATGGAGTTCGCAAAGCCCGGTTGCGCCTTGAACGAGCGGCCACGGCAATGCAAAAGCACACCGCTTTCCGGCGCAACAATGCCGCTGCCGAAATCGCTGAAAAGGGAATTGATGAACGAGACCGACAATCCGTCCTTGTCGACGATGCTCAGGTAGATCGTGTCAGTCTGCGGCGCGAGGCTCGTCTCAGCGATGTCTGTCTGCCGTTTGTCGATGGAAATACGCTGCGCAAGCTGATCGATGTAGTCTTCACCGATCAATCGGGTATGGCAGATGTCCATATAGCCTGGGTCGGTCACATAGTGATCGCGCACCGCGTAGGCGAGGCGGGCTGCCTCCATTTCCAGATGAAACCTCTCGGCGCCAAACGGGTCGAGATTCTCAAGATGAAAGCGCTCTAGAATGCCCAGCATGATTAGCGCAATCACACCCTGACCGTTGGGCGGCAGCTCTGCAACCGCGTGCCCCTTGTACTCGCGGACAACCGGAGAAACAGCTGTTGTGTGGCAGGCGGCAAGGTCATCGGTTGTCATGATCCCGCCCTTGGCGGCCAGTGCGCCAACGATATCTTCCGCAATCGCGCCGGAATAGAAGGCGTCAGCCCCTTCATCGCCGATGGCTTCGAGTGTTGCCGCAAGATGCGGGAACTTCATTACCTGGCCAATTTCAGGCGCGGCTCCCCTGACCAGATACCTGGCTCCGGAGACCGGATCAGCGGCCAGCTTGTCCACGTTCTTTAGCCAGTCGTTTGCAACACGCGGTGCGACGGGGAAGCCATCCCGCGCATAATCGATCGCGCGTTTGAACAGAGGTTTGAATTGGCGGGTGCCGTGGGCTTTCAGCAGCGTTTCCCAAGCCCGGATTGCGCCCGGTACCGTGACTGCATGCGGCGAGGTGTCGGTGATTTCAGAAACGCCCAGCTCTGCAAGTTTTTCAGGGCTGGCTGCGCGCGGCGCCGCGCCAGAACCGTTGAAGCCGGTGAGCCGGCCGTCCGGCTCGGTGACCAGCGCAAAGCAATCACCGCCAATACCGGTCATATGCGGTTCAACAACAGCTTGTACGGCCGCAGCGGCAATGGCTGCATCGACGGCATTTCCGCCATCTTGCAGCACTTCGATCGCGGCGCTTGTCGCCAGCGGATGGGAGGTCGCAACAGCAGCTTCGCGTGCAAATACCGGTGATCTGCCTGGTGCCTGAAAGTCCCGCTTCACTGAATTCCCCCCATGGCGGCTGGCGATTGTTTCCTATTGGCCGCAAATGATTGTTGAATAAACACTCTATTCCATGCCGGGCTGCTCTGTTAGCAAGCTGGCAATCTTGGCCCGCACCTTAAGGAGAACCAGCTCAATGCGCAAACTCACACTTTCAACCGCAGAGACCATCATTTCTGCCGCATACGAAAAAGCAGCAGAACTTAGCCTGAAACCATTGACGGTGGTGGTTTTGGATGCGGGCGGTCATGCGATTGCCCTGAAGCGCCAGGACGGGTCTTCCATCATGCGTCCGCAGATCGCAACCGGCAAAGCGGTTGGTGCACTGGCGGTGGGCACAGGTACACGCTGGCTCAACGCCAATGCGGAAACCCGTCCGCACTTCGTCAACGCCCTGAATGGAGCTTCCGGCGGAGCGATCATTCCGGTGCCGGGTGGCGTGCTGGTGAAAAACGAAGAGGGCGAAACCCTCGGCGCCGTCGGCATCACCGGCGATACGTCAGACAATGATGAGGCTTGTGCTGTCGCAGGTGTTGAGGCTGTCAATCTCGTCGCAGACTGCGGCTGATCAGATGAGCAAAAAGCGGCAGTCCAGATGGGCCGCCGCTTTTTTGTTTCAGAAAGAGACCCGATCAGGGCTTGTCAGTCAATTTGCTGATGGTCTTCTGCATTTCTTCCAGCTGCCGTTTCATGTCGTCCAGGTCGCTGGCCTCCGGCTGTGCGGTTTTCTTCTCTGAACCCGGCGCGGCAGCTGCCGCGCCTTCCCCGGTCGGGAACGGCATGAACATTTTCATGGCCCGTTCAAACATTTCCGTGTTGCGCTTGACCTGGTCTTCTATGGCGTCGAAGGCGGTCGCGCCGAAAGCATCGGTCATCTGGGCGCGGAGCTTTTCTTGTTCCTTGGTCAGCGATGTCATGGAGTATTCCAGATAGCTGGGTACGAGACCCTGCATACTGTCTCCGTAAAAGCCGATCAGTTGCCGAAGAAACGACACGGGCAGAAGGTTCGTTCCTTTTGCTTCCTGCTCAAAAATGATCTGGGTCAGAACAGACCGGGTGATGTCGTCGCCGGACTTGGCATCATAAACGACAAAGTCTTCCTCCCCCTTCACCATCACCGCGAGATCTTCGAGGGTCACATAAGTGCTGGTGCCGGTGTTGTAGAGCCGCCGGTTGGCGTATTTCTTGATGATTGTCGGCTCACTGGTCTTGGCCATCAGATGGTTCCGCCTTTTCATTCCGCAGCTGCGTGCCTGCAGTGGCTGTTTATCATTTGACGACAAGGCCTTCGCAGACTTGTCATCTCCTCCAACTATGAGACTAAGCCAATCGTATTGTCTCGTGCCAGCCTTTTTATGTGCAGTGACGAAAGGATAATGCCGCAACAGCGAAAACAGCGCCGCATAGGGGTTGTCACGGTTGACACACTTCCCGCTGCAAGTTCTAGTCCACTCATATTCACGGTTCAGGGAGGCCGTGAAAGAGGTCACCCATCCAAGGCCATCAGACGGCCAGAAGTTTGGAGAGTAATATGAGCGCTTCCACCGACGTTGTTATTGTCAGTGCGACCCGCACCCCGGTTGGGTCTTTCAATGGATCTTTCGCAAACACGCCAGCACATGAGCTTGGAGCGCATGTCATCAAGGCTGCTTTGGAGCAGGCCAAGGTTGATGGCGCGGATGTTGATGAGGTTGTATTCGGACAGGTCTTGACCGCGGGACAGGGCCAAAACCCGGCGCGGCAGGCTGCGATTGCCGCTGGCATTCCTGACGGGGCAACAGCGTGGGGCCTCAACCAGGTGTGCGGTTCGGGTCTTCGCACCGTTGCGATTGCAGCGCAGCAAATCCAGACCGGCGATGCGACCGTCATGATCGCAGGTGGTCAGGAAAATATGACCCAGTCGCCGCACTGTGCTCCGATGCGTGCGGGCTACAAAATGGGCGACTACAAGATGGTCGACACCATGATCAAGGACGGCCTGTGGGACGCGTTCAACGGCTACCATATGGGCCAGACCGCAGAGAACGTTGCCGAGAAGTGGCAGATCACGCGTGAGCAGCAGGACGAGTTCGCCGTTGCCTCTCAGAACAAGGCAGAGGCTGCCCAAAAAGCCGGCAAGTTCAAGGATGAGATCACCCCGTTCACGGTGAAGACCCGCAAGGGCGATATTGTGGTTGAGGATGACGAGTACATTCGTCATGGGGCAACAATGGAAGCGATGCAAAAGCTTCGCCCGGCCTTCAACAAGGAAGGCACTGTAACGGCCGCAAATGCCTCCGGCATCAATGACGGCGCAGCAGCGCTGGTGGTTATGAGTGCTGAGGAAGCTGAAAAGCGTGGCCTCAAGCCGCTGGCGCGTATTGCGTCCTGGGCAACGGCTGGCGTTGACCCGACCATCATGGGCTCCGGTCCGATCCCGGCATCGCGCAAAGCGCTGGAAAAAGCCGGCTGGTCTGCAGAAGAACTGGATCTGGTGGAAGCCAACGAAGCCTTCGCTGCGCAGGCGTGCGCGGTCAACAAGGACATGGGCTGGAACCCGGACATCGTCAACGTCAATGGCGGTGCCATCGCGATCGGTCACCCGATCGGAGCGTCCGGTGCCCGCATTCTCTGCACCTTGCTGCACGAGATGGTTCGCCGCGACGCCAAGAAAGGCCTCGCCACGCTCTGCATCGGCGGCGGCATGGGCGTCGCCATGTGCCTGGAGCGCTAAGGCGGCTTACCCGAAAGTCTGAAGTCATAGAGAGCTTTCTTTGACATTGGTCATGGTTGGGCAGGAGGCGCCCTGCCATGACTACATCCCGAAATAGACTTGTAATGAACTCAAACGTGCCGGAAAGGCCGTAGAGGGGAAACCAGGAGGGGAATACATGAGCAAGGTGGCATTGGTTACCGGAGGCACCCGCGGTATTGGTGAGGCAATCTCACGCGGATTGAAAGAAGCGGGTTACACCGTGGCGGCCACTTACGCCGGCAACACCGAGAAGGCTGAGGCCTTTAAAGCCGAGACCGATATTCATGTTTACAAGTGGGACGTTTCCGATCCGGACGCTTGCGCTGCCGGCATTGCCCAGGTGGAGAGCGATCTCGGCCCAGTTGAAGTTCTGGTCAACAACGCCGGTATCACGCGTGATGGCATGTTCCACAAGATGGACTTCGATCAATGGCGGGCCGTGATGTCCACCAACCTTGATTCCATGTTCACCATGACGCACCCGGTGATCAACGGCATGCGCAGCCGGGGCTCTGGCCGGATCATCAACATCTCGTCCATTAATGGCCAAAAGGGCCAGATGGGTCAGACCAACTATTCGGCTGCAAAAGCCGGTGTGATTGGCTTTACAAAGGCGCTGGCTCAGGAAAACGCCTTCAAGGGCATCACCGTCAACTGCGTGTGCCCGGGTTACATCGGCACCGACATGGTTGCTGCCATGCCAGAGAAGGTTCTGGAATCCATCGTTGGTGGCATCCCGGTTGGCCGGCTTGGCAAACCAGAAGAAATTGCAGAGACAGTTGTCTACTTGGCTTCCGACAAGGCCGGGTTCATGACCGGTGCGGTTATGACCATCAACGGTGGCCAGTACATGGCTTAAAGCCTCTGGTTCAATCTGATGAGAAGGCGCCTGCGGGCGCCTTTTTGCTGTTAAGGCTATCGTGTGAAGGAGCGGAAGCCACGGCCCCTGACATCACTTTTCTGCGGCTCCAGCGCCCGGATATCGGTGACGTCCATGCCGAACGACGCGGTGATCGTCACATCGCCATCCAGAAGATTAATCGTTTGTCTTGAAACATTGAGATCCAGGCGGCCCTGCAAAAGAACGGGTTTGTAGAGTTCAGCCTCCGCCCATTCTTCTTCGAGCCTGTAGAAGATGATCTGGTTGGGCGCTGGTGCCGGGACATGACTGCACATGCCATAGCCAGAGACGAGATAGCCGTATTTTGCAGCGCCTGTTTCATCCAGGACCGGGATCACGTAGCCGGTAATCGCAACATCTTTGCCTGCGAGATCCGAATTGCCCTTCAAACGCGCTTCGGCTCTTCTTCTCGCGACCATATCGCGCTGGGCGAGAAGCTGATCGGTCTGGATCCCCGCGGCGGCAAGTTTGGCCTCCTCATCATTCAGGCGGCGCTCCAGCCTGGTGCGCTCCTCAAGGGTCAGCCCGCCGCTCTTCAGTCCATTGCGGATCCTGTAAACTGCGGCAAGTGACCTGAGTTCTGAGAGGTAGAGTGCTTCGAAGGGGTCTTCATACTGGGAGGCAGCCGGGTCCTTGAGATCAGGCCAGTCAATCGGTGTGATGGCCGCTGCTGGTCCGGCAGCAATCGCAAAGGTCAGCGCCGCGTAGACAAAAGCAGTTGCAGCGCGGCGCAAACCTATTGGCGTGCTCCCAGCCATAAGAAGATAATCTCTTGCGCGCTCAACTCTCACTTGCAATGATTGCCTTGTACATTTTAAGGGCGGCGGTGATTTATGAAGTTCCTTGCGCAAGCTTACCAGAATGCAGACGCCTTTTCCGGTTCGGAGTTGGAAAATCTGGAAGGCCTCTTACACCTGATGGCTGCGCATCCAGGGTTTCAGGCCTATAAAGAAGCCTCGTACAAGCTTCTGGAGCTCTCGCCCGACAGCCATGCCGCCGATGTCGCCTGCGGCCTCGGTTTTGATCTTCCGCATTTGAAGGCCCTTGTTCCAAGGGGATCCGTTACGGGGTTTGACCTAAGTGCCAAGTTTCTTGCCTCAGCAAAAGCGCGCATTCAGGCCGCTGCGGGCGGTGCTGATGCCTCCATCCACTTCCTGCAGAGTGACATCAAGGCTTTAGACGCTGACACAGGTGCCTTTGATGCCGTTCGCATTGACCGGTCTCTGCAGCATATCCCGGAGCCCGAGGTGGCGATTGCCGAGATGCTCCGGATTGTCAGGCCCGGCGGCATCATCTGCGCGGCGGAACCGGATTGGGGAAGTTTCGTGATTGCCTCGAGCACACCGGAGATCGCAACAAAGGTTGCTGCCGTTTACGCCTGTGCCCTGGTCAATCCGCGTATCGGCCGGGACCTTGTGGATCTGATCGGAACGCAAACGGAGCTAACCCACCACAGTGTGCATTCGCTGTTGTTCAAGAGTTTGGCCGACCTCAACCGAATGTGTGTCCTTGGCGATATAACGGCCCGCAGCGTTGAAGCAGGCGTCATCACGTCATCGGAAAACGCAAGGTTCTGGCAGGACCTTGAAGAGCGGGACCGTGCTGGCCGGTGTTTTGCCAACTTGAATATCCATTTGGTTTCGGGGCGAAAGCCTTGATGAAGTCGTCTTTCAAGACGGTTTGAGCGCTTTATCGCGCGCCAAGCCTTGACCGGCCGCCCTGGTTATCCCTATTTCCGGGACAGCTGAGCACCGGAGAGACTTTATGGAATTGGAACGCGCCCCGAATGACCCGTCCCGCAAGGAACTGTCGCCGCTCTTGAAGCTGGCCTTGGAGTTGGGACCGCTCGGCGTTTTCTTTCTCTTCAACTCAAGAGGCGAACAAATCGCGGAGAGTTTTCCGGTCCTCAAAGCGGTGGGCGAGCCGATCTTTCTGGCAACAGCCGCATTCATGGTGGCGATCACCATCTCGCTTGTTGCATCCCTCTATCTGACGAAGCGTTTGCCGATCATGCCGCTGGTCTCCGGCGTCGTTGTGATCGTGTTCGGCGCGTTGACCTTGTGGCTCCACGATGAGCTTTTCATCAAGTTGAAGCCCACCATCGTCAACAGCCTGTTCGGGGCCATCCTTCTCGGTGGTCTGTTCTTCGGCAAGGCCCTGCTCGGTTATGTGTTCGACAGCGCGTTCAAATTGACTGACGAAGGCTGGCGCAAGCTGACCTTCCGCTGGGGCGTATTTTTCTTTGTCCTGGCGGCGATCAACGAGATTGTCTGGCGCAGTTTTTCGACCGATTTCTGGGTCAGCTTCAAGGTTTTCGGGGTCATGCCGATCACCCTGATTTTCACCCTCACCCAGCTTCCTCTGATCCAGAAACATGCAATTGTCGAGGACGAAGAAGAGGCTTGATCAAGCCTTCGATGATGGCTGCTGTTTCTTGTTGAATTAATGCATCTCGCCGTGGCCGAAGGCGACGTCGCGGCGGGCGCCGGTGATCGAGATCGAAAAGCCTGCGATGACATCGATCAGGGCAATCACCATCAGGATGAAGAACACGGACGTTGCCGCCTGCGGAATGATCAGGAATTCTACGAGGAAGGCAACGAACACCAGTACAGACAGCATGTGATCGACGACGGCGGCCTTGCCGATCCGTGTGGCTTTCAGGATTTCGATAAACAAGAAGAACAAGCCCGCCGTGATCAGGAGATCGCTGGCGAGCAGCTGAAAGTCTGCGCCGGAGACCATGGCAATCGAGAGAATCGGCGTTGACCAGAAATTCGGGTCTGCCGCACCCGCGGTGAACGCAAAGCCGTTGTAGATCAAAAGAGCGAATAGCGTGAACGGAAGAGCGGATAACAGGCGCATCAGGCGACTCCGGAGCGAAACAAGAAGATTCTCGCAGAAGGTCTAGCAAGTTCGGCCGGGAAAGTCTCTGTGGAACTCTGTGGGCACGCCTGTTTCAGTTGGTTAGCGCTGTACTCAACAAGAAGTCGCCAACAGCATTGTTGTCGTCCCGGGCGAAGCAGATCGCTTTTCAAGTGGTGGAGCATCTTTTGGTGTTTGTTGTAAAACGAGCCAGATAGAAACTCGAGGGTGTGGCGGGAGGACGTGACCCCTCGCGGCCGCATTTGGCTGG
This sequence comes from Roseibium alexandrii DFL-11, assembly GCF_000158095.2. NCBI lineage: Bacteria > Pseudomonadati > Pseudomonadota > Alphaproteobacteria > Hyphomicrobiales > Stappiaceae > Roseibium > Roseibium alexandrii. Next base: position 4,040,155 of record NZ_CM011002.1, read on the forward strand.
CACCACCGATTTTGCGCCGCCACAGCGGCACTCTAGTGTCTTTTGCGGAATGACCCAAAAAAGAGAAAGGCCGACCTGTCGGAACAAGGTCAGCCTCAATCTTGTTTTGCCATACGGCGATCCAGCCTGATCACGGCTGCTTTCAGGTCCAGCCCGAAAGCATGCCGGTCTTAGGCGTCGTCCTTAGCGGACAGGATCTGACGGCCCCGGTACATGCCAGTCTTCAGATCAACGTGATGCGGACGGCGAAGTTCGCCCGAATCCTTGTCTTCGACGTAGGTCGGCTGTTTCAGGGCGTCCGAAGAACGGCGAAAACCGCGCTTCATGCGCGAGGTTTTTCTCTTTGGAACGGCCATTTTGTTTTTCTCCGTGGTCCATACCCATGCGGCCCGGACCGGGAAAGCCCGGGGCGTGGCTGCACGCAGGTGTTCGAATGCGCGGCGTTATACAGGCAACTCCGGCGTTTTGCCACCCCATTGATGAAATTTTCTTTTCGCCTGATAAGCGGAATGCCGGCCAGCGGACAGGGGCTTGTGATTATTTCCCCAGAACACATTCGAAAATTGGCCCGGCGCTGCGGACGCGGGCGACGTTCTTGGACGCCAGACGCTGGTGTCCTGCCGACGGTTTTGCCGGGTTGCGGCCGAGCGGATTGGGCAGAGCCGTGGCCAGCCTTGCTGCCTCCCGGCTGCTCAAGTCTTTGGCGGGTTTGCCAAACCAGGCTTGGGCGGCTGCTTCGGCCCCAAAGATGCCTTCACCCCACTCGGCGACATTCAAATAGATTTCCAATATCCGTTTCTTGGTCAGGAGTGCGTCCAACATGAGCGCGAGCGGGATTTCCATGCCTTTCCGGATGTAGGACCGGTCATTCCACAAAAAGAGGTTTTTGGCGGTCTGCATGGTGATGGTGCTGGCCCCGCGTGGACGCTCACCCTCACTCAGGGCTTCGACCTGTTCCCGCAAGGCGCCCCAGTCCACCCCGTGACTGATGCAAAACCTGCCGTCCTCGGACGCAATGACCGAGCGGATCAGATTGGGCGATATGTCTTCCAGCGGAACCCATTGCCTGTCCACCCAGAGAAATTGCACATAACGGGCGAGCATCAAGGTGCTGACCGGTGGCACAACAGAGTAGATCACGGTCAGGATCGGCGGCACCAATAAGAGGACCACGAGAAGCTGCACCAGCCGCCTGCGGAACCCCGTCCAGGTCAAGATCCCATGTTTGGACCTTAGGGTCTTGTCCGTTTTGGCCTCAGCCCGTGGCATTCATTTCCCGTTCGTTGTCGACGATAAAGTCCCGGATGATCGGCACGGCGTCGCGCTCTTTCGACAAAAGCAACTGCATCACCATGTTCGATCCGTGCAGGAACCCGAGCTCCGCCGCACACAGATAGAATTCCCACATCCGGCAGAAGCGTTCATCATAAAGATCGGCTGCCTCCTGCCACTTGTCCAGGAACCGCACCCGCCAGTCCCGGCAGGTGTAATAGTAATGCAGGCGCAGGATTTCTGCGTCGCACACCCATAGCCCAAGGCGTTCGGTCGATGCAAAGACTTCCGAGAGCGCGGGCACATAGCCGCCGGGGAAAATGTATTTGCGGAAGAACGGACCGGTCGTTCCTGGAGGGGTCATGCGGCCGATCGAGTGGATCACGGCAAAGCCATTCTCGGTCAGGCACTCCTTCACCTTGGCGAAATATTCGTCTTGGTGACCGATCCCGACATGCTCCATCATGCCGACGGAAATCACCCGGTCGAACTGGCCTTCAAATTCCCGGTAATCCTTGAGGACAAACGTGACCTTGTCTTCAACGCCGGCTTCGCGAACACGTTCCTCGGCGATCTTTACCTGTTCAGGTGACACGTTCAGCGAGGTGACCTTGGCGCCGGCTTTCGCCATTTGGATCGCAAGCGAGCCCCAGCCGCCACCGATTTCGAGAACCTCCATGCCCGGTTTCAAGTCGAGCTTTGCGACCAGGTGGGTCAGTTTGGCCGCCTGGGCGTCCTCAAGGCTGTCGTCCGGGCTTGTGTAATAGGCGCAGGAGTAGTTCAGCCCGTCATCGAGAAACAGGCGGTAGAGGTCCGTTGAGAGGTCATAGTGATGACGCGCCTGTTTCTTTGCCCGGTCCACGCTGTTGGCTTGCTGACGGCGCCGGAAGGCCTTCCAGCTCTTGCGGAGCAGCCCTTGCACCGGGTGGGCTCCCAGCGGAGCGCGGTTGATCGAAAATAGAAACAGAAAATCGTAGCACGTCGAGCCTTCCTCCATGGTGAGCGTGCCGTCCATATAGGCTTCGCCCGCTGCCAGCTCCGGATTGAGAAACAGCGATGTATAGAGCTTCTTGTCGTGAAGCCGGATCGTGACCGTTGGCCCGTTCTCGCCGGACCCGAATTCATGCAAGCCACCGGAAACATCGAGGACACGCATCCGTCCGTTCTTGATGAAGGCTCGGAGCAGGCTGGACAGCAACTTCATATGTCAATTCTCCAAGAGATTGCAGCTGGTAAGGCAGGCAGGCAAAAGCAGATAAATTCCTAAGACAGGCCTTGACGATACAGCGAAATCGCTTCAGGGAAACCCCTATACCAAAGACTGTAAACCCAGCTCTGGAGCCCTCGTGTGACATTTGACCTGAAATCCCATCTGGCGGCGCAGGCCGGACGCATCGAGACGGCTCTGACCAGCCTCCTGAAGGAAACGGAAAGGGATGGCGAAATTTCCCGTCCGGAGCGGTTGATCAATGCCATGCGTCATGGCGCGCTTAACGGCGGCAAACGTCTGCGCCCGGTGCTGGTGATGGATGCGGCAGGGCTTTTCGGCCGGGCAGATGACGGGGTGGTGCAAGCGGGTTGTGCCCTGGAACTCATTCATTGTTACTCGTTGGTTCATGATGACCTGCCAGCCATGGATGATGATGATCTGCGCCGTGGTCAACCGACGGTGCACAAGGCTTATGATGATGCGACCGCCATTCTTGCAGGCGATGCACTTTTGACGCTGGCTTTTGATGTCATTACCGATGAGGCGGTGCATCCTGAGGCAGGAATCCGCCTGAGATTATGCCGGGAGCTTGCCCGGGCGTCGGGCATTGGCGGCATGGCCGGGGGGCAAATGCTGGATTTGGAATCGGAGCACCGGGACCGGTCCGAGGCTGAGATACGGCACCTTCAATCAATGAAGACCGGCGCGCTCTTGCGCTATGCGTGCCGGGCCGGTGCCATTCTGGGCGATGCTTCAGATGCCGATGTGGAGCGCTTGACCCGGTTTGGAGAAATCATCGGCCTCGCCTTTCAGCTGGCAGATGATCTTCTTGACGTGGAAGCAAGTCCGGAAGCCATGGGCAAGGCAACAGGCAAGGACGCAGAAGCCGGCAAGGCAACGCTCGTTGGTCTGATGGGCATAGACAGGACCCGCGCAGAGCTGCAGGCGCTTCTTGAGGAAGCGCATGATTTGATGGCCCCTTACGGGAGCAAAGCCGCTGCACTCAACGCATTGGCGGACTATGTCGTCACACGCTCAAATTAGTGGAAGTCCTATCAATCGCCCGAATGGCGGCCGAAGTCTGGCGCATCGGTTTCCTGACCGGCCTCGATGATCGAGCGTCGGATGCTGCGTGTTCGGGTGAACATCTCGAACAGCTTGTCGCCGTCCCCCCAGCGGATGGCCCTTTGCAGGGCTGACAGGTCTTCGGAAAACCGTGCCAGCATCTCAAGGATTGCGTCCTTGTTATTGAGGCACACATCCCGCCACATGATCGGGTCAGACGCAGCTAGACGGGTGAAGTCGCGGAAACCGGAGGCCGAATACTTGATCACCTCCGATTTCGTGACCGCTTCCAGATCGTCGGCCGTGCCAACGATATTGTAGGCAATGACATGCGGCAGGTGAGACACGATCGCGAGCACGAGGTCGTGGTGCTTGGGGTCCATCAGATCGACGTCAGAGCCGCAGCCTTGCCAGAAAGCCTTTAGCTTTTCCAGCGCGTCCGGGTCGGTGTTTTCCGGCGGTGTCAGAATGCACCAGCGCTGGTCAAACAGGGTTGGAAAGCCAGCATCCGGGCCGGACTGTTCGGTGCCCGCGATCGGATGGCCCGGGATGAAATGCACACCTTCCGGCACATGCGGCGCGACCTGCGCGACAACGGACCCTTTGGTCGAGCCGGCGTCTGTCAGAATCGCACCCTTTTTCAATGCGGGAGCAATCCACTTTGCGATCGCTTCATTTGCCCCAACCGGCACGCAGAGGATGACAAGATCTGCCCCTTCGACCGCAACAGCGGCATCGACCGAATAGCTGTCGCCCAGCCCCAACTCCTCAGCCCGCCGAAGCGTCGCTTCGGAGCGGGTGGAGATGGCGATTTCTTTCACAAGGCCGCGCTGGCGGGCGGCCTGGGCAAGGGATGACCCGATCAGGCCAATCCCGATCAGGGCCATGCGCTCAAAAATGGGGGCGTTGGTCATAAGGTCTTTTTGTTTTAGGCTTGCGCCAGAAAATCCTTCAGATGCGCAACCACGGTGCGGTTGGCCTCTTCGCTGCCAATGGTCATACGGATCGCGTTCGGCAGGCCGTAATTGCCCACCAAGCGCAGAACGCAGCCGCGCTCCAGAAGATACGTATCCGCATCTGTTGCCCGTTTGCCGTCAACGTCCGGGAAATGGACCAGAACGAAATTGCCGACACTTGGAGTTACGGTTAGGCCAAGCTTTTCCAGCTCTGCAGTCACCCAAGGCAACCATTTTTCATTGTGCTCAACCGATGCGGTTACGAAGGACCGGTCGCGGACAGCCGCTGCGCCTGCGGCAATCGCAACACCGGAGACGTTGAACGGGCCGCGGATGCGGTTCATCGCGTCAATCACATGCGCCGGGCCGAAGCCCCAACCGAGACGAAGGTTGGCAAGGCCGTAGATCTTCGAAAAGGTCCGGGTCATGACAACGTTGTCGGCAGTCGCCGCCAGCTCGATTCCGCTCTCATAATCGTTCCGGCGGACATACTCACCGTAAGCGGCATCCAGCACCAGAAGAACATGCGGCGGCAGAGCCTGATGCAGGCGCTTGACCTCCTCAAACGGGATGTAGGTCCCGGTCGGATTGTTCGGATTGGCGAGGAAAACCATCTTCGTTCTGCTGGTCACCCGTTCCAGGATCGCATCGACATCGGTAGTGAAGTCTTTTTCCGGCGCGACAACCGGTGTTGCCCCCGCGGCGCGGATTGCGATCTCATAAACGAGGAAGCCATGTTCGGAATAGATCGCCTCATCACCTTCATCGAGATAGGTGTTGGCGAGCATGCTCAGGATTTCATCTGATCCTGCGCCGCAAATGATGCGATCCGGATTGAGGCCGTAAACATCCCCGATGGCGGCCCGCAATTCAGTCGCCCCGCCGTCCGGATAGAGCTCCAGAGACTTCGCAACGCCTTCGATTGCTGCGGACACTGCGTCGCTGAAACCAAGCGGCGTTTCATTTGACGAGAGTTTATGAAGCGTCTTGCCATTAGAGCCCTTGGATTTGCCCGGCACATAGGGGGCAATATCCAACACGCCTTGTTTCGGCTGCGGGCGGCTCTGAACGGCCGTCTGATCGACTTCAGTCACTGCAATCGTCATGTCATTCATCCCAAGTCCCCTGCATCTGCAGGGTCAAACACATCATCTGGATCGCCGGCCCCGTCAATTGGCGCTGCATAACCGCCAACTGCTCTCAAGACGTCTGGTGCGGCACCGGCTTCCAGGCAAGCTGCCAGGACAGCGTCCTCCGGCAGATCGCCGGATACGGCAAGCAGTGCATCCACACCGGTCGCCGAGCGGTAGAAGCTCAGAACTTCGATCCCCTGGTCCATCAATTTGCCAGGCAAACGGTCAGACCAACGCGCGTCATAAACCGCAATTTCCGGCTTGTCGACAATCCTGTCGGATTTGGCAAGAACCAGTGCCGGCAAATCTGCAGGCCGTTCATCAACGAGAACAAGCGGCAAGCGGGCCCGGATCTGAGCACCGCTCTCATTCAGCCCGCGCCACCAAGGCAGATCTGCCCGGTCGCTCAAGGCCACCAGCCCAATGTCGGAAACCGCATCGCTTACGGCGCCGGCAACATCCGCGGCATCGCTTCCCGGCACTAGCTCTGCCGAAAAGCTGAAATAGTAACGGGCAAGATCCAGCATGCCGACAAGATCACCGCTGCCGTCCAGATGGATCGCAGATCCGGCGGGCCGTTCTGCGCTGGTTGCGAGGATTGCGCGCCAGATTTCTTCAAGGGCAACCAGTGGCAATGCGCCTTGATTGAGCTCTGCCAATGACCGGATGAGGTCGGTGTCACGGTCATAATCTTGAGTTTGTGAGGATGCGTCCGCGCTCTCGTGCAAAGCGGCGAGATCGGTCTCTGTTTGGTGACGTTCCACCAGCGCATCGTAAATGCGCGCATCGATTTCGGCGAGACGGGCGCGGGCGGTATCGATTGATGCGCCGTTATCCGGGCTCCGGGTCATACAAAATTTCCTCAAAAACAAGCGTGTGCAAGCGCGGCCTAGTCATATGTATCTGGTCGCAAAAAGGCAAAAGAATTCCGGACCTAGCGCTACTGCTCCGACCGTTCCTGCCGCACAGGCTTCAGCCCTGTCGCTGCGCCATCTGGAATGAAAACCGGCCGCAGAACCCGAAGGCGGCTCTTCTTGCCATCGACGGGCAAGCTCCTGAACACCAGCTTTTCCGCTTCCAGGATGAGGATGCCGGCGAATGCCGGCCAGAAGCGGCGTCCAAGGTTCTCCCAGGTCCGTGCTGTCCGCTGAATGCTGACTGCCCGCGATGGTGGCATGAAGAGCGCTTCAGAATCGCTCAGGACGTTGAACTGGCAATTCTTCATGAGTTCCTTCAGCTGGCTTCCCGAGTACGGCCGGCCATAACCAAACGGGGAGAGCTCAGAGCGGGCCCATAAACCGCGTCGGTTGGGCACAACAACGATCACACGGCCGCCTGGCGCGAGCACACGCCAGACTTCCCGCAGCATCGCGGATGGATCGGAGCAATGATCAAGCGCGTGGACCAGCATGATCCGGTCGAACGTCGCATCAGAAAACGGTAAAGCCTCATCTTCGACCAAGGCGCATGAATTGGCATGTTCCCGCGGCCAGTGGATGGCGCCTTGGGGGGCTGGCATCGCAGAGATCACCCGTTCGGCCGATCCGTGATACCGGCGCATGAACGGTCCGGCATACCCGAGACCCAACAGGCTTTGCCCTTGAATATCCGGCCACATCTGCGCGACCGGTGCGCCGATCAAGCCTCGCAGCAACTGCCCAAGTGGAAGATCGTAAAAGGCTCGCAAATGAACGACGTCAAGATACATAAAATTCGCCTGATGGAAGCTTGGACGGCGATTGAACAGGGAACTGCCCGGGAGCGCAAGACTTGAAATCCAGCTAAGCGAATACACCTCAATGGCTTGCCCGCAGCGCCGGTCTTTGCCACTGTGGCGCGTATTCCGATCCCCGGCCGAGGAGTTTCTCATGTCCTTAAGCGACACCACCGAAATCCATCAGTTTGCCTGCCTGGACGATAATTTTGGTGTTCTCATTCATGACCGCGAGAGCGGTACGACCGTGGCTGTCGATGTGCCGGATGCCGCAGCCTATGAGGCGGTCTTGGCGGAAACCGGCTGGAAACTCAGTCATATCCTGATCACCCACCATCATTGGGATCACGTGCAGGGGCTGGGAGAGCTGAAGACCAAAACCGGTGCGGTGGTGATCGGTCCGGAGCGGTCACGCCAAAAGATTTCCGAGCTCGATCGGACTGTCGAGGACGGCGACGATGTCTTGTGCGGTCCCTATGAGGTCAAGGCGATTGCAACGCCCGGCCACACGCTCGATCAGATCTCCTGGTACATCCCCTCAATCAAGGTCGCCCACACGGGGGATACACTGTTTGCGCTGGGCTGCGGCCGGGTATTTGAAGGCGACAAGGAGATGATGTGGGCCTCGCTCTCCCATCTGATGCACCGGCTGCCAGATGACACCACAATCTATTGCGGGCATGAATACACCGAGGCCAATGCGAAGTTCGCCGTGACCATCGAGCCGGGCAATGAAGCCTTGCAGGCACGCGCCAAGGAGATTGCCGACATCCGCGCTCTGGGCAAACCGACACTGCCGACCACAATGGCCGCTGAAAAGGCAACCAACCCGTTTCTTCGGGCAGGAGAAGCGTCTGTCGCAGACGCGCTGGGCATGGCAGGACAGCCTGCAGAGGCTGTATTCGCTGAAATCCGTACGCGCAAAGACAATGCCTGATCGTGGTGCAGTGTCTTGACGCTGCATTCACCACCCGCCTGATGGTGCGGCTCGATCAAGAAACTTTCACTGGACCGCTAAAAACACAGGCCAACCGCTCCTATATCCAACTCGTTATGATCCTGTAAGGGGCAGAAACCATGACGATTGACCGGTCTTTAGACCCATCCGGACGGACCCCGGAACAGCGCGCCCAGGATGCGGTGCAAAGAATTGCAAGCCAGGCTGAACCCATTCCACTCACCCAAGGCGGTGGCCACCGCCTCGATATGCAAGTGCTCTACGAAGAAATTGTCGCCGCCTTGCGGGAAACCGTCGATGACATTGCGTTTTGCACCGATACCAAACCCAATCACTGACATTATGGTCCAATTTCCAATATTTATCCGGCACGGATTGGAAGCACCTGTTACTCAGGTGTTCCAATCGCCTTAGACCACGGGACAGGTATGCCGGTTGATCAAACTCTTTCCGCCGATGACATCGTCGACCTTCTGAAGATGCAGCCGCATCCGGAGGGCGGGTTCTATGCAGAAACCTTTCGCGATGATGTGACGGACGCGCAGGGGCGTGCAGCCTCCACGCTGATCTATTTCCTGTTGCCGGACGGCGTGGTGTCGCGCTGGCACAAGGTGGACGCCGTGGAGACCTGGCATTGGTATGCCGGTGCGGCGCTGGAACTGTCCATCAGCACGGGTGGCAACGACAAGCAGGTGTTCCAGCTTGGCAACGATTTGGCTGCGGGAGAGCGCCCGCAGGGCATCGTGCCGCGCGAGGCCTGGCAACAAGCCCGCTCGCTCGGAGTGTGGACTCTCGTCGGCTGCACCGTCGCACCTGGATTTCAGTTCGAAGGATTTGAAATGGCGCCCGAAGAGTGGGAGCCGGGGGCGTAACGCACGTCCCGGATCCCCCAGCGACTTAAGGTCTTAACCGGCCATCTCCGCTTCACGGACCGCCATTTCAATTTCCTGCACCAGACCTTCTTCAAGACCAAGCCGGGCGGCCAGCATCTGCAGATAGGCTTTTTCCGCCGGATGGTCCGGGTCAATGGCGAGCCGGGACGCGGCGTAGATCTCGGCGGCCGTTTCCGGACAAGTTGCGCTGGCAACGACCTTGTCGAGATCAAGCGGCGAACGCAGCTCATCCATCAGAAATGCCTTGGCTTCGCTGTCGAGACCGGCCTCATCAATCTTCTCAAAGATCCGGTCCTGCTCGTCCCGGTCGATATGGCCGTCAGCCTTGGCGGCTGAAATCATGGCAGTGAGAAGGTTGACTGCGAACTGATTTTCGCCGCCCGGCTGCTGTGCCGGGTCAAAGGCGGTGCCGCGCGGGGCTTCCAGCGGGATCGGCTCGTCTTGCGGATAGTGCGGGCGTGGTGCGTTTTGCTTGTTGGCCTGATGGCCCTGATAAGCTTTGTAGGCAAGACCTGCGACCAGCGCCAAGCCGCCATAAGTGACCGCTTTTTTGCCCATTTTCCGTCCGGACTTTGAGCCAAGCATCAAACCTGCAAGGCTGCCAAGCGCCAGGCCGCCACCTTGTGAGGACAGAAAATCCTTGCCCTGGGAGAGAAGATCACCGGATCCGGCACGCTGGTTCTGACCAGGATATTGGCCGCCTTGCCCACCGGGGGCGCCGCCCTGGCTTCCCAAAAACTGATCCAGCAAGGATTTTGCATCAAACATGTTTGGCTCCCTATGTCCGCCGAGGACGAAATCATCGTTCTTCAGATGGGATTTTTGCGCCCGGTCGCAAGGTTATGCCGTGATTCATGACGGTTTTTCATCAAACAGTTTGGGTCTGCGGCCGTCGTGTCGATATTCACGCCAAAGGTAACAAGTTGTCGTCCTTCAACGTGTCCATCGCAATGGAGGACTTCACGTGCTGGACAGCTTCTTGGGGCAAGAGCTCGTCGTTTACGATCCGGCTGAGAGCTTTCAGGTCCCGGACGACCACTTTCAGCATGTAATCGACATCGCCGGTAAGCGTATGGGCCTCCTGAACTTCCGGCATGGCGGTGACCATGTTGCGAAACTTGCGGGCGTTTTCCCGGCTATGGGCGCCCAAGGTCACCCCAACAAAGGCTGTCACGGTAAAGCCCAGGGCCTCGGGATTAAGGGCAGCCCGGTACCGGCGGATGATGCCGTTGTCCTCCAGTTTCTGCCGGCGCCGGGAGACCTGGCTTGCGGACAAGCCGATCGTTTCGCCGATTTCCGCATTGGTCGCGGCGGAGTTTTCCTGAAGGGCGGCGAGCAACTTCACGTCAAAGCTGTCCAGTGCAATTTGCATGCTAATTTTTCTCTATTTGCGCACGAAAAACGCGTCACTATACGGTAAATCACGCAGATTGCACACACCCTGCGCGCGGTCCCGGGCATTCTAGACAGAAAGTTTGGACTTTTCAGGAGGATCAGCCATGGGACCATTCCCGCACGATGCGCCGCCAGCGCAAATCACCCCGCAGAACCCGGCCGGTACGGACGGTTTTGAGTTTGTCGAGTTTGCCCATCCGGAGCCGGAGAAGCTCGATGCCTTGTTCCGCAAGATGGGGTATGTGCCGGTCGCGAAACACAAGACCAAAGAGATCACGCTCTACCGCCAGGGTGACATTACCTATGTTCTGAATGCGGAGCCGGGCAGCCATGCCATGCGTTTCGTTGAAGATCATGGACCGTGTGCGCCGTCCATGGCTTGGCGCGTGGTGGATGCTCAAAAGGCCTATGACCACGCCATTTCAAAAGGGGCGGAGCCTTATGCGGATAATGACAAGACCCTGAACGTTCCCGCCATCAAGGGCATCGGCGGCTCGCTGCTGTATTTCATTGAAGCCTACGGCGACAAGGGGTCAGCTTATTCGGCGGAATTTAATTGGCTTGGGGATGTGGATCCGAAACCGGAAGGGGTCGGCTTCTATTACCTCGATCACCTGACGCACAACGTCTACCGCGGCAATATGGACAAGTGGTGGGATTTTTACCGCGACCTCTTTAACTTCAAACAGATCCATTTCTTCGACATCGACGGCCGGATCACCGGTCTTGTCAGCCGGGCGATCACGTCGCCCTGCGGCAAGATCCGAATTCCGCTGAACGAATCCAAGGATGACACCAGCCAGATCGAAGAGTACTTGCGCAAGTACAAGGGCGAAGGGATTCAGCACATCGCGGTTGGCTCGGACGACATCTATACCAGCACGGACAAGCTGGCGGACAACGAGCTGAAATTCATGCCGGGCCCGCCGGACACTTACTACGAGATGTCTCGTGACCGGGTGCATGGTCATGATGAACCGATCGAGCGGATGAAGCTTCACGGCATCCTGATTGATGGCGAAGGCGTCATCGACGGCGGCATGACCAAGATCCTTCTGCAAATTTTTTCTAAAACCGTCATTGGGCCTATCTTCTTTGAATTCATTCAAAGAAAAGGCGATGAGGGCTTCGGCGAAGGAAATTTCCGGGCACTTTTTGAATCGATCGAGGAAGATCAGATCCGCCGGGGTGTTTTAAATACAGAGGCTGCTGAATAGGCCCTCTATTGCATTGTCTAAGCACACACTTGAGCCCTCACACCTTGGTGTGAGGGTCTTTTTTGGTTGCTGTAGCCCCGGACTGCAGTTCAGTCCTTGATTTTTTGCTCCAGGACATCCCAGACCTTTGCCGCGACATCCGGGCCACCGAGGTTCTGGATGGCGCGAATGCCAGTTGGCGCGGTCACGTTGATTTCCGTCAGCATGCCGTCGATGACATCGATTCCGACCAGGATCAGACCTTTTTCACGAAGGGACGGCCCGAGGCGGGCGCAGATTTCGCGTTCCCGTTCTGTCAGATCGCTGTCCGTCGGCGCGCCGCCACGCACCATGTTGGAACGCAGATCTCCGGCGGCCGGGACGCGGTTCACCGCGCCGGCAAACTCTCCGTTGACAAGGAGAATGCGCTTGTCGCCGTGTTTTACATTCGGCAGGAACTGCTGAATCACCCAGGGCTCGCGGAAGGTGGCGGCAAAGAAGTCGTACAGTGAGCCGTAGTTCAGGTCATCTTTTGTGATCCGGAACACCGCCGCGCCGCCATGGCCGAAAAGCGGCTTCATGACGATATCACCGTATTCTTCCCGGAAGAGGTCGATTTCTGCCCGGTCCTTGGTGATCAGGGTCGGCGGCATCAAATCCGGAAATTCGGTGACGAACAGTTTTTCCGGCGCATTGCGCACTTCCGTTGGATCGTTGACCACCAGAGTGTCCGGGTGGATCTTATCCAAGATATGCGTCGCTGCGATATAGGAAAGGTCGAACGGCGGGTCCTGCCGCATCAACACCACATCAATCTCGCGCATGTCGGTGCGCGTCCGCTCACCGAGCGTGAAGTGGTTGCCCTTTTCGTCGCGGACCGTAACGGGTTCCAACGCGCAGAAGACCTCATCCCCGCGCAGTGCCAGCCGGTCCGGTGTGTAGTGATAGAGCTCGTGGCCGCGCTTTTGTGCCTCCAACATCATCGCAAAGGCGCTGTCGCCGGCAATGTTGATGGATTCGATGTGGTCCATCTGGACCGCGACTTTTATCGGCATAAGGCCACTCCCGGCGGGGGCGCCATCCGTTTGAAACGGTGCGCTTGGGGCGAAAGACTGTTCGCCGCAGATATGCGGTCCGGGACAGGGTTTGTCCAGAGGTAGCGTTTCAGTCTCTCGCCTCAAAGGCGTTCACGATCCGCTCAGGAAGGGCCCACGGGCGAATGATCATCACGTCAAACCGGAGCGTGAAAAAGCCGGCTTTCGGATGCTCGGCAACGAAGATCTTTGCGGCCCGGACGATTCGCTTTTGGCTTGCAGGGCTCACGGCTTCAAGCGCGGCTTGCCGGGATTTACGCGCCTTGACCTCGATAAAGGCGACGGTCTTGCGTTTCTTGACGATCAGGTCAATTTCGCCTGCCTTTGTCTTGTAGCGTTGCTTCAGGATGCGCCAGCCGGTTAGCCGCAAGTACCAGGCAGCAAAATTTTCGGCAGACAGACCACGGATATGCGCCTTGCGGCGGCGTTCGGTTGTCTGGCCGTCGCCTTTTGCCATGGTCAGCCACCTGCCTTGAGTTCGAGCGCGCGTTTATAGACTTCGCTGCGATCGAGACCCGTTGCCTTTGAAACCTGTTTTGCGGCTGCGCTGACGGGCATATCTGACAGCGCTTCCCGAAGCAGGGTGTCGAGGTCTTTCGCATCTGCTTCCGGTTTTTCTTCGGGCGGCTCCACCAGGATGACAATTTCGCCCTTCACCGTTTGATCTGCGAACCGGTTGCTGAGTTCTGCCAGCGTTCCCCGCTCGAATGTCTCGAATCGTTTGGTGAGCTCGCGGGCGACCACGGCTTCTCGCGTTTCGCCAAAAACCGCTGCCATAAGTTCCAGGGTTGCCGCTGTCCGATGAGGCGATTCAAAGAAAATCAGCGTGGCCGGAATTTTGGCGAGTTCTTCAAGACGCTTGGTCTTGGGGCCACCCTTTTGCGGCAGAAATCCGGCAAACAAAACCGTGTCGCTGGGAAGCCCGGACGCAACCAGACCTGCGAGCGGGGCGGAGGCGCCAGGGATCGGGAACACCTTGTATCCGGCTGCCACAACGTCCCGGACCAGCCTGTAGCCCGGATCAGACACCAGCGGCGTGCCGGCATCGGATACAAGGGCAACCGCATTGCCGGCTTCGAGTTCTCCGAGAATTTTTGGCCGCTGCTTATCCGCGTTGTGTTCGTGGTAAGGAAGAAGCGGGGTCTTGAGGCCGAATTTCTGCGTAAGCGTTGATGTTATCCGCGTATCTTCACACGCGATCATGCTCGCGGCCGCGAGCGTTTCCAGCGCGCGCACGGTGATGTCGCCGAGGTTTCCGATCGGCGTGGAGACAATATAGAGCGCGGGTTCCAGATTGGGCGCCGTAAAGGCGTGTTCCGACAAGCTGTAACGGTTTTTGGAACCTGTCTGTTCGCCGCTTGGCTCTGTCATCACGGATCCCTTCACCTCAATTCAAATCCTCGGTTCCGATCTCAAGGACGTCCCGATTTTCTTGCGCTACCTGTCAGAAAGACGCAATGCAAGGCAAATCCACTATTCATGCCGCGTTGCGCGGCTGAAAACTGGACAGCGCATTCGTTAATCCTTAAGTCTGGGGCAAAGGGTGGATGGAAATCAGACACATGGACGAAACGGACGCCATTGTTCGGCATCGAAGACGCACATTCTTGAAAACCGCTTTGGCCGGTGCCAGTACGCTGGCGCTTGGGGGCTGCCTGGGCTCATCCCTTGGAACGATGCCTGGCGAACAGATCCAGCCGGGCGCCCAACCGCAGGTGACCGGTGAAACAATCGGCACAGGGGCGGTTCGGGTCGGACTTATGCTTCCGCTTTCTTCAAGTGGGGGCAATGCGTCGATCGGAACCGTTTTCAAAAACTCCGCTGCGCTGGCGCTTCAAAACTTTCCAAATTCGGATGTGCAGCTTCTGGTGAAAGACACCGGAGGGACCACGGAAGGGGGCCGTGCGGCCGCGCAGCAGGCGATCTCTGAAGGCGCCGAGCTGATCCTCGGACCTGTCTTTGCCCCGGCAGTATCGGGCGCCGGTTCAGCTGCAAGGGCGGCAGGTGTTCCGGTGATAGCGTTTTCGACCGATACATCTGTCGCCGCACGCGGCATCTACCTGTTGAGCTTCCTTCCGGAAAGCGATGTGAAGCGCATCATCGGATATGCGAGCAGCCAGCAGAAGCGATCCTACGCTGCTCTCCTTCCGAACGATTCTTATGGCAGTGTGGTTGAGGCCGCGTTCCGTCAGGAAGTCGGCCGTACGGGCGGACGGATCGCAACTATTCAGCGCTATAACGTCAGTGGTTCGGACACGTCCGACCTGGTGGTCAAGGCCAATGCGCTTCAGTCGTCTTTGACCAGCATCGACGCTTTGTTTGTCCCCGCTGGCGGACCTGTGCCTGGCCTCGTGATGCAAACCTTGATGGGGCTGAATGCCGAGATCGGCAACATCAAGCTGCTCGGCTCGGGTCAGTGGGACACGCCGCAGGTGAAGAACAATCCGACCCTGACAGGCTCTTGGTTCGCAGGTCCCGAAGACAGTGGGTTCCGCGGGTTTGCGCAGCGCTATCAACAAACTTATGGTGCGCCTCCGCCGCGCAATGCCAGCCTTGTTTATGACGGCGTTACACTGGCAGCCGGCCTGATCCGCTCCGCCGGACCTCAAAGGTTCCAACAGAGCATTTTGACCAACCGCGATGGATTCCTTGGAATTGACGGCTTGTTCCGCTTCAAGCCGAATGGTCTCAATGAACGCGGACTTGCGGTGTATCAGGTCACGGGCTCCGGCAGTCAGGTTGTGTCCGCTGCTCCGCGCGATTTCCGTTCCGGTTTCTGACCTCCATCGCCTCTTGGGAGTATATTTCCGATGCTTGCCGGCAAAGAGATTGTCCTGATCATTAGCGGCGGCATCGCTGCTTACAAATCTCTGGACCTGATCCGGCGGCTCAAGGAACGGGGCGCACGGGTTGTCCCGATCATGACGGATGGTGCACAGGAGTTCATCACGCCGCTGGCGGTGGGTGCCTTGAGCGCTGAAAAGGTGTTCACCAACCTGTTCGACCGGGAAGCGGAGCATGATGTGGGTCACATCCGCCTTGCCCGGGATCATGATCTGATCCTTGTCGCGCCTGCAACGGCCAATCTGATGGCCAAGATGGCCCATGGCATTGCCGATGATCTTGCGACGGCCGTTTTGCTTGCAACTGACAAACCGGTTCTGCTGGCCCCGGCAATGAATCCGAAGATGTGGCAAAACCCGGCAACACTGAAAAATTTGGACATCTTGCGTCAGCGCGGCATTGCATTCATCGGGCCTGCCAGCGGTGAAATGGCGGAAAAAGGCGAAGCCGGGGTTGGCCGCATGAGCGAGCCTTTGGACATTGCCGGGGCAGCCGAACGCCTTTTGCGGGATCAGGCGATAGCAGCAGGGAAGCTGCCGATGGCCGGGAAGCATGTCTTGATCACATCCGGTCCGACCCATGAGCCGATCGACCCGGTGCGCTATATCGCCAACCGGTCTTCCGGCAAGCAAGGCCATGCCCTTGCCGAAGCAGCGTTTGCGGCGGGTGCGCGGGTGACACTGGTTTCCGGTCCGGTGACGATCCCCGACCCGGACCATGTCACGACGATCCACGTTGAATCTGCGGCAGAGATGATGGCAGCTGTTGAGCAGAACCTGCCCGCGGATATCGCAATCATGGCCGCAGCTGTTGCTGACTGGCGCGTTGTCTCGGAAGGTGATCAGAAGATCAAGAAAGACGGCAGCGGCAAACCGCCTGGCTTGGAACTCACCGAGAATCCAGACATTCTAAGAACCATCGGCCACCACAAAACACTGAGACCATCTCTCCTGATCGGCTTTGCCGCCGAAACTCAGGACCTCATCAAAAATGCGGCCGCGAAGTTGGAGCGAAAACGGGCCGACTGGATTGTCGCCAACGATGTAAGCCCTGCAACGGGCATCATGGGCGGCGACGCCAACACCATAAGGCTGGTCAGCGCCAATGGCGTGGAAGACTGGCCTGCGATGGACAAGAAAGACGTTGCCCGCCAACTGATTGCCCGGGCTGCAGAGATGCTCAGCAGAGATAAATCGTAACAGCCCGTCTCACCGGTGCGTGCAGTGGCCGGCGAGTGCCTGAAGCCGGTCCTGTGGTGAGCCTGTCAGTTCCAGAATGGCCAGCGCCTCTGTAATCAATCCCAGAGAATCCTCTTGCAGGATCTGTTTCAATTGTTCGTCGACCGCGCTCCGCAGCTGTTGCATTTCTGCATTTTGCCCCGTCCCATCGGGTGAGCCGATAGGAAGAAATACGATCAGATCCAGAGACTGGAGAGCCGCTTCAATCTTTTGAAGCAAGCGTCCTGATGGCACCCACTCTTCGCCGCCCTGTTCACTCAAGACCTCCAAATATGCGATCAGATCAAATGGGCAGCGGTCGAAGAGCACTTTGTCGTCAGATTTTGTCTCGAGCACCGTACGGATGTTTTGATCGAGCTGGCTTGAAAAGTCGTCGATCGTTGGCGGGTCCGAAAAGCTATGCCCTTTCTGAAGAAGCTCGAAGTAGGGCTCCGGAACAGGATGGTACTCCGGCTTCAGGGCAGCGAAATCTTCGATGAGTGTTGTCTTGCCGGTTCCATGTGTTCCGGTCACTGCAATTCGCATTTTGTGCCCTCTGCCAACAAAAGCGCGATATCAAAGACACGGCCTTTGGTCCAGCGGTGAGTGACACGCACAGCAGTCAGAGGCAGTTACTGGAACCGATAGTAACTCATGCTTATTGAGCCGTATTCGTAGCTCCGGTGCAGGAGCTCGGGCTTTTTCCCACTGCCTGCAGCGCCAAAGGGAAAGAACAGCGGCAACAGGTGCTCTTCTGTCGGGTGGTTCTGGCGAAAGTCGGGGGCAGCTTCCAGGTTGTCGAAGTAGTTCAGTTGCCCAGTGTCCAGTCCCGTGTCTAGCCAGGCATCGAACCCCGTTGCCCAGGCCGGAACTTGCGATCCATCCGGCCCAATGGCTCTTAAATTGTGGGTGGTGCTGCCAGAGCCGGCGATCAGGACACCTTTTTCCGACAACGGTGCCACAGCTGCTCCGAGTGCGTAGATCGTTTCCGGAGAGCTGTTGTTTGGGAGCGAAATTTGAACAACCGGGATGTCTGCGTCCGGGAAGGCCAGTGACAAAGGCACCCAGGCCCCATGATCAAGACCCCAGTCAGCATCTTGTTCAGGATCCAGTCCGGCAGCGCTTAGAATTGAAACCACCTCTTGAACTGCACTTGCGTCTGCCGAAGCGGGGTAGGAGATTTCATAGAGTTCGTCTGGGAAACCTCGGAAGTCGTGATATGTGCGCAAAGGGCCTGGAGCCGAGATCTTCAGTCCTTCTGTTTCCCAATGAGCGGACAAGATCAAAATGAAGCGTGGCTGCTCCATATCCTTGCCGAAATGTTTCAAAAAACGGCTCGCCGGTGTGTCCCGCACGGCCAGTGTCGGCGCGCCATGGGCAAAGAAAACAGGAGGAATTGGCGTTTGATGATCCGGCATTGGTCTACTCCATGCTTACGGCCAAGTGGGCCTCATCATAGAAATAAACCGTTCGGGGTTTTTCTGAAGATCAGAGCTGTTTGACACATTGTTCAATGAGGTTAAACAACGAGTGCGAACATATCAAAATTGGCTATTTTGGGTGACGTAATCTGACGTGTGACACATGGTAGTGCGGGCGCTCAGCACCCGCACCACAATAACTTAGTTATAGCCCATATTGATGAGTTGTACCCGACGGTTTACGGCGGCAAACGGGTCGGCCGGATCGCGCAATTGCTCTTCGCCAAGACCAACCGAGAAGAGGGTGGAGCCCGGCACCTGGAAAGTCGTCACCAGGGCCTCACGAATGGCTTGGGCGCGCCGTTGCGACAGTTCCAGATTGTATGTCCGGTCTCCCTTGGCGTCGGTATGACCGACGATGAAGAACGTCTGGCCTTGAAGGTAGGGTGTGTGAAGTGCATCGGCGATCAAGCCAACGGCTTCATAGGACTCTGGCCGGATGCGCGCTGAATCGAAGTCAAACGTGATTTCGATGTTGAACTGGCGCAAGGACGCGAGCTGCTGATACATCGGAATGGTTTGCGGCGAATCGGCGCCCGGATACTTCTGAATGTTTTCCAGAGCGGCGCGCTGCAGCGCATCCGCGCTTACTTCCACTTTTTCCTGAGCGCCTTGTAGTGAGTTGATGATCTGATTGCGGCTCAGTTCAGTTTGGGCGCTGGCAAGTGTTGTAGAGAAGCAAAGTGCACATGCGGCAGCGCTGGCAAAAAACAGGTTTTTCATAAAAAGTCTCCTTAACCCGGCTTAGCGGTATCCAGCGAGGTCAATCGCAGTGTTGCATTTTGCGCTGACCGACGGCTGCGCCTTCAGGAGGCATCGCAGGATGTGACCGGCACCAGGTTTGACGCCTTTGCAGAATTGGGTGGCGTCTCGAGCGCACAGATCCGGCGCTGCCTTTTGAGCTGCGAGACGTTCGGCAATCAAGTTTGCTACAACGACGCGGTCTGCATTGCATTTCTGCGAAACCTTGGCCTGGTTTTGATCGAGGCACTGACCAATGCCGTTATTGGCGAGAGTGGCTGATTTGCAATACTTGTCGATGTCTGAACCGCAACTCCCTGCGAGGATCTTGATGGCATCGGCAAACCCGACGGTCTGCGCCTGTGCCGTCATGCCGGCAGCGAAAATCATTCCCGCCGCAACAGCGCTTAGCAAATATTTCATTTCTTAGGGTCTCCCAGCTCGAAGAACTTTCCGATACGGCAGATAGTTTCAGGACAACGTGGCTGCTGCAAGTAGCCTTTTGATATTTTTCGCATATCCGGTTCATGGCCGCGTTGCGCTTGACAGGTTCTCTCGAATGTCGTCAACCGTTCTAAAACGGACCGGGACGGCCTTATGACCATCAAACTTGAACTCAAACGCCTCGACAATGGGCGCGACTTGCCTTTGCCTGCCTACCAAAGCGATTTGGCCGCAGGCCTCGATCTGCTTGCAGCTGTGGACGACGGTCTGACGCTGCAACCTGGAAGCCGGGCGCTGGTGCCTACCGGCTTGGCGATGGCGTTGCCGGCAGGTTACGAGGCCCAAGTGCGGCCGCGTTCGGGCCTTGCCGCGAAACACGGCGTCACAGTGCTTAATACGCCTGGTACGATCGATGCGGACTATCGCGGCGAAGTTAAAGTGATCCTGATTAATCTCGGTGATACGGCCTTTGAAATCTCCCGTGGCGATCGCATTGCCCAGATGGTGATTGCGCCGGTGCTGCAGGCTGAGATCGAGGAAGTCGAAATCCTGTCTGAAACAAGCCGGGGAACCGGCGGGTTTGGATCTACTGGACAGCGCTAAGGCCTGAGCACAAAGGGTTTTTCTATGGATCCGAAACTTGTCATTTTCGATTGCGACGGCGTTCTGGTGGACACCGAACGGATGGTCAATGCCAGTCTCGCAGAAATGGTGACTGAGCTCGGCTATCCAATCGCTGGGCCAGAGTGTCAGCAGCGCTTCATGGGCCGGACCCTCGAAAACGTTAAAGAGATGGTCGAGGCGTTGACCGGCCGGACCCTTCCGAACGACTGGCCGGATCAGGTTCGGAAACGCGATCTGGAAGTGTTCGCAGCTGGCGTACCCGCCATTACTGGCATTGCTGATGTTTTGGATGAACTTGACCGGCGCAACGTGCCTTATTGTGTCGGTTCGTCCGGCAAGTACGCCAAGATGCGGACTACACTTGGCAGCTCGGGCTTGCTGCCTCGCCTTCAGGGCAAGCTTTTCTCTGCAGAAGACTGCGCCAATGGCAAGCCGGCGCCCGACGTTTTTCTTCTCGCTGCCAAGTCGATGGGATATCGGCCGGAAGACTGTACGGTCATTGAAGACAGTCTGCCCGGGGTGCAGGCTGCGCGGTCTGCCGGTATGGCTGTTTATGCGTATGTCGAAGATCCGGCCTGCGACCGTGAAGCGCTTGCAGATGCGGGTGCATACCTCTTTGACAATATGGCTGCGTTACCAGGTTTGCTGTTTTCTAAGCCTTGAGCATTTTGCGAAAAGGCATTTTACGAAGGGCGCGCTCTCTAGGGGTTCTTCCCCTTATATCTCCCGCGGTGCCGTACTATCTTGAAGTCACAATTTAGAAAGGTGCGATTGGCACTGCATTCGTTTTAGCTGGGAGACTTCAATGACAATCAAGACGCACGGGCGCGGCAAGATCTACTCCTCGATCACGGACACCATTGGCGATACACCACTGGTTCGTTTGGATCGTCTGGCGAATGCTCATGGTGTGAAAGCGACCCTTCTCGGCAAGCTTGAATTCTTCAATCCGATCGCAAGCGTCAAGGACCGTATTGGCGTTGCCATGATCGATGCCATGGAACGTGACGGCAAGATTGAAGCGGGCAAGACGACCCTTGTGGAGCCGACATCCGGCAACACCGGGATCGCGCTCGCCTTTGTGGCGGCGGCCAAGGGATATCGCCTCATTCTTGTTATGCCGGAAACGATGTCCGTGGAACGCCGCAAGATGTTCAAGATCCTGGGTGCAGAGCTGGAACTGACGGAAGGGGCCAAGGGCATGAAGGGCGCGATCGCCCGTGCAGAAGCGCTTCTTGGCGAGATTGACGGCGCCGTGATGCCACAACAGTTTGAAAACCCGGCCAATCCGGAAATTCACCGCAACACCACAGCGGAAGAGATCTGGAACGATACCAGCGGTGCAGTTGATGTGTTTGTATCCGGCATTGGAACTGGTGGCACCATCACCGGCGTTTCGCAGGTTTTGAAAGACCGCAAGCCGGACCTGCATGTGGTGGCTGTTGAGCCGGAAGACAGCCCGATTCTCTCCGGAGGCCAGCCGGGTCCGCACAAGATCCAGGGCATCGGTGCGGGATTTGTACCGGGTGTGCTGGATACAGGTGTCTTCGATGAAATTGCCAAAGTGAGCAATGAAGATGCCTTTGCCATGGCGCGCGAAGTTGCGAAAACAGAGGGAATTCCCGTCGGCATCTCTTCTGGCGCGGCTCTCTCTGCAGCGATCAAGGCTGGTCAGCGGGATGAGATGGCGGGCAAAACCATTGTTGTCATCATCCCCTCATTTGCAGAACGCTATCTCTCAACTGCGCTTTTTGAAGGGCTTTGAGCGTAGTTCCGTCTCGGCGTCATGTTCGGACTTGTTCCGAAGGTCCATAAGTTATCCAAAACATGTGCCCATGACCTAAAGACGAGGATGGCGCGGACCGGAATGAGACTGATCCTCAAAAGAAAAGCGCGGTCCCGAAAGACCGCGCTTTTTTAATTCCGGTTAAGTTCAGAAGAACTTAAGCAGCCAGGGCACCTTGCGCCTGGTCAACCAGAGCCTTGAACGCATCCGGCTGGCTGATGGCGAGGTCGGACAGAACCTTGCGGTCGACTTCGATACCGGCCTTGTTCAGGCCGTTGATGAAGGTGCCGTAGGTCATGCCGTGCTGGCGGGTTGCCGCGTTGATGCGCTGGATCCACAAAGAGCGGAAATTACGCTTCTTGGCCTTGCGGTCGCGATAAGCGTATTGACCCGCTTTTTCGACGGCCTGCTTGGCAACGCGGATAGTGTTCTTGCGGCGGCCATAGTAACCTTTGGCAGCCTTCAAAACTTTCTTGTGACGAGCGTGGGCGGTAACGCCCCTTTTGACGCGTGACATTAGGTG
Source organism: Roseibium alexandrii DFL-11 (assembly GCF_000158095.2). Lineage (NCBI taxonomy): Bacteria > Pseudomonadati > Pseudomonadota > Alphaproteobacteria > Hyphomicrobiales > Stappiaceae > Roseibium > Roseibium alexandrii. The sequence goes on from NZ_CM011002.1 coordinate 4,062,701, forward strand.
ATCTCCTTAAGGGGCTGGCGTTATGCGTAGGGCAGGAACTGTTTCACGACCTTGGCATCCTGATCGCTCAACGTGGTTGTGCCACGGGCGTTGCGGATGAACTTGTTCGAGCGTTTGATCATGCCATGACGCTTGCCGGCCTGGGCGCATTTCACCTTGCCGCCTGCAGTCACTTTAAAGCGCTTTTTAGCGCCGGATTTCGTCTTCAGCTTGGGCATTTTGCATCCTTTCTTTGGCGTGCCCGCAAGCGGGCACTTCATTGTTGGTGCATTCAGAGCCGACACGGCATGCCCTTGGTTGTTTTGAATGGTCCTGCGCCGGAACGCAAAAATCCAGTCCAAAACGAGCCGGACGACTCTGGACCGGGCGCTTATATGGGAGGTTTTGGGCAAAAGCAACCGGAAAGGGGTGCTGTTTTCGCAAGTCCGGTGACGACTTTTTAAACCATCGCAGTCAGGTACCCCGGCCCGAACTATTCATAGAAAGAGACTGGCGATAGCCAAATCGGAAAGTAGAAATCTACACATAGTTGAAAAGAACGAGCTTACAGATATTTAGTGATATTGCTATTAATATCAATATTAGAATATTTTTTCCTCTATAAGTTGTTTATATTGCCGTAAAAATCTATCATGAGTAGAGTTTAACTGTATTTTATACGCATGTTGATCAAATCGGTGTTTCATAGATATGTCGCAACCAACACTTGCTTTTAAATCACTCCGAAATCCAAACATCTGTGACAAACGAAAACTGATTTTTGTCCATAACCCGAAGGCCGCGGGGAAAAGTTTTCGAAAGTGGTTGGGCTTTGAGGGCCGAATAAATCATGGGTTTCCGAGTTATGACACACCGGTCAATCTTTGGGACGAATACACAGTTATTGTATGCGTCCGTGAACCGATAAAACGTGCATTGTCACTCTATAAATTTATGACGCATGAATCGTATCAGGGAACAATGTTGAAAGCGTTCCCTGACATCCATTCCTATGATCCGCTAACTTTTTTCACCACGATTATGGCCCGTCAGCGACTGTTTCTAGCCAAGCAATACAAGTACACTCATCATTTTGGATCGAACAAAGAGCCAGACTATGTTTTGCGAGTCGAAGATCTGGATGTAAGCGAGATCGCCGACCGTTTTAGCATTTCCGATCCCTTCCCTTGGGAAAATTCGGGCAAGAACTCAGAGCTGGTTGAGCTTGAAGAAGATCTGTACTGGTATCTAGTGAACCACTTCAAAGCTGACTATTTCTTCTTTGGGTATCGGCCGAAACCATATGACGAATTCATGGATACTCAAAAACTTGCCGCCTGAGGTGAAAGGGCTAGACGTCAGCAGGAAACTGAGAGTTTGCTCTTATTCCTGCGACTTTCCAAAAAGAAGCAATTACTGTGAAGAATTGTTGCAGACCTGAGACCAGCTTGGGTTTTAGACAGTACGCTGCGTGGCATCTTGGCGTTGTTCAATCGGTCTTCGACATCGCCGGGAGTGCTCGTTGCAAGAGATTTGAAGCGCGGGAGCCTAATTGATCTATTTCCTGACTATGCTTGCGCGGCAGCATCTTTTGAAACCGCGGCCTGGTTGGTTTACCCGAGCCGCTCGTACCTGCCGCAAAAGGTTCGGGCGATGATCGACTTTCTAAGGGAGAAATATGGGCGGCCAGTAAGCTAGCCGCCCGATGTCGTTTAGGCGTTCACGTCGACGACAACACGGCCTTTGACCTGGCCTTTCAGGATGTCCTTGCCAAGGCCTGGCAGGTCTTCGAGGGTCGCCGGGTGGATCATGCCGTGCAGCTTGTCGAGCGGCAGGTCCTTGGCGATCCGCTGCCACGCACGGACACGGTCGTCATAAGGACGCATGACGCTGTCGATGCCGAGGAGGTTCACGCCGCGCAGGATGAACGGGATGACGCTGGCTGGAAGGTTCGCTCCACCGGCAAGACCGATAGTGGCGACCGAGCAGCCGTACTTCATCTGTCCGAGGATGCGGGCGAGCATGTCACCGCCAACGGCATCAATCGCGCCGGCCCAGACCTCTTTCTCCAGTGGACGCTTGATGGTTTCGGCAACGTCATCCCGCGGAACGATGGCACGGGCGCCCAAGGATTTCAGGTAGTCCCAAGTGCTTTCGCGGCCGGTGACTGCATGCACCTCATAGCCAAGGTTTGCGAGAATGGCGACGGCGACTGAGCCAACACCGCCCGCAGCACCTGTGACCAGAACCGGACCGTTTTCCGGTTTCAAGCCATGATCTTCAAGTGCCATAACGGCAAGCATCGCTGTGAAACCGGCTGTACCGACCGCCATTGCATCGCGTGTGGTGAGGCCATCCGGCAACGGCACAAGCCATTCGCCCTTGACGCTTGCCTTCTGGGCATAGCCGCCCCACCAGACTTCTCCGACGCGCCAGCCGGTTAAAACGACCTTATCGCCCGGCTTGTACCATTCGTCAGAGGACTCATCGACGGTGCCGGCGAAATCGATGCCGGGGACATGCGGATAGTCCTTGACCAGACCGCCACCCGGTCCAACACAAAGGCCGTCCTTGTAGTTCAAGGTCGAGTATTCAACCGCAACCGTAACATTGCCGTCCGGCAACTGGTTTTCGTCGATTTCCTTGACGGCGGCGCTGGTTTTGCCTTCTTCGTTCTTGTCGACAACAAGTGCTTTGAAAGTCATGTGAAATATCCCTGTTATGCGGTTTCACTTGAGAGTGTCCGGGCCTCTTGCCGCAGGACGAATTTCTGGATTTTGCCGGTTGCCGTTTTTGGCAGCTCGGTAAAGACGATTTTCTTCGGCCGCTTGAAACCGGCCATGTTCTGCCGGCAGAAGGCGATCAGGCTGTCTTCGGTTTCCTGGCTGCCTTCTTTGAGCTCGACAAAGGCGCAAGGGACTTCGCCCCACTTTTCGTCGGGCAGGGCGACCACGGCGGCGAGGACTACATCCGGGTGGCGGTGCAGCACCCCCTCAACCTCTACGGAAGAGATGTTTTCACCGCCTGAAATGATGACATCCTTCAGCCGGTCGCGGATCTGTACATATCCGTTTTCGTGCCGAACAGCCGCGTCGCCTGATTGGAAGTGGCCACCGGAAAACGCTTCATCTGTAGCTTCCCGGTTTTTGTAGTAGCCTTTCATGACGGTGTTGCCGCGAATGACGATCTCGCCCTGCGTTTCACCATCCCAGGGCACAGGCTCGCCGCTTTCCCGGTCGATCACATCAACGCTCTCGGTCATTGGGAAGCCAACGCCTTGCCAGGACTGAAGCTCGGCCTGCTCGTCGGCGGAAAGGTCGTCCCATTCCTCGCGCCACAGGCATTGGGCAACATGGCCGTAGGTTTCGGTAAGGCCATAGACCTGCATCACTTCAAAACCGAGCGCCTTTGTTGCCGCCAGAACGGCTGCCGGCGGCGGCGCACCTGCAGTCATGATCTTAACTTTGCCCGGCGAAGATGTACGGTCTGCCTCTGGCGTGTTGACCAGCATGGAGAGCACGATGGGCGCACCGCCCAAATGGGTCACCTGATGCTTGGCGATGAGGTCGAACACGGCGGCGCCAGTCACCTGCCGGATGCAAATGATCGTGCCGGCCATCAAGGTCATCGTCCAGGCATGACACCAGCCGTTGCAGTGGAACATGGGCACGGAATAGAGATAGACCGGATGGCGCGGTAGCTCCCACGCGATTGGCGTACCCATCGCCATGAGATAAGCGCCGCGATGGTGATAGACGACGCCCTTCGGCCGGCCTGACGTGCCGGAGGTATAGTTCAGCGCGAGGGCTTGCCATTCATCTGCTGGCCCTTGCCAGGGAAAGTCAGGATCGCCGCTGCTCACCAGACCTTCGAATACCTCGTCGCCGATCAGATTGCCGCCGGGGCCGTCTGGGTCGGCAATGTTGATGACCGGCAGAGGCTTGCCGTTGATGTCGAATGCTTGAGAGATCACGCCGGAAAAGGCGGTGTCCGCGATCACCAGTTTGGCATCACTGTGCTCAAGGATGTAGGCGACCGTCTCCGGTTCGAGGCGGGTGTTGATCGTGTTGAGTACCGCGCCGGTCAGCGGAACCGCATAGTGAAGCTCAAACAGTTCCGGTGTGTTCGCCGCCATCACAGAAACCGTGTCGCCAGGCCCGATGCCACGCTGTTTGAGGCTCGAAGCGATCCGGCGCACCCGCTCCAGAACGTTGGACCAGGTGTAGTGGCGCTCATTATAGACAACAGCCAGCCGGTCCGGGAACAGTGCCGCTGTCCGCTCCAGAAAAGAGAGCGGTGATAGCGGCACGTGGTTGGCGGTTTGCGGCGGCAGAGCCTCGTAATGGTCTCTCACTCTGGCCCCCCCTGGTTGCAGAACGGGGTTTCCCAAACGGTTGCGCTGCGCATACCGTGCGGTGTGTCGACCTGGACCTTCGTACCGTCGTCCCAATGTGTCATGCGGACCATGCCGATGGCGACATTGGTTCTGAAATCCGGTGAGTATGCAGCCGAGCTGATGGTTCCAACCTGCCGGCCACCGCCGATGATGGGCCATAACTCGTTGCAGGGCGGGACGGGATCGCCATCGATCGCCACACTGCGGATCTGGCGGACAGGTCCTTCGACCGCAACACGGAGCAGCGCGTCCCGGCCGACACAACCGATCGCTTGCTGTGTCTGACAGAACTTGCCGAGTCCACACTCGTGCGGCGTGTTGTTGCGGGTCATATCGTTGCCGTAGGACAGCAATTGCCCCTCGATCCGCTCAATCAGGTTGGGACACCCGGCCCGGACATCCATGTCTGCTCCGGCCTCCATGAAGGCATCCCAGACGGGTTCGCCCCATTTGCTGCCGTCGACATAAAGCTCAAATCCACCCTGCTTCGAGTATCCGGAGCGCGCCAGCACCATGCGCTGCCCCTCAAATTCCACATAGTCATAGTGAAAGAACCGGATAGACCGTATGCGTTCGCCGAAGACCCGGGCGACCAGGTCCTCAGCTTGAGGGCCCTGGATGGCAAAAGGGGAAACGTCCGGCTCATCGACATCAACTTCCAAGCGAAACGCGTGCGCAAGGCCCTTGATCCAGAAAAGCAGGTCGCTGTCGGCAACCGAAACCCAATACTTGTCTTCCGCAAGTTTGGTCGTCACCGGATCGTTCAACATTCCGCCGGTCTCATCGACCATCGGTGTGTAGTAGCACCGGTTGAGTGCCATGTCCGACAGGTCCCGAGGCGTCAGCATTTGTGCCAGACGCCCGGCATCCGGTCCCCAGAGTTCGACCTGGCGTTCGCAGGACACGTCCCAGATCTGAACTTTGGATTTCAGATGCTTATAGTCCTCTTCCACCGACTCAAACACTGTCGGAAGAAGCATATGGTTGTAGACGGTGTAGGCTTTGACACCGGCTTCCTGGACACGGCGCGAGAAGGGTGTCTTGCGCGTGCGCCGGGAGATGGACAGAGACGGGACCTGCATGCCGGGCCCTCCCTATGCGGCCTGTTCAGCGGCTGGACCGGACCAGTCGATCTGACAGATTTCGGCGCTGCGGCCGTCAAAGTCCCAAACACGGCCATAGGCACGCACACGGCCCTGAGTGGCGGTGGCGACCGTGATATCCGAGCCCATCCAGTATTCGGTGTTTGTGACCACGATATCCTGGTCCGGATCAGACCCGCCGACCGGAACCACCTCGCCCTTGATCGCCTTGCCTACAATCAGGCGGCGTTTCTTGCCTTCGTTTTCGTAAGACACCGGTGCGCGTTCAGCGCCAAGGAACTCGCTCACGAGGACTTTGAAGAGGCCTGTTGTCCCCTTCGCCTGGCCGGAGAAGATTTTCAAAAGGCCATCATAGGCGGCTTCCGAGGCGCGTTCGTCGATGTAGGCAGCGGCTTTCCAATTCCCGCGGGCCATCAGACCTGGGATTTCGAGGACCAGGCCGACATTCAAACCGGACAGGTCTTCGCCCATATAATGACCTTTATCGATCCGGACACCGGCCCAGGCCTGGCAGTAGCCCTCTGTCGGCGCGTGTTTGCCAAGCGAAACGACGCACGGGCAGAAAACGGTGCAATTGCAGTTGAGGATCAATTCCCCACGGATGGCCCATCCAGTCATTCTTGTCTCCGTTATAGATGTTTTATGAGTTCGATAATGAGGATTGCAGCGGCAGATCCCAGAAGCGCAAAACCGACAGGCATGGTCAGGTAACGGCCGAGCTGTGGGAGTTTTTCAAAGGTCATCAGCACCATCGCGAGGCCCATGAAGGCGAGG